>PHEO01000274.1 GCA_002841195.1 Alphaproteobacteria bacterium HGW-Alphaproteobacteria-11
GATAGCGCCGCGCATGGCCGCGGGCGAAGCCGACGCCCGGCACGTCGAGCGCCAGTTCGGCACCGAGGGCGGGCAGCGGCGAAACCTCGACGACCGCGCCGGTGGCCGACATGTCGTGGACCAGGCATTCGGCATCGACACCGGCAAAGACCAGACGGCCCTCAAGGCGTGCGCCGATGCGCCGGAAAAGGCGGCGTTCGGCGCCCTCGACGGGCGGTTTTTCGGCGGGTTCGTTCATGGGCCTGAGGCTAGCGGGCCAAGATTGCCAAATCATTGTCACTATCGGGACCGCTGCTAGACTTATGATTTCACCGGCAGGGAGGGCGGCATGAGGCGAATTCAGGCGGTTCTTGCGGTGCTGACGGGCCTGTTTCTGGCGGCGCCGGCGGGGGCGGCCACTTCGCAATATTCCAGCATCGATATCGACGACTGCACGATGATGGTCGAAGACGAAATCACCAATGCGGCGTGGTTTGTCTGCCCGTCATTTGGCGATCACACCGTGACGGTGGTGGAAGGCGATTTGCGCTACTACATCGAGATCGACGATCAGGACCGCGAGAAAATGCTGTCCGGCCAGACGCTCGCCCCGTTCAACCGGCTGGGCAAGATGCTCGAATGGCGGCTCGGCAGGGACGGCAAGGCGTTTGCCACCATCGTGCGCTATCACACGCAGCCGGACAGCGGCGACGGCACTTTCCATGACGGGCAGGTGCTGGTGGTGTCGAAGATCGGCGCCGAGGCCTGTCACGTCGCCTATGTCGATGCGCGCGCAAATGCCGACGCCAACGCGCTGGCGCGCGCGGCGGCGGACGAACATGCGGCCACGTTCAATTGCGCGACCGACACGGTGCTGCGCATCGGCAAGCCGGACCGGAGCCTCGGCGAGTAGTCAGGCCGGTTTTTTCGCATCCTCCGGGAGCTCGGCGAGGAAATCGCCGATGACTTTCTCGAAGTCGATGCGCTTGCCAAGCGTCGCCATCGGGCCGGCGGTGAGGCCGCCATCGACGGCGATGGTCTGGCCGGTGACGAAGGTGGATTCGTCGCTGGCGAGGAAGAGCGCGGCATTGGCGATGTCTTCCGGCAGGCCGGAGCGCGGCGTCGGCTGGATTTTCGCCAGATGGGTTTTCATCACCTCGGCGAACTGATCGGCAACCTGGGTGCCGAGGCCGAGACCCGAACCGAAGATCGAGGTGGCGATGCCGCCGGGGCAGATTGCGTTGGAGCGGACGAAATGCGGCGCGAGCTGCAAGGCGGCGCAACGCGAGAAGTGATGTACCGCTGCCTTGCAGGCTGAGTAGACCAGCGGCCCGTAGCCCGCCTGCAGGCCGGCGACCGACGCCGTGGAGATGATCGAGCCGGAATTCTGCGCCGTCATGTGCGGCACCGCATATTTGTAGCCGAGCACGACGCCTTTCAGCAGTACGCCGACGGTTTCGTCGAAACCGTTCATGTCGATTTCGTGCAGCTCGCCACCGACGCCGCCATAACCGGCGTTGTTGAAGAGCACATCAAGCTTGCCGAATTTCTTCACCGTGTGGGCGACGAGATTTTTCATCTCGTCTTCATGGGCGACATTGGCGCGGCAATAGGAGAAGTTCGCGCCGAGGTCGCGCTCCATCGCCTCGCCCTTGTGGTCCTGCAGGTCGGCGGCGACGACCTTCGCGCCTTCCTTCAGGAAAAGATCGACCGTGCCGCGGCCGATGCCGCTGGTGCCGCCGGTGATGATGGCGACCTTGCCGTCGAGACGTCCCATTTTCGTTGCTCCCTGTCGTGTTGTTGTTTTTATTTGCCGATGAATTTCGGTTTTCTTTTTTCCATGAAAGCGGCGCGGCCTTCCTTGTAGTCGTCGCTGGCGAAACAGCGCGCGATCAGCGCGTCGCATTTCGCGGCGTCGAAATTGCCGGGCGCCCTGGTGAATTCGTCGACGACCTCTTTGGCGGTGGCGACCGTCAGCGGGGCGTTTTCGGCGATTGTGGCGCAGGTGTCGCGGGTGAGGGCTTCGAGTTCGGCGGGCGCGGTGACGCGGTTGACGAGGCCCATGGCGAGCGCCTCATCGGTTGTGAAGCGGCGGGCGGTGAAGAAGATTTCCTTGGCGAAAGCGGGGCCGACGACATGGACCAGGCGGCCGGTGCCGGATGCGGCATAGGCGAGGCCGAGCTTCGCGGCCGGGATGCCGAAGGTGGAGTGTTCGGATGCAAAGCGCAGGTCGCAGGACAGCGCGATGCCGAGACCGCCGCCGATGCAATAGCCGTCGATCATCGCGATGGTGGGCTTTTGTGCCTCGGCGATGGCGTCGAAGGCGCGTTCGGTTGCCTGCTCGTAGGCGAGGACGCCCTCCGCCGAGGCGCGGCTCTCGCCGAATTGCGAAATGTCGGCGCCGGCGACGAAGGCCTTGTCGCCCGCACCCTTCAGCACGATGACGCGGATGCCGGGATCGGCGTCGAAAGCAGCGACGATTTCCGGCACGGACTGCCACATGTCGAGGCTGACGGCGTTGAGCCGTTCGGGATTGTTGAAAATCATCCAGCCGATGGCGCCGGTTTTCTCGGCGATCATGCGGGGGGTGGGGGAGGGCATGAGCTTCCTTGCGGGATTGCTTCGATGCCTTCCGGGATACAGCGCGGGTGCGTTTCTGGCAACTGCCGCGCTTTTACACCGGCGCGACGCATTCGAGTTGGGGGGTGCGGACGGGGGGCAGGCTGTCTTTCAGGTCGGCCAGCAGGTCGGATTTCAACTTGGCGTAAGCCGGGTCGTTCCAGAGGTTGCGGTATTGCCGCGGGTCTTCCTTGTGGTCGTAGAGCTCGCCTTCCGTGCCGTCGTGGATCGTGCCGGGGAGGCAGGCGGTGATGGTGTAGCCGTCGCGGTAGATGGTGCGCAGGCCGACCGTCGTGCCGTCGACATGTTTGCAATCCCATTCGGTGAAGACGCGTTCGCGGCCCTGGGCTTCGCCTTCGGCATCGGTCTTCGGCATCGGCTTGCCCTGCATCCATTCGGGCACGGGCAGGCCGGCGATTTCGCAGAAGGTCGGCGCGAGATCGACCTGGCCGACGGGCTTGCCGACGGCGGCGGGCGCCACCTTCGCCGATTTCGCGGGGCGCCAGATCATCGGCAGGCGCATCAGCGCATC
>PHEO01000048.1 GCA_002841195.1 Alphaproteobacteria bacterium HGW-Alphaproteobacteria-11
GGCGAGCGCTCGATACGATCAAAACGAAATGCGATGCCGACCGCCGCACCGAAGTCGCGAATGGTGTTGCCGACTTCCTTTGCCCGCTCGGTTCCGAACTTCTTTTCCATGTAGGCCTTGCGGTCGACGCCGCCTTCGGGGATCGATGCGTCGAGCTGGAAGGGGCGCCAGGCCAGTACGATATTGTTACCGCCATGCATCGCCAGCGCCTGGTCGAGACGCTTCTTGCCGATATAGCACCACGGGCAGACCGTATCCGAGACGACATCGAGTTGCATTTCCAGCCTCCGTCGTGCGTTTCCGATGGGCGATTATGCGGCCGGGAACGCAGGGGCCGCAAGGCTCGACGGGGCCGCTTCTTGACGGGATCGGCGGCGCTTGCGAAGAGTCCTGCAAAATCAAATGGCTGGAGGCGATAGCGCGATGGGCGAGACAACCGAAGTCAGGCTTCCGGATTACGATCTCAGCGGCAAGGTGGCGCTGGTGACCGGTGCGACCAGTGGGCTCGGCAGGCGCTTCGCGCTGGTATTGGCGAAGGCGGGCGCTAAGGTCGCCATCACCGGGCGGCGTGTCGAACGGCTCACCGCTCTCCAATCCGAGATCGAGGCGATGGGCGGCACGGCGGCCGCAATCACGCTCGACGTCACGGATCCAGCCAGCATCGCGGCCTGCATGGCGGAGGCCGAAGGCACACTCGGACCCGTCGACATCCTCATCAACAATGCGGGCATGAACGTGCAGGCGCTTCCGGCCGAGGTGACGCCCGAAGGCTTCGACACGATGTTCGACACCAATGTGCGCGGGGCGTTTTTCATGGCGCAGGCGGCAAGCAGGTCGATGATGGCGCGCGGCGCGGGTGGCCGCATCGTCAACATCGCCTCGATCGGCGCCCACACGGTTTTGCCGGGCCTGACGATCTACTGCATGACCAAAGCGGCCGTCGGGATGATGACCCGGTCGCTCGCCAAGGAATGGGCGCGTCACCAGATCAACGTCAACGCCATGTGTCCGGGTTTCATCGAGACTGAACTCAATTCCGACTGGTTCGGCACCGAGGGCGGACAGAAACAGATCAAAAGCTGGCCGCGGCGGCGGCTCGGGGTCGAGGAAGACCTCGACGGGACGCTGCTGTTGCTGGTGTCCGACCACGGACGTTTCATCACCGGTTCGCTGTTCACGGTCGATGACGGCCAATCGCTCTGAGGTGGCTGCGTCTGTCGATTGCCGGTTACGCTTCATTAAGCATGAGTGTCCATAATTTCCCCGAATGTTGCTCCGCGAGCAACGGAAGAACATGTCGTGGGAAAACTCGTCGCAGGTTTCATCCTGGGCTTCCTGGCCTGTACATGGACCTATGGGATCAATCCGACTGAAGCCGCCTTCGGCTTCAGCAGCAAGATTGCTGCGGCTCACGACCATCTTCCGACGGAGTATCGCAGCGAGCGACCGCGCGGCCACAAGGGCCAGTATGCGGGCGTTCACCGCGACCGTGGCATCCAGACCGTCGCCACAGGGACATCCGAGCCCGGCGAATCTCTTGATCATCGCAACCTTAGCTGGCTAAGTCGGGCAGGCGGGCTGCCTCCGATGTAGGGCTCCCCGCGAAAGGGGGCCCGATGTTCGGTGGATTGACTGTCGAAAGCTGGCTGGTGCTTGCCTTGCCGGCGCTCGCCATTGTCGCATCTGCCATCGGCTGGCTCAGAACCCGATGAGCGCGACGTTGCCGCTGACCATTGCGGTCTATCTTGTGGCGATGTTGGGGCTCGGCGTGGCGGCCTACCGCATCACCAACAATCTCAAGGACTACATTCTCGGCGGCCGGCAGCTTGGCCGTTGGGTGGCGGCCCTTTCGGCGGGCGCCTCCGACATGAGCGGCTGGCTGATGCTCGGTCTGCCGGGCGCTGTCTATCTCTACGGCCTCAACCAGGTCTGGATCGCGGTGGGGTTGGTTGCGGGAGCTCTCCTCAACTGGCGCTTCGTCGCGCGGCGGCTCCGGCGCTATACGGAAGCGGCGGGCGATGCGTTGACATTGCCCGACTATTTCGAGAACCGCTTTGCCGACGAGAGCCGTGTGCTGCGCGTCGCGAGCGCTTTCGTCATTCTGGTATTCTTCACGATCTACACATCGGCCGGGCTCGTTTCAGGCGCCATCCTGTTCGAGCAGGTTTTCGGCCTCGACTATCACTGGGCGCTGGCCATCGGCGCATTCAGCATTCTCAGCTACACCGCCATCGGCGGCTTTCTCGGCGTCTGCTGGACCGACACGGTGCAAGGGGTGATGATGTTCCTCGCGCTGCTGATCGTGCCGGCGGTCGCGATGTCGGCGGCCGGCGGGTTCGAGGCCGCGCTGGCAGGGGCCGCCACCGCGGGTCCCGAGGGCGTTCTCGACGTCTTTCACGACATCAGCCTGGTCGGCGCCGTCTCGCTGATGGCGTGGGGCCTCGGCTATTTTGGCCAGCCGCATATTCTGGCGCGCTTCATGGCAATCCGCGACGAGGCGGCGTTGCCGGGCGCGCAGCTGATCGGCATGACATGGATGGTGCTGGCGCTTTACGGCGCCATAGCGACCGGAATTGCCGGGATCGGATATTTCGCCGCCGCGCCGCTCGCAAATCCGGAAACCGTTTTCCTTGCTCTGTCGCAAGCCTTGTTCAGCCCACTTGTCGCCGGGGTACTGCTCGCCGCCGTTCTCGCTGCGGTGATGAGCACGGTTTCCTCTCAACTTCTCGTTTCGTCGAGCGTCATCGCCGAAGATTTCTGGAAGCGCATCTTCCGGCCGAAAGCCGAGGCGCGTGAATTGCTGACCGTCGGCCGGCTGTCGGTGGTGGCCATTTCGCTGGCGGCAATCCTGATGGCGCTTGCCCGCGACAGCACGGTGCTGGCGCTCGTCGCCTATGCCTGGGCGGGCTTCGGCGCGGCGTTCGGTCCGGTGGTGATCCTGTCGCTCTTCTGGGGCCGCATGACGCGCAACGGCGCACTTGCCGGTATGATCGCGGGCGCCGTCACCGTAATCGTCTGGAAACAGCTCACAGGCGGCATTTTCGACCTCTATGAAATTCTGCCGGGCTTTATCGTCGCTACACTGACGATCGTTATGGTGAGCCTCGCGGGCCGCGAACCCCCGGAAACCGTGCGTGTCGCGCATGACGCGATTGCCGATTAACCATTTCGCTGTATCTTTTTGACACAACCCATTGATTTTGCTTGTGTTTTTTAATTCGCTGCGCAAGATTTTAATATTGTTGCGTAGCGAATGAGGAGGATCAGGGCCCCGTGTCTAATTTTCTGATGGGCATTGTTGGGGGATTTTTTCTCTGCGTCTGGGTGCTCGATGCAAACCCGGTGACGGCGACGGCGTCGCTTGTCGAGCGCTTCCAGAAAATACAGGTCACGTTCGCCGCCGAGCCGAAACCCGAGCCGATGATGGAGGAGCGGTTGCCGGATTTCCTGCCGCGGGAACGTCCGGTCGCCTATCGCTACCACCACTAGCTTCGCGCGAGCGCCCGGCGCATCACCTTGCCGTTGGCAGTACGCGGCAATCCGCTGACGAACACGACTTCGCGCGGCCTTTTGTACGCTGCAAGTCGCGCGTCAGCCCAGCCGAGGATCGAAGCGGCGTCCGGTTCGGAAGCCTCCTTCGGAACCACAAAGGCGGCGATCACCGACAAATCGTCCCGCACCCTCAGCTCCGTGACGGCGACTTCCTGCACATCCGGATGTGTCGCGAGCGCCGCCTCGACTTCCTGCGGTGAGACGCGGTAGCCCATCGCATTCATCAGGTCGTCGGCACGGCCGTGATAGTGCATATTTCCATCGGCATCGAAGCTCGCGAGATCGCCGCCGATGAACCATTCACCGCGATAGACTTCCGCTTCTTCATCAGGACGCCGCCAATAACCCAGCATCAGGCCGGGATCCGAGCGGTGGACGGCGAGCAAACCGACTTCGCCTGCAGGCAACGGCTCCGAGCCACCCTCCACAGGTAAAGCCGCAACGCAGCGTCCGGGTTGCGGACGTCCGGGGCTGCCCGCGCGAATTTCCATTCCCGGCGCGGTCGAGACGTAAGTCGAGCATTCCGACATGCCCAGCGCCTCGTAGAGTTCCTTGCCGGTCGCGGCACGCCAGTGGTCGAGCAAGGCCGGCGACAGCGCCTCGCCGGCCGTCAGGCCGTGGCGCAGAGCGGAAATGTCATGCGCCGCGAGATCGCAATATTTCAGAATCTGGCGATAAAGCGTCGGCACGGCGGCAAAGAGCGTGGCATGTGTTTTCTCCATCAGCTTCGGCCAGACCTGCACGTCCTTTTCGCCATTGTAGAGGACGGTCGTTGCGCCGTTGGCCCAGGGGTCTGTGAGGCCGACGCCCAGCGTATAGGTCCAGTTGAAGGCGCCCGCGTGGAGCATCGTGTCGGAGGCTTCGATGCCGTACCAGCCCTTGTACATCGGGCGCCGGCCCCAGGCGCTGCGATGCGCATGCAACACGCCTTTCGGGCTGCCGCTGGTGCCCGACGTGTAGACGAGGAAGGCCGGGTCGTTTGCCGCCGTATCCGCATATTCGGCGAGCGGTGCGTGCGCCTTCAGCCGCGCAAGCATGGCGGCGTCGATCACCTTTGCATCGTTCGTATGCATGGTCATGCCGGGCGCGAGCGCTACGGCGGACGCGGCTGAGTCCGACAGCAGGAAATCGGCCTCCTCGGCCGTGAGTTGCGAGGAGGAAGGCAGCGGCACGATTCCCGCCGCCAGCGCGCCGAAAAAGAGCAGCGCATAGTCGGACGTATTGGGCATCCGGATCATCAATCGCTCGCCGGGCGCGAAACCTTCCGCCAGCAAGCCTGCCGCCACGCGGCACACCGCTTCGTCGAGCGCGCCATAGGTCCAGCGCTCGGCGTTTTCCAGCGGCGCATCGGCGTCGCCGACGACGATCAACGCGATCTTGTCCGGCGTCTCCTTCGCCGCGCGCGCCAGACAATAGCGTGCGATGTTGAAGGCGGCGGGGCAGGGCTCGCCGGTATAGCCGCGAGCGATGGAGGGAGCGGGCAGGGGCATGGCGCGTTTGTAGAACCACGAATCTGAACGAGCAATAGCCGAACGAAACCGCTGTTTTATTTCGGCATTAACCTAGGCGCAACTGGCGCCCAGTAGGTTCAAACTTATCCCGCCGAATTGTTGTTGGAACAGACGTGATGTACAGCCGAGCACTTTCGATAGCTACAGCACTTGCGACATTTGCCTGGAGCGTTGCAGCTTTCGCCGCCGAAGATAACGGACGGGCTGAACCGATATTCGACAGAGGGAGGTTGCTCGCGACCGGCGGAGCGAGCCAGGTCGAGGGCGCCGGCGGGGGCGGTCTTGCGACCTGGGCCATGATTACCGGTTATGGCAGCCGTGACGGCATCGGCGCCAACACGCATTTCACATATGTCGGCCTTTCGGATTTTTCTCTCAAGTCTTATGGCTTTGCAATTGGACTCCACGACCGGCTGGAACTGTCCTACGCACGGCAGGCTTTCGATACAGAAGATGCTGGAATCACACTTGGATTGGGTCAGAACTTTAAATTCAACCAGGACATCTACGGCATCAAGTTGCGTCTTGTGGGCGATGCAGTTCACGATCAGGATACATGGTTGCCGCAAATATCGGTTGGCGTGCAACACAAGCGCGCCGATCGGGGACAAGTGATCCGGCTAATCGGCGGCCGATCCGATCGTGGCACCGATTTTTACGCAGCGGCATCCAAACTTTTTCTTTCGGAGAGCCTTCTGGTCAATGCCACGTTACGTGCGACAAAAGCCAACCAGTTCGGTTTACTCGGCTTCGGCGGCGACAGGGAAAATGGTTACTCGGCGACTTATGAAGCATCGGCAGCGTATCTCCTCAACAAGCACCTGGCACTTGGCGCGGAGTATCGAACAAAACCCGATAACCTGTCTTTCGCTCGAGAAAATGCTGCGTACAGTCTTTTCGCCTCTGTCTTCCCGAATAAACACATTTCCATGACGTTGGCCTATGTCGATCTCGGCGACATTGCACTTCATCCGGATCAGCGAGGGATATATGCATCGTTGCAGGCCGGTTTCTAATGGAGCGAACTAGAATGTACGACGCCATGTCGAAAGCTGTCCTTGTCGTCGCTGTGTTTGTCGTCGCCGTAATGGTGAACTTTCGGCCGGCTCCCGCGCTGGCCGGGGACACGCTTTACACGGCGTTGGGCGGAAACGAGGGCATAGTGCGCCTTGTGGACAAAGCGACAGAAGAATTTCTCGCAGACCCACGGATCAGCAACACATTTGCCGACACGAATATCGCTCGATTCAAGGAAAAGCTTGCCGAGCAGTTCTGTGAACTCTCCGGCGGCCCGTGCGTCTATAGCGGTCAGGATATGCACGCGGCGCACAAGGGGCTGAAACTTCGCAGCCGGGATTTCAGCGCGCTTGTCGAAAATCTGCAAGTCGCCATGGGCAAGTGCGACATCCCGTTTTCCACACAAAACAAATTGCTCGCCTTGCTCGCCCCCATGCATAGAGACGTTGTCACTCAATGATGAAATTACTGAATCCAAAGTCGCTTTCATGTTTGCTGATCGGACTCGGATTCATTTCGGGCGTCGCGCTGGCGCAAGTACCGCATAGAGCGGTGGCAACTGTGGTCGAACAGGGTAAGGAGTTCATTCCTGGCGGCATCCTGATATCGCAGGGAACGACGGTTACATTCCGGAACGACGACGAATTCCTGCACCAGATATTCAGCACCGAACCAAAGCTTAGATTTGACACGAAGGAACGGAAACCGGGCGAAACAATCGACATCCTTTTTACCGAGGCGGGCATCTATCAGGTACGGTGTCACATCCATCCCAAGATGCTGCTCGAGGTAACAGTGATCGAGAATGAGGGCCCGGCTTAGATTTAGCTCCGATTGGTCTCCATTCTTAACGCCGCATCAAGGATACGAATTCTAGACTCGCGGGGTATGCGAGAAATCCGACGGCGCGGACATTTTTCCATTTCGGTCCTTTCTCGTCCGGAACGCTCAATGTCACGAATTCAACCATTTGGAACAGTCGGCGCAAAAATATTTAGCGCGTTTTTTCTGATGAGCGTCATTGCCGGGGCTCTCGGCGCTTATAGCTATGCGCTACTTCACAAGACCGGGCGCATTGTCGTCGAGACCTATGATGGGCCGCTTATGGCCATCGGTCATGCCCGATCGGCGAGCGCGACATTCACCCAGATCGAAAATCGGCTTTTGCACGCCAAAATCGCTGGTCGGAACGAACTACATACGTTTGACGACGGGGTTGATGCACTCATTCTATCCTTCCTCTCCGACCTCGATGTAGCCGAAGATCGCGCCTCCGCCGACAATGAGCGTGAGATGGTTCGTGAATTGAGGCCACTGGCCCTCAAGTGGAATGACATGCGGAATGCCGGCACTGGAGCGGCAAACGAAGAGATGCGCATGCTCGGCGAACGCATTGTCTATCTCCTCGATCTTCTCGTCGAATTCAATGCTGGAAACAGCTTTGTCGAGCGTAGAAAGGCCATCGCCGCAATTGAAAACTTCGAGAGCACCAGCATTTTCATCACGATCCTTGCATTGGTCCTTTCCGCCGGGATCACTTGGACGCTCAGGCGGCGAATAGTGCGCCCGCTTTCTGACGCGGCCTTCGCGGCGGACCGCATCGCAGTGGGCGAATTCGATACGGCAATCCCGCTATCGAAAGGGCGCGACGAGACTGCAACGCTTCTCCGCTCGATGTCCGTTATGCGTGACAAAGTGAGTGAGATGATGGCACGTGAGACGGCGCAGCGTCATTCGGCGGAGAATCGGCTTGCCGATGCGCTGCAAAGTTCGTTTGAGGGGGTGATACTGCTCGACAACGACGGCCGGATTGTGCTGGCAAACGGTCAGATGGAGCAGTTTTTTCCAGATGCCGTTTCCCGATTCAGCTCCGGCACCGATTTTGAGCTCACGTTGCGTACGATGCAGGAAGCATTCCTCTCGCCCACTGGTTCAGGTTGCAACACTTGGAAGGACCTGCAGTGGCCGCAATCGGAACACCAGCTTCAGAATGGACGCTGGATCAATGTAAATGCGAACGCCACGCGCGAAGGTGGGGCAATTCTTTTTATCAGTGACATTACACATCTGAAAGAACGGGAAGATGTGCTGCGGAAGGCGACGCGCGAAGCCGAGGCCGCCAGCGCGGCAAAGAGCAGCTTTCTTGCCAACATGAGCCACGAGTTGCGCACGCCGCTAAATGCAATTATTGGCTTTTCGGAAATCATTTCCGGTGAGATCTTTGGCAAGCTCCATAATGCACGCTACGTCGAATACGCGACAGACATTCGCGACAGTGGAAACCGTCTTCTTGGTGTCATCAACAATGTTCTTGAAATTGCGCGAGCAGATTCCGATTCCGCGCATTTCGAGGCTGACAATGTGTTGCTTTCCGACATTCTGGAGGACTGTGCGGATTCGATCGCCGGCGCGTGCCGCGATGCGAATGTGAATCTCGATGCGTCCGGGATTTCCGGCCAACTGACGACAATTGGCGAGCCTGGAAAATTGCGTCAGGTATTCCTCAATTTGCTCTCCAATGCTGTCAAGTTCAACAAGTCGGGTGGCTGTATCCGGTTAGTTGCGCGGGCCGAAGATGACGAAATTGTCGTCGACGTTCGCGACACCGGAATCGGCATGTCTGAGAAGGAAGTTGTCGTTGCGCTAACTCCCTTCGGTCAAGTCGACGGCCGACTTGAGCGGCGTTACGAAGGTGCAGGTTTGGGACTGCCATTGGCCGCGAGCTTCGTTAAGTTGCACCGCGGACGCATGCTTGTTGAAAGTGAACCGGGCAAAGGCACTCTCGTCAGTGTTCGGATACCAGCCGCGGGCCCGTCGATACGCGCAGCGGGATAATAGGCCGCCCTTACGTCAATCCGGCCAGCGTTTACGAGCCTCGCCGCAGCCTGTACAAATCTCTCCCAACAAACGACAAACAGTTGAATTCAAGGGAGCACGTCATGGGTAGCGGACCGCTGAGCGGCATCAAGGTTGTCGAATTCGCAGGCATTGGGCCGGGCCCGTTCTGCGGCATGCTGCTTTCCGATATGGGCGCCGAAGTGATCCGCATCGACCGCAAGGGCGCGCGCGGCGGCTCGAAATTCGACATCGGCTCGCGCGGACGGCGCTCGGTGGCGCTCGACCTCAAGAAGCCGGAATCGGTCGAGGCCTGCCTGAAGCTGATCGAGAAGGCCGACATCCTGCAGGAAGGTTTCCGGCCGGGCGTGATGGAGCGGCTCGGCCTCGGGCCGGATGTCTGCCTGAAGCGCAATCCCAAGCTCGTCTATGGCCGCATGACCGGCTGGGGGCAGACCGGCCCGCTCGCCAACGCCGCCGGCCACGACATCAACTACATTTCGCTCACCGGCGCGCTGCATGCGATCGGCCGTCCGGGCGAGAAGCCGGTGCCGCCGCTCAATCTCGTCGGTGATTTCGGTGGCGGCGCGCTCTATCTCGCGATGGGCATGCTCGCCGCGCTTGTCGAAGCGCAGCGCAGCGGCAAGGGACAGGTCGTCGACGTCGCGATGACGGACGGTGCGGCCTCGCTGATGGCGATGTTCTACGGCTTCACGGCCTCCGGCATGTGGCAGGAACCGCATGGCACCAACA
The DNA here is from genome assembly GCA_002841195.1 of Alphaproteobacteria bacterium HGW-Alphaproteobacteria-11. Lineage (GTDB taxonomy): Bacteria > Pseudomonadota > Alphaproteobacteria > Parvibaculales > Parvibaculaceae > Parvibaculum. The sequence goes on from PHEO01000048.1 coordinate 9,669, forward strand.
TGCTCGATGGCGGCGCGCATTTTTACGACACCTACGAAACGAAGGACGGTCAGTGGATTTCGATCGGATCCATCGAGCCGCAATTCTACGCGATCCTGCGCGAGAAGGCGGGCCTCACCGACAGCCTTTGGGACGCGCAGATGGATCGGGGGCAGTGGCCTGACATGAAGACGAAGATCGAAGCGGTCTTCAAGACGAAGACGCGCGACGAGTGGTGCAAGATCATGGAAGGCACCGACATCTGCTTTGCGCCGGTGCTTTCGATCAAGGAAGCCAAGGACCATCCGCACAACAAGGCGCGCCAGACCATTGTCGAGATCGACGGCGTGGCGCAGCCCAATGTCGCGCCGCGTTTCTCGCGCACGGAATCGAAAATCCAGGGCCCGGCGCCGCAGATCGGCGAGCATACCGAAAGCGCACTCAAGGATTGGGGCTTCTCGGGCGCCGACGTTGAAGCGTTGAAAAAGGCGGAAGCGATTTGACCGCACTTCCCGGCACGACGGGACGGCGGCGCATCTACCTGATGCGCCACGGCCATGTCGACTATTTCGGACCGGAAATCCTGGCGGCGGGCGGCGACACGAAGGTGGTGCCGCTGACGCCGCTCGGGCAGGAGCAGGCGACCGCCGCGGGCAAGGCGCTTTCCCATGTGCGGTTCGACCGCGCGGTCTGCTCCGGCGTGCCGCGCACGCGGCAAACGGCGGAGCGGGTGCTGGCCGAACAAACGGTCGAGGTTCCGTTTCTCGAAGTTGAACCCGATCTGATCGAGATTCATGGCGGCAGCTTCGGCAATGTGAAGAGCCGGGCGGAGCTTGCGGCCAAGATGGCCTATTACTTCGAGACGGCAGGAGAGCCTGGCGCGACGATGCTCGAAGGCGGAGAGGTTTTCGGCGAGGCACAACGGCGCACCGTCGGCGCGATCACGCGGTTGCTGGCCGAACCCGGCTGGCACACGGCGCTGGTGGTGGCCCATGAAGGGACCAACCGGCTGGTCCTGGGCTGGGCGGCCACGGGCTGTTCGCTGAAGGAAGGGCTCAAGGCCGTGCAGGCTTTTGAGCAGGACCCGGCCTGCATCAATGTCGTCGATTTCGACATGGTGCCGGCGGCCGATGGAAGCGTCGGCACCGAGATCCAGCGCAGCCTCATCAAGTCGGTCAACGTGACGCCCTACAACTACGTCAAGCACGGCATGAACATGACCAGCCTCGAGGCGATTTTCGCACATGAGCCGCTCTAGGGCCTCTGGCCTTCGGGGCGCGGCGGGCGTAGCCTTGGGTCATTGTCATCGCCTTTCGGGGAGGGAAGGATGAGCAACGCGCTTCTGGGCACGGTCGACCATATCGGCGAGGCGAAAACGCCGGCGCCGAAGATCACCGGTTTTCATCACATTGCCTATCGCTGCCGCGACGCCGAGGAGACGCGCAAGTTTTATTGCGACCTTCTGGGCCTGAAGCCCGCTGCGGCGCTCGCCTTCGACAAGGATCCAGGGACGGGCAAGGAGCGCCCCTTCATGCATCTCTTCTTCGAAATGGGCGATGGGCGTTTCATCGCCTTTTTTGACGAACCGACAAGCGCCAGCGACGGTGTGTTCGAGATGAAGGACGGCATCGAGGATTATCATTTCGCTTTTGAAGTCGGCTCGATGGATGAAGTCCAGACCTTTATCAAGCGTCTCAAGGAAGCGAAGGTGCCTGTCTTCGGTCCGATCGACCATCACTTCTGTCACTCGATCTATTTCTTCGATCCGAACGGTCTCGCCTGCGAGATCACCGTGCGCGACGCCAAGCATGACGAGATCATGACGGCCGAGGGCAACCGTGCGGCGCAGGCTATCCATGAATGGACCGAGAAGACCCGCGCTCTCAAGAAAGCGCGTCTCAAGTTGCTGTCGCAGGCGGCGGACTGACAGGCGTCACGTCCCGATCATTTCCCTGAGTTGGCGCCGCAGCACCTTGCCCAGCGGATTGCGGGGCAGGGCATCGGCAAGTTCCAGGCGCTCCGGCAGCTTGTAGGCCGCGATGTCGGCTTTCATCAGATGGGCGCGGATGTCGTCCAGCGTCACGCTTTCGCCTTCGGCGGGGACGGCGACGGCGCAGATGCGCTCGCCCATCACCGCATCGGGATAACCGACGACAGCCGCTTCCTTGATTTTCGGCAGACCGGCCAGCAACCCGTCGATCTCGCCGGGCGAGATGTTCATGCCGCCGCGAATGATGATGTCCTTGGCGCGCTCAACGAAGCGGTAGTAGCGGTTGCCGGACCCGGCAATCTCGAAGACGTCACCGGTATGAAAGAATCCGTCCTTGTCGATCGCATCCGTGGGGCCGCCGCCGTCGCCGGCGCGGTAGTAGCCTGCAAAGACCGTTGCGCCCTTGATCAACAATTCGCCCGGCTTGCCGGGATCGGTGATTTCGGAGCCGCTCTGCAAATCGATCAGCTTCGTCTCGATGGCGGTGGCGATCTTTGCCGGCCATTCGAGACCCTTGACGCCGAAGCGCGGGAAGAACTGCGCGCGTTCCTCGGGGTCCGGCACATCGCCTGCGCCGGAGATCAGGCAGGTGCCCTCGTTCGAACCGAAAATATTGACGATGGGCAGGCCGTATTGCTCCTGCCAGGTTTTCACCATCCAGGGCGAAAGCGGCGCCGAGCCCGAACCGATGCTGCGCACCGCCGAGAGATCGAGCGAGGCCATCAGCTTCTCTTCTTTCAACAACAGTGACAGCACGGCGGGCGGCGCAACCGTGTAGGCGATCTTCTCGCCGACCAGTTGCTTCAGGAATACCGGAAGATCGAACGGATGGTGTTGCACCAGAGTTCCGCCAGTCAGCAGCCACGGCATGAAGCAGCCGCCGATTGCGGCCATATTGACCAGCGGGAAGGGGTTCAGCACCGTGTCGCCGGGTTGGAGTTCCGCGGCATCGGCGCAGGCGACGCCGGCAATCATCCAGTGATTGTGGCTCCGCGGCACGCCCTTGGGCCGCGCTTCGGTGCCCGATGTCCAGCATATGGTCGCGGCGTCGTTCGCATCGGCCTTTGGCGCCGCGTCGAGACGGGCGGCATCGGCGGCCGGCCATTGCGTTTCACCGATCACGAAGATGTTCGCGAGCGCCGTGAGTTTCGGCTTCAGGCTCTCGAACATTGCCGCGTGATCGTGGCCGCGAATGCTGCGCGCCGTCACGGCCGCTTTCGCGCCGGCAAATGCGAGCACATCGCCAAGCTCATGGGCGCGCCATTGCACCGGCGCCGGGGTGACGATGAGGCCGATGCGCCAGGCGGCGAGATAGACGGCGACAAGCTCCACGACATTCGCAAGCTGCACCGCCAGCACATCGTCCTTCTTCAGCCCGGCAGCGAGAAAGGCGGTGGCGATCCTGTCGGCCTCGTCCGCGAGTTCGCCATAGGTCAGGCGGCGCGCCTCGCCGCCGTCGATTTCCATGCGGTTCGGCGGATCGGCAACGGCGAGACGATCGGGCGTTGCCGCCGCATTGGCGCGAAAGCGCGCATCGATGGTTTCGGTTCCCCACCAACCGGCGCGGGTATGGGTCTCGATGTCCTGCTTCGTTGCCAGAATCATATTCAGCGTTCCTCCCAAAACACGTCGCGGACTTTTCGTCCTTACCGTTTCTTCGCCTGCTCGTATTCCTCCCGCAGCCGCGCAACAAGGCTCGCGACCGTCTCGACCCGGTCGATCATGCCCACACCGTGGCCCGCCGACCAGACCTGCGCCCAGCGTTTGGCGCCGGATTGCGGATCGGTGAAGTCGATGTCCGGGTTCTTCTCCATCGCGTCGAGGTCCATGCCGGCCCGCGCGATGCTCGGTTTCAGCCAGTTGGCGGCGACACCGGTGATAGCGCGGGTCAGGATCAGATCGTCGACAGTCGAACCGACCAGCATGTCGCGATATTCAGGGACCGCGAGGCTTTCGGTGCAGGCGATGAAGCGCGTTCCCATGTAGGCGAGGTCGGCGCCAAGCACTTCGGCGGCGCGAATGCCGGCGCCGTCGGTGATGCCGCCCCCCAGTATGACGGGTCCGTCGAAAAATTCGCGCACCGCCGGAACAAAGGAAAAGCCTGTCATCTGACCGGTATGTCCGCCGGCGCCGGCCGCCACCAGCACCAGCCCGTCGACGCCGGCAGCCGCGGCCTTTCGCGCGAAGGGAACCGAGTTCACATCGGCAAAAACGAGTCCGCCATAGTCGTGCACACGCTCGACAATGGCGCGCGGACTGCCGAGCGCCGTGATGACCAGCGGCACCTTGTAGCGAACCACGAGGTCGAGATCGTCGTCCAGCCGCGTATTCGAACGATGCACGACGACATTGGCGGCCCACGGGGCGTCACCGGCGCCGAGGCCGCGCGTGATCTTGTCCATCCATTCGTCGAGCACCGCGACGGTGCGCGCATTGGGTGTCGGGAAGGAGCCGATAACGCCTTCGCGGCAGGCCGCCAGCGCAAGCTCCGGGCCCGAGATCAGGAACATCGGTGCGGCAACCAGCGGCAGCTTCATGCGTGGTCGCCAGTCTTGGGGCAACCGGGGTGATAAGTTCATCGTTTCTATTCCTCTATCCACCATGTGCCGCTGCGATAGCCATAGAGAGATATTTTCTCCGGCACTTTTACCTTGTTCCAAAGCGCGAGCCACTGATCGGGCTGATGAAAGAGGGGGATCATGTAGGCGCCCGACAACAACACGCGGTCAAGCGCGCGAACGGCGGCGACGAAATCCTCATGCGCACGTGCTTCGAGCATCGCCTCGATCATCGCGTCGATCGCCGGTTCCCTTGCGCCCATGTAGTTTCGTGTGCCGGGTGCATCCGCGGCCTCCGACCCCCAATAGAAGGTCTGTTCGTTGCCGGGCGACAGCGAAGAGAACCAGCCATTGAAAATCAATTCAAAATCGTAATTGCTGCGCCGTTCCTGATATTGGCTCGGATCGACATTGCGTACGACGATGTCGATGCCGATGCGCCGGGTCATCGTCGCATAGGTCAGCGCGAGGCGCTCGTCGTCCGGTGTCGCGACGAGTATTTCGAGCTTCAGCGGGCGTCCGGTCGCAATCTCGGTCATTGCGCCGTTTCGCAGTTCATAGCCCGCCTCTCGCAACAAGTCGATGGCTGCGGCCCGGTTTTTCCGGTCCTGACCTGCCGGGTCGCCAGCGGGCGCATGCCAGCCATGTTCCATGATTTCCGGCGACACAACGTCGGGGAAGGGCGCCAGCAGCGCGCGTTCGCGGTCGCCCGCGGGGCGTCCATGCGATCCCAACTCCGAATTGTCGAAGAAGCTTTGGGTCCGAACGTATAGGCCGTGATAGAGATTGCGATTGACCCATTCGAAATTGAAAAGCCGGATCAACGCCAGCCGGACATTCTTCTCGGCGAGCACGGGTTTGCGCGTATTGAAAACAAGCGCGCGCATGCCCGACGGCATGCCGCTCTTGAATATCTCCTTGCGAACCTTTCCCTGGCGCATTGCCGGAAAGCCGTAGCTGTTGGTCCAGCGCCCCGGATCGTCCTCGGCGCGCGCGTGGTAGACACCGGCCTTGAAGGCCTCGAAGGAGGCGTTGGCGTCGCGGAAATACTCGTAGGTGATCCGGTCGATATTGTAGTGACCGGCATTCACCGGCAATCCGCCGCCCCAATAGTTTTCGTCGCGCCGGTAGACGATCCGGGCGCCGGGCGTGAAATTTCCGACGACATAGGGACCGCTGCCGATAGGCAATTCGAATCCCGAGCGGTCGAAATCGCGCTTCTCGTAAACATGTTTCGGGATGATCGGCATGAGACCCAGGATCAACGGAATTTCCCGATCGCCATCGTCCGCAAAGACGAATTTCACCGTGCGGGGACCGGGACGCTCGATGCGCTCGACCTTCGAATAGTAGGTTTTGAAATTCGGGCGCCCCTTGTCGCGCAACGTTTCGAGTGAATAGATCACGTCCTCGACCGTCACCGGGTTGCCGTCCGAAAATCGCGCTGCGGTGTTCAATGTAAACGAAATCCAGCTCCGATCGTCCGGCATCTCCACCTGCTCGGCGAGCAAGGCGTAGAGCGTGAACGCTTCATCGTAGCCCCGCGCCAGCAGGCTCTCGAAAACGTGCTCGCGCAGGCCGATGGCCGATGTGCCTCGGACGATGAAAGGGTTAAAGCTGTCGAAGGATCCGGTTGCCCCGTAGGTTATGGAACCGCCTTTGGGAGCATCGGGATTGGCATAAGAAAAGTGCGTGAAACCTTCTGGGTAGAGCGGCTCGCCATGCATGGCGATTGCATGGCGGGCTGCGGCCGGCGCTGAGAAGGCTGTCAGGACAAAGGCCAGAACCGCAAAGAGGGCGAGACATGGCCGGAGCGGCGCGGGCAGGGGGGCGGACAAGGCGCGTTCCTTTGAATTCTGTTGACGCCGCACATGGCGGCGCCGGGTCTTGATCTACAGCGTTAAGCAAATTTCGAGGTTTTTCAAAGATTTCCGGTGCCATGTTTATGCCGAAATGCGAGTTTACCAGAGTTCGGTGTCGGCGGAGTCTGCGCCGGAGACGGAACTAGGCCCGCCGTTCATCTTGTCCGATTCGAAAAGGAACTTCGTCATGTCTCTTCGGCGCTTACTTTCCGGCGTCACCGCCGCGGCTCTGCTTTCCGTGGCCGGCATCGCTCCCGTCGGCGCTCAATCGGGAGCACCAGAGCCCACAATTCAGAATTTCGGGACATGGAGCACGCGCTGCGACGTGAACGAAAACGCGGCCAAGCGTTGCCACGCCTTTGTCAATGTCGCGATCGGCGAGGACAAGCAACGGCTGCTCTATCTCGGCATCACTTACGGCCCGCAAGACACGGATGCCGACGGCGAGAACGAACTCTTCCTCTTCGCGGTGACACCGCTCGGCACATTCCTGCCGAACGGTATCGGCTGGACGATCGACGGCAAGGAAAGCTTCAGCCAGCAATTCCTGTTCTGCATCCCCGGCGGCTGCCAGACGGAAATCATGCTCACCGATGAGCGGCTGAAGGCAATGAAGGGTGGCAACCAGATGGAAGTTGTCTTCCGGATCGTCGGAAAGGGAGATGCAAAGGTTCCGGTCAAGCTCGACGGCATCACCAAGGCCATCGCCGCCATTCCGATGCCCAAGAAGTCCTGACGCTAATCGGCGCGCGTCGGCGCGACGATGCTGCGCAACCAGCCGAGAATGGTGTTTTCGCGCGCGAGATAACGCGTCAGCTTGTCCATGTCGCGTTCAAGGCGTTCGTAGTCGCCAAAGAGTTCGGCGCGCGTGCGGAAGCCACGCGACGGATCGAGTTCGCGGACGACGCGGGCCGGGTTCCCCGCCGCGATGCAGTTCGCCGGAATATCGCGCGTGACCACGGCGCCGGCGCCGATAATGCTGTTTTCGCCGATCGACACGCCCTTGCCGATGATCGCCCGCACGCCCAGCCAGACATTGCGGCCGATGACGATTGGTCGATGCTTGTCCAGTTCGGCCGTGCGGTCGTAGGTGTCGTGCCAGTCGGAGTCCGAGATGTAACACTGACTGGCGATCATCGTGTCGCTGCCGATGACGATGCGGTCGGAAGCGACGATATGCGTGCCCGGGCTGATC
>PHEO01000049.1 GCA_002841195.1 Alphaproteobacteria bacterium HGW-Alphaproteobacteria-11
GCGAAAGTGCCTTGACTTCCGCACCCCAGCCGAAATCTTCTCAATCCAACTGTTGCACTTCAAATGTGAATCCACACCCCGGCTTTCGCCGGGGTGACATTTCAGGGAGCGGCGGGCGCAATCGCCATCTCGTCGTTTCCCGCGACCAACAGGACCCCCATGCCCGCCCCCGAACATCACGACGTCATCATCCTGGGCGCGGGCGGCGCCGGGCTTTTCTGCGCCGGCGTCGCGGGCGCGCGCGGCCGCTCGGTCCTGGTCCTCGACCACGCGAAAACCGTGGCCGAAAAAATCCGCATCTCCGGCGGCGGCCGCTGCAACTTCACCAACCTGCACACCAGCCCGAAAAACTTCCTCTCCGAAAACCCGTCCTTCTGCATCTCGGCGCTGAAGCGTTACACGCAACATGATTTCATCGCACTCGTGAACCGCCACCACATCGCCTGGCACGAAAAGACGCTCGGCCAATTGTTCTGCGACGGTTCCTCGCAACAGATCATCGACATGCAGCTCGCCGAATGCGCGCGCGCCGGCGCCGCGATCCGCCTCGAAACGAAAATTGCGGCCGTCGAAAAAACCGGAACCGGCTTCCGCGTGACGACAGGCGAGGGCGCGCTCGCCTGCGCGAAGCTCGTCGTCGCGACCGGCGGCTTGTCGATCCCGAAAATCGGCGCCACCGGCCTCGCCTACGACATCGCCCGCCAGTTCGGCTTGGCGGTCGTCGCGCCGCGCCCGGCGCTCGTTCCCTTCACCTTCGATGCGGGCCTGAAAGCCGAACTCGACGGTCTCGCCGGCGTCGCGGTCGATGCCACCGTCGCTTGTGGTAAGGCGCGCTTCGCCGAGGCGCTGCTCTTCACGCATAAGGGGCTCTCGGGGCCCGCCATCCTGCAAATCTCGTCATACTGGCGGCCGGGCGAGGAAATCACCGTCGACCTTGCACCGCACACGGATGTTTTCGCCGCGCTGAAGGAAGCCCGCGCCGCGCACCCCAAACAGGATGTCGAAACCGCGCTTGCACGCGTCATGCCCAAGCGCCTCGCCGACCGCTGGTGCGCGCGCGCCGATGTCACCGGACGCCTCGCCGACATTTCCGACGCCCGCCTCCGCGCGCTCGCCGAAAGCACCAACCGCTGGCGCCTCACCCCCGCCGGCACCGAAGGCTACCGCACGGCCGAAGTCACCGCCGGCGGCATCGACACGCGGCACCTCTCGTCCAAAACAATGGAAGCAAAATCCGTCCCCGGACTTTATTTCATCGGCGAAGCCGTCGACGTCACCGGCCACCTCGGCGGCTTCAACTTCCAATGGGCCTGGTCGTCGGGCTACGCGGCCGGGCGGAATGTATAGACTTCGCGCTATCACCCTCTCCCCGACGGGGAGAGGGAAGGGGCCCACCTGACACCGTCAGGTGGGAAGGGTGAGGGGGGCGCCACCCACCGGCACCACCATCGTCATTGCCGGGTCAAGTCCCTGTTGTTCGGTCAAGCGGGTTCGATTGCAGGAGCGCCGTCTTTCACAACCCAAAACGTCATGGCCCGCTTTATGCGGGCCATCCACGACTTTGCGACGGGGATGAAGAGTTGATGCCGCGCAATGCAACCGAAGCCTACCGAAATGAAGCCCGGTAATTCGCCGCATCGAGAATAAGCTGGCTCTCCAGCGGCGGCGCGATCTTGGAGGCCTTGGCGTCTTTCGCGAAATCGTAGAGCCGGAAAATCCGGAAGCCGTCAGGCCGCTCCTCGGCAAACGCCTTCTCGTTGCGTGAAATGAAGAACGGCGTCTGCATATGCCCGGCCGTCGTCTTCACTTCGAGAAAGCGTTCCTCGCCGCGCGCGGTGAAGGAAAGAATGTCGTAGCCTGCGCCGTCGCCTTCCTCCTGCGCCACCCAGCGCACCTTGCGCGCGAGATCGTCACGGCCTTCGCCGCGCAGCCGCAATTGTCATCCCGGCGCAGGCCAACCTCGGTGGCTTCAACTTCCAGTGGGCCTAGGCGTCGGGGGTTGCGGCTGGGAAGGCAGTCTGAAAAGTTTAGCACTGGACCACCGGACATCTGTGACTAGGGGGCTCTACGGTGTATACGTTCGTAATGCCTCCCTGCATCCCGCTTAACCGGCGTCCTTATTTATAGGTCGCCTACGTCTCGTTCTATGCGTCAACAATGTCTCATAGCTCGAGACGTAGGCGTCTAGTACCGTTGCCTTGAAAGGCCGGACTAGTAGGCGTATCTGAGCATTGAAAGGAACGCACACATGTCCGACACGGATCACAAACCTGATAGCAGCAAAGTTGTCTCTCTTTCGAGCAGGAAGGGAGAGAAGGCGACGAAAGCTTCAGAGCGCAAGTGGGGCAAGGACGTAATCGACCAAGGCTTTTGCATCGTCCCTTCACTAATTCTGCGGGCGCAAGCTCGCCTCAAGCTTAACCCCACTCAACTCGCCGTGCTTATGCATCTCGCGGACTATTGGTGGGACGTGGATCGAAAACCGTTCCCGAGCAAGAAAACTTTAGGCGAGCGCCTCAGCTTGAGTCCAAGACAAGTTCAGCGGCACATGGCCGATCTGGAAGAGATGGGTTACGTCCGGCGTATCGAGAGAACCGCCGCGCACAAAGGCAAGATTTCAAACGAGTACGATTTGTCTGGTCTTGTGAAGAGACTCAAGGAAATCGCGCCCGAGGTTCGTGAATTAGAACAAGAATTTAAAGAACGCCGACGTGCGGTGACCCGGCCAGGTCTCCGCAGTCGGAAGAAAACCCCCGCCTAGAGGCTCACTCTGAGCGGCGATCTCGTACGTCATGACACAGCCCACAAATATCTGCTTGGTGGCAGCCGTGGGAGAGGTTTCCGGGATCTCGGGTTTTCATATAGGGGCTTTCGGCTTTGGTCGAAAGCCCCTTCTTTTTCGCTAGTTTTATATCCACTTTACACTTACATCCCCCTATTTTCCGCCTCCAATCAAACGCCACTCCCCGAACAGACCCGCCCATGCGCGCCGAGACGCAGATACTCGCCGATGAAATCAAACAGCCGCTCGCGCCGCTGATGGGGCATCCCTTGCCACCCCCTACCGAAACGACGCCCGGAAATTCGCCGCATCGAGAATAAGCCGGCTCTCCAGCGGCGGCGCGATCTTGAACGCCTTGGGCTCTTTCGCGAAATCGTAGAGCCGGAAAATACGAAACCCGTCCGGCCGCTCCTCGGCGAAACTCTTTTCATTCCGCGAAATGAAAAACGGCGTCTGCATATGTCCGGCCGTCGTCTTCACTTCAAGAAAGCGTTCCTCGCCGCGCGCGGTGAAGGAAAGAATGTCGTAGCCCGCGCCGTCGCCTTCCTCCTGCGCCACCCACTTCACCTTGCGCGCGAGATCGTCGCGGCCTTCGCCGCGCAGCCGCGCCTGCTCCGATTTCAAAACCCGCTTCTCGCCAAGCCGCCCAAGCGCACGGTTGCGCTCGTCGCGCGCCGCCGGATCGAATTTGCGCACGAGGCGGGCGAGGGCAGGGTGTGAATCCTCCGGCCGCTCGATCTTTTGCGGCGCTTCGCCGATGAACAGCGCACCTTGTTCGGCAAGCGCCATTTCTGTCGTCGGCACCGGCAATATAAATTCCGTGCGCCGGTCGATGAATCGTTCGACGCCATCGAGCAACGCCTTCTGGAAATTGACCATCGGCTTGTAGCCGGCGATCCACGGTTCGCCGAGCGACATCAGAACGGCGCTGATATTCTGATGCTTGAACTCGATGGACCCTTTCGACCGTCCCGTCAGCTTTTGCAATTCGGCGTTGCGATGCGCCTTCACATAGGGCTCGCCGCGAAGCTCCCGGTCGCGCATGTCGAAATAGTCGGCGACGATCAGGTCGATTTCCTGCGCGTTCCAGTCCTCGCCTGTCCGGTCGCCCGCCGCCATCCGCCCCTCATGAGTCGATGGGCCAGGTTAGGAAGATCGCGCGCCGCTGTAAAACCAGCGCTTTCGTTTTGTGCCTTCGGGCCGTGCGAAGCGCGGACCAAATCCTTCTCCTCTTCTCCGCGCCTCCCGCCACCTGTAAATTTTCCTCACACAGGGATAAGTGTGCGCACGCCGGCGCGCACGCCCAGGCGCTCCTCCGAACGCTCATCTCAACGCGCCCGCCGGTCCGATCGCACAGATGCCGCCCCCCGCGCCGTCCCGCGCCCGCGCACACGCGCCGTCGCTCGGGCGGCGGTCATCTTGCCGGGTCCGTTTGTGACAGTTTTTTGACAGTTCGATGACAGAAGCGGAAGTGCCATGCGGGGATAGCCCTGCAAGCCGCTGTGCCCGTTCGGCTTTCGGGCCTTGCGGCCGCGCGCGGCGGATTTCGCGGTCGGTGACGCCTGTTTTGTGCGCCCCCCAAAACGAAAAACCGGGGCAGGGCGCGTTTCCGCGCCGCCCCGGTTTTGCCGTTCTCCCCCCGAAGAACGGTCGACTTGTACTACTGCGCGGCCGGCCGCTTGACGACGACGCCGCCGTCATTGATCACCACCGGGCTGTCGCCGGGGGCGGGGCGCGGTGTGGGCCGCGGGGCGTCGCCGAGCGCCGGGCTGCCGGTATTGGCGGCCGGTCCGGGGCGCGGCGCCGAGGGGCGCAGGCTGGCGCCGGAAGACGCCTGGCCGATCGGGTCGTCGGAATGGCGGCAATTGCCCTCGAAGAAGGCGCCGGTTTCGACCGCCAGCGCTTCGTGCAGGATGTCGCCCTCGACATGGCAGGTCGAGGAAAGCTGCACGCGGCGGCCCCTGATGGTGCCGACGACGCGGCCGCGGATGACGATGTCCTCGGCGACGATTTCGCCGGTGATCGAGGCTTTCTCGCCGATGGTCAGCGACTGGCTGCGGATGTCGCCTTCGACGGTGCCGTCCACCTGAATGTCGCCGGTGGCCGTCAGATTGCCATGCACCACCAGATCGTTGGAGATGATCGACGGTGCGGTGCGGGTGCCCGGGCGCTTGCCGGGGACGGGGGCAGGCGCTGCCATGGGCGCGGCTGCCTTGTCGGTGTCTTTATCCTTGCTTCGCGAAAACATAATGCCCTGCCTCAATGAACTTGGAGGGGTTGCGAACGATGCCGTCGAACCAGACCTCATAGTGAAGATGGGGCCCGCTGCTGCGGCCAGAAGACCCTACTCTGCCGATGATCTCCCGGAATGCAACTTTCTGGCCAGTTTTGACGTCCATCTGGCCAAGATGCCCGTAGCGGGTCCGGAAGCCATTGCCGTGATCGATTTCGATGATGCGGCCGTAGCCGCCGCGCCAGCCGGCGAAGGTCACCGTGCCGGCCCCCGGCGCATAGACGCGCTCGCCGTAAGGGGCCGCCAGATCCTCGCCCGAATGGAACGCCATGCGGCCGTTGAAGGGGTCGCGGCGCGAGCCGTAGCTGCTGGTCTTTCGGTAGTTGACCAGCGGCTCGGCGAGCGGCATTTTCGCAATGGAATCCTCAAGGTCGGCCATTGTCTTCAGATTTCGGCTGACCCTGTAAAGCTGCTTGCCGAAGCCGCTGTCGCCTTCGCCGCCGGCCAGCGCCTCGTGGTCGGCCAGGTCGATGAAGGGGCCGCCCTGTGCTTCGCCGCCCGCCTCGCTGCGGCGCTCGATCAGCGCCTCCGGGTCGATCACCTTGGTCATGCCGATGATCGATTTCAGCTCGCGGACGCGGCGGTCGGTCACTTCCTCGATATTGTTAATGAGGGTCTGCTGCGCCCGGTCGATCTGGGCCAGCCGCGTGTCGATTTGCGCCACGGTCCCGTTCTGGGCGTTGTCGCCGGCAAGACCGGCCAGCGCCGTCAGCTCCGCAAGTCCGGCCAGGTCGACCGTGCCGCCGGCATTTTCGGCGCTGTCGATGATGAAACGGTCGTTTCCGGCGAGCCGCCGGGGGCCGGTGGTGGTGTCGGCGAGGGCCGGGCCCTCGGATTGCCGCTCGACCCGCATCAGCACCTTGTTGCCGCGCTCGCCTGCAGGCTTGCCGCCGGCGGTGGCCGCATAGCGGCGGCGCATCGTGTCGAGCTGCGAACTGGCGGTCTGGCGCTGGCTCATCAGCGCCGCGAGCTGGCGGTGCTTGTCCTCAAGCTGCATGGTGGTGGCGAGGAAGCGCTCCTCGGTAATGACCAGCTGCCCGTTGAGCTCGTCATAGGCGGACTGGAGCTGCGCCATCCGCTCCTCATAGGCGCCCTGCATCTTGACGTAGCGGCGGTCCTTCGAAGCGATGATCTGCTCCTTGAAGACCACATTGACCGACGCAAAGGCAATCCAGCCGAAAAACGCAAAAGCGATTGTCGCAAAACATGCCTGCGTCAGCGGCGAAAGCGAGATGAACTGAACATGGCCGTGGCTGCGGATATAAATCTGCCGCTCCACGTACATATGTCGCAGAAAATCACGGATTCGATCGGGCCACCCGGCCCTATGGTGCATGCCCCTCAATGCCCCAAGACCCCCTCTTTTTACAGTCCCATCTCACCCAAATTGGGACAGAAATACAACATACGCCGCTTAACAATTGATGTTAATGGTTAATTCTAATTCACCATGCGTTACTTTCCGGTGACCGCGCCGACCGGAGATTGCACCAGATCCTCGTAGAACTCGGGTTCCAGTCCGGCAGCGCGCCGCGCCTCGGTGTTGAAGGGCGCCTTCAGCGCGCCGCGGAAGTGCCGCCGCACCAGCGTCTGGAAGGTGTCGCGCGGATCGACCTTCCGCTCATCGCAAAGATAGGAAAACCAGACCGCGCCGGCCCGCACGTGATCCTGCTCCTCCCGATATATGGTCCGCAGGATCGCCGCGCTCTCGGCATCGCCTGCACCTTCCAGCCGTTCGATCATTCCCGGCGTCACGTCGAGACCGCGCGCTTCAAGCACAAGCGGAACGATGGCGAGCCGCGCCATCAGGTCGTGTCGCGTTTCGGTCGCGGCCTGCCACAGCCCGTCATGCGCCGGCAGGTCGCCATAGCGCGCGCCGAGTGCCGCCAGCCGGGCCTGCAGCATCGCGAAGTGTCGCGCTTCGTCTTCGCCGACCGACACCCAGTCCTCGAAGAATTGGCGGGGCAGGCCGGCATCGGCGAAACGTCCGACGAGATCGAATGCAAGGTCGATGGCGTTGAGTTCGATATGGGCAAGCGAATGCAGGAGCGCGATGCGTCCGCGCGTTCCCTTGAAGGTTCGCCGCGGCATGTCGCGCGGCGCCAGCAACACCGGCGCTTCAGGACGCGCCGGCCGCTCGGGGACCGCGATTGTCCTTCCGCCGTCTGGCAACAATGTCAGCGACGAGGCGCGCCACGCTGCGGCCACCCGACGTGCCACACACGCCTTTTCATCGGCGTCGGCGCAGGCGAGTACCGCAACAGCGCCTTCGACGAGCGATGTGCCGGTCACGCGCTCAAAGTTCCTTGACGGCAGCGAGAACCTCTTCGGCATGGCCGTTGACCTTGACCTTCGGCCAGACCTTGCTCACCACGCCCTTGCCGTCGATCAGAAAGGTCGTCCGTGTAATGCCCATGAATTTCCGGCCATAAAGGCTTTTCTCGCCCCACGCGCCATAGGCCTCGAGCATCTTGCCGCCTTCGTCGGAAAGCAGCCGGACTGTCAGGCCGTGCTTGTCGCGAAACTTGCAATGCTTCTCGACCGTGTCCTTCGATACGCCGAGCACGACGGCGCCGGCGGCGTCGAATTTTTTCTTGAGTGCACTGAAAGCGATGGCCTCGGTCGTACAGCCAGGCGTGTCGTCCTTGGGGTAGAAATAGAGGACGACCTTCTTGCCGACGAGGCCCTTCAGCGTGACGGCGCCGCCGTCGTCGGCGGGAAGGTTAAAGGCGGGCGCCTTGCTGCCGGGTGCCGGGAGATTGGCGCTGCTTGAGGCGGTCTTTACTTTCGCCGCCTTGGTATTCGCTGCCTTTGTCTTCGGAGTTGCCGCCGCTTTGGCCATGAGTTGCCGCCCTTGTCCGTGAGGTTCTGCCGCATTGTCCGGCCCGCCGGGCCGGAGGTGGGCATAATATGGATCGCCGCCATGCGCCAGACCAGCCGCGTTAAGCTTGCGCGCGATCTTTTGCCGCTCCGAGCGCCAATTTTGGAGACTTGGCGGCGGTCTGCGGCTAGATAGAAGCCCGACTCGCTTTCGCCTTATTTCTGCTGTCTGCATTGATGGACAAGCACTGGGAGAGATGTCGTTTCTTGATCCGCCGGACCGGTAAGATTGCGTTGGAGGTGGTGGGCGTTGCCGTGGCGGCGACGGCGGTTCTGCTTGCCGTGCTTGCATGGCGGCTGTCCTCCGGTCCGGTCTCGGTGTCGTTTCTCGGCGGAATGATCGAAAACGCTGCCGGCCCTTCGCTTCAGGGGGGTGCGCTCGACATCGGCGACACTGTCCTGATCTGGTCGGCGGACGACCGCCGTCTATCGCTTCGGCTGGTGGATGTGCGGCTGACGGGCGCCGACGACAACGACATCGCATTCGTTCCCCAGCTCGCGTTTCAGATCAGCCTGCCCGCGCTTTTCCGCGGCGTTCTGGCGCCGACGGCGGTCGATTTCTATGGAGTCAGCGCCACCGTCCTTCGGCGTCCCGGCACCGGCATCACGCTGGCTATGGCCGGCGCGGGCATGGAGGCACGCCCGGCTGATCCAGAGGCGGCGGCTTTTCTGGCCCGGCTGATCGAAGGACTCTCCACGGGTGACGAAACCGGAACACCTCTCGACTACCTCACCCATGTCGGCATACGCGATGGAACGTTGCGGCTTGTCGACGAGGTTAACGGCGTCGCCTTCGACGCGCCGTCGGCAAATCTGGTTGTGTTCCGCGGCGAGGGCGGTCTTGGCGCCACATTGCGCGCCAATATTTCGATCGACGACACGACAACGACCGTGGAGATGACCGGCATAATGCCGTCCGGCAGCGACATCGCCCGCATCGACGCTCGGGCAGCCAACGTCGTGCCCGCCGCTTTCGCGCGGATGTCGCCGGCATTCGCCGACTACGCCGTCTTCGATGCACCCGTCGAAGCCCGGGGCGAACTGCAGATCAAGGCAAACGGCGACATGGTCACCGCGCGGCTGACGCTCGACGCGGGCCGAGGCGAGATCAATCTGCCGGATCCGTGGGACGCGTCGATACCGATAGAAAAGGCGCATGCCGAAGTCGAGTTTGACGGCGTCGGGCGCCGCGTCGACCTCATTGCGGCGAAATTCGAAGCAGGTCCGCATAGTGCCGCGCTGACGGGCAGGCTCGACTATCGCATTGCAGACGGTCTCAATATCGCCGGCGCAACGGTGGACCTGGCCGCCAACAACATCCATACCGAAATTCCCGGCTTTTTCGAGGGGCCGGTCGACATCGAATCTGCGCGCCTCAAGGGTGATTTCGACTTCGACGCACTGACCGCGGAAATCGAGGAGCTGAGCATCGGAACGGCGGGTGGGGGCCTTTCTGTGAACGGAACCGTGCGCGACGCCGAGAGATCGCCGGCAGTTCGTCTTTCCGGTCGCCTTGATGCGATGCCGCTCGATGCTTTCAAGGCAATCTGGCCCTTGCCGCTCGCCAAGGGCGCCCGCGATTGGGTGGGACCGAACCTTTCCGGCGGCGACGTCACCGGCGGATCGTTCGAGATCGACATGCCCGCCGGCATGATCGATGACGCCGACAATCGGATACCTATTCCCGACGAAAATCTTCAAGTCGAATTCGCGGTCAGCGGCGCGACGCTGAGATATATCGGTCAGATGCCGCCAATGGAAAATGTGGTGGCGAACGGACGGGTGATTGGCAACCGGTTCGACGCCTGGGTGTCGGCGGCGCAGATCGAGCTTGAAGACGGGGGTACGATTGCCGTCAGCGAAGGGCATTTCGATGCTGACGAACTGAACAGGAAAGGGGCGCCAGGCCACATTGCGTTCACTGTCGACGGAGCGACCGCTGATATTCTTGCGCTGCTCGATCACGAACCGCTGAATCTGATCCGGAATTTCGGTATCGATCCGCGTAGCGTCGCCGGCACCGGCCGCGTTGTGGGCCGTCTCGATTTACCGCTGGTGAAGACCGTGACGATCGCCGACGTCAATTTTGGCGGTACGGCAAGCGCTACCGATCTCGCCATTCCCAATATTCTCGAAAACGTTTCCATTACCTCCGGAACGCTCGACATCGACGTCTCGCGCGCGGGGCTCGTTGCGCGCGGACCGGTCGGCATCAATGGCGCGCCGTCGCTCGATCTGGAATGGCGCGAAAGCTTCGTGCGCGATAGCGGCGTCGGCTCGTCATATCGGCTTTCCGGCGTACTGGACGATGACGGACGCAAAGCGGTGGGTGTCGGTCTGGACGATTTTCTCGATGGCCCCGCCGCGTTCGACGCGACGTTCAGCGGCGACGGCCGGGAAGTGAACCGCGCCACCGTCAAGGCCGACCTGACGAATGCCGTCGTCAAGGTCGGCTATGCGAGTTGGTCGAAAGCACCCGGCATTCCGGCCGCTGCAGAGCTTCGGCTGGCATTCCTGACCGGCGGCGGCTTCCGCGTCGCGGACTTCAAGCTCACCGGCGAGGAGATAGAAGCGCGCGGCAATTTCTCGCTGGGTGCCGATGGCCGGCTGACAGAGGCCGACTTTCCGGTCGTCAGGCTCGGTCCCGACAATGACTTCGCTTTCGCCGCCGGGCCGGCGGATGACGCCGCCGTTGCGATGACCATCGGCGGCGCGCGTTTCGATGCCCGTCAGCTCCTCGCCGGCATCGTCTCGGGCTCGGAAAAGGACGACGAAGAGACGGATGAAGAACCGCCTTTTCTGTCGCCAGAGACTGTGGCCGATCCCGCGCGCCGAACCACCATACGTGCCGAAATTGCGCGTGCCGCGGGCAACAACGAGACGATGTTCCGGGCCGTCAGAGCCGACGTCGTTCAAGTCGACGGCCGTCTCTGGTCGCTGAACGTGACGGCAGTCGATCCGCAGGAAGTGCCGCTGACGGCAAGGATTGGACCGGACGATACCGGCGCGCGACACTTGGCCGTGGCGTCGAACGATGCGGGCATCGTCTTTCGGGCGCTCGATTTCACCGACAGCATGAGAGGTGGCACACTGAGTGCGACCGGCGTTTACGACGACACGGTCGCAGGGTCGCCGTTGAACGGTATCGTGACGATCGATACGTTCCGCGTCGCCAACGCGCCTGTGCTCGCGAACATACTGACGGTCGGATCGCTGACCGGTATCCGCGACACGCTGAACGGCGAGGGCATCCTGTTCAATCGGCTGGATTTACCGTTTGCAATCACAGAGGACCACATCATCGTCAACGACGCCCGTACTTCGGGGCCGGCGATCGGGCTGACGATCAAGGGGAATATCGACCGGACAACAGATCTGATTGACATGGAAGGCACCCTTGTTCCTGCCTACACGATCAATTCGTTTCTCGGACAGGTTCCCGTCCTCGGTCCGTTGATCGTCGGCCGGGAAGGCGAGGGGATTTTCGCCCTGACATACCGGGTGCGTGGCTCCGCCAACGATCCTTCGGTCACCGTCAATCCGCTCTCGGCACTCGCGCCTGGCTTCCTGCGCCGGTTGTTCGAATTTGGCGGTGCGACTGTGATCGACCCGCCTGTGGAACGGCCGTCGTCGGCGAACTCGGCCGTATTGCCCGACGACACAGCACCGGCGGCGCCGCAGCCGGATGTTTCTCCCGCACCGCAAAACTGACATCTTGTGACGATTCGAGATTGCGGAGTGTCACTCCGTATATGTAAGGTCACGCCATCGTTATTGGCACGGCAACGGGGAGGAGACCCATGTCCACCAATCAGAAGATGACGATGGACGCGGCCTACGAAGCAGTCGCGCCGGACGATTTTCCGGCGATGATGGATGTCGACCGCTACGGCAAGCGCTCCACGGCTTTCGACAAGATCATTTCGGCAACACACGATCATTTCTGGGATCCGCTCGACAGCAAATACATCGACTTCTCGGAGCCGTGGGACCTCGACAACGACTTGCTGATGCCGATCGACTTCAATATGGAATTGAAGACGGCCGTGTCGGACAAGCTCGACGAGAAGCAGAAGATATATCTGGTCAACGAGAATGTCCGCTGGGGCATGTCGTCGATCCTGCATGGCGAACAGGGCGCGCTGGCGCTGTCGGCGAGCCTTTGCCACATCCTGAAAGATCCGGGCGCGCAGGAATATGCCGCCAATCAGACGCGTGAGGAAGCGCGCCACGTAACCGGCTTTGCAAAATACATCCAGGCGCGCTGGGGCAAGCCGACGGCATGCGGCGTGGTGCTCGAAAAGCTGCTCTGCGAAATTGTTGCAACGCCGCTCGTCTGGAAAAAGCTCGTCGGTATGCAGATGATCGTCGAAGGGCTGGCGATGGGCGCCTTCGCGACCTTCTATGCCAAGACCAACGATCCGGTGATGCGGCGGTTGATGCAGCTGACGATGACCGACGAAGCCTTCCATCACAAGTTCGGCAAGATCTGGGCGGACCGCACGGTGCCGAACCTCCCGCCGGCCGAGCGTGACATGATCGAGGACTGGGCGCTTGAAGTCTTCATGACGCTGATGCGCAATTCGACCGGACCCGAACAGAAGAAGGCGATCTACGAGAAGGTCGGCCTCGACTGGCGCTGGGTGCAGGGTGCGCTGGCCGAAGCCCTGACCGACAAGAACATGCGCGGCGAATTGCAGGAAGCGACCAACATCTTCCGCGTGCTCATCAAGACGCTCGTGAAAGCGGGCATCGTGACGAGCCGCACGGCGCCGATGTATGCGGCCTATGTGGACATGGCCGAACTCTATGGCGAAGGAGACCGCATGATCGGCGACGACATTGCCGAGGAAGGCATCAAATATCTTCAGGCGATCAACGGCGCCGGCGGCGATGCCGCGATCTTCGCGCTTGGCGGCGCGACCGCAGCGGAATAAGGCGTCGACGGAAAAGCGGCAGGCAATAGCCGCGGAACGCACACAAAAACAACAAGATTAGGGAGCGTTCAGGAAGAGCCCTCTCCGGGAAACCGGAGAGGGCCTTTTTCGTTATTCCCTGGGCTTTAACAGCACGTGCTTTTTCTTGCCGAGCGAGAGTTTGATGACGCCTTCCGGTGTCAGGTTCTCATGGACAAGGACCATCTTCTCGTCGCCGATCGGTGCGTCGTTGACGCGCACGGCGCCTCCTTTGATCTGGCGGCGAGCTTCGCTGGTCGATGCGACGAGCCCGGCCTGAACGAGGGCGTTGAGCAGTCCGTGTCCGACTTTGAGTGCGTCGACCTCGATTTCGACGGTCGGCAGATCGGCGCTGATCGCGCCCTCTTCGAACGCCGTTCGCGCGGCTTCGGCTGCCTTTTCGGCTTCCGCCCGTCCATGCGCCATCGCGGTCGCTTCGGTCGCGAGGATTTTCTTCGCCTCGTTGACGTCCGACCCTTCGAGTTTTTCGAGACGCGCGATTTCGTCCAGCGGCAATTCGGTGAAGAGCTTGAGGAAGCGGCCGACATCGGCGTCCTCGGCATTGCGCCAGTACTGCCAGTAGTCATAGGGCGAGAGCATGTCGGCGTTGAGCCAGACCGCGCCGGACGCCGTCTTGCCCATCTTGGCGCCCGACGAAGTGGTCAGCAGCGCCGTAGTAAGTCCGAACACATGGGCACTGTCCACGCGGCGCGCGAGTTCGATGCCATTGACAATATTGCCCCACTGGTCCGAGCCGCCCATTTGCAGCGTGCAGCCATATTTCCGGTTCAGTTCCAGAAAGTCGTAGGCCTGTAGGATCATGTAGTTGAATTCGAGGAACGAAAGCGGATGCTCGCGTTCCAGCCGCAGTTTCACACTGTCGAAAGCCAGCATCCGGTTGACGGAGAAATGGCGGCCATAATCGCGCAGGAATTCGATGTAGTTGAGGTTGTCCAGCCAATCCCGGTTGTTGAGCATGAGGGCATCGGTTGGTCCGTCGCCGAAGGTCAGGAACTTGTCAAAGACCTTCCGAATACCCTCGATATTGATGTCGATCTGCTTGTCGGTAAGAAGCTGACGCGCCTCGTCCTTACCTGTCGGGTCGCCGACACGTGTGGTTCCGCCACCCATCAACACGATCGGCCTGTGCCCGGCCTGCTGCAGCTTCCTGAGCAGCATGATTGGCAATAGGCTGCCAGCATGAAGGCTGGGCGCTGTGCAGTCGAAGCCGATATAGCCCGTCAACAGCCCTTCCAGCGCGCGCTCGTCGAGGCCGGCATCGTCGGAGGTCTGGTGAATGAACCCGCGGGCGGAAAGCTCGCGCAGGAAATCGGACTTGAAGCTTGTCATAATCGGCTCGGGGTTTCGGATAGGCGGAAAGGCGCGGCTGGTGTATCACGCTTTGGCTAAGGGAAAAACGGACAATCACCCATGATCCGAGCTTTGGGCCTGATGAGCGGCACTTCGCTCGACGGCATCGATGCTGCCATTATCGAGACGGACGGCGAGGGCGCGGTGCGTGCCGGCGCCTCGCTGGCGGTGCCCTACAAACCCGAGGAACGGCTGCTTCTGCGCCTGGCGCTCGAGGCCGCGAAGAGCTGGGAACCCGACGAGCCAATGCCCGAAGAGGTGGCGGAGGCCGAGCGCCATCTGACGCTGGCGAATGCGCTGGCGGTGCGCGCGCTGCTCGCCGAGGCGGGGCTGAAGCCCGCCGACATCTCGGTGATTGGCTTTCACGGCCAGACGGTGCTGCATCAGCCAGAACGCCGCCGGACGGTGCAGATCGGCCTCGGCGATGTGCTGGCGCGGCTGACCGGGATCGACGTGGTCAACGACTTCCGCAGCGCCGATGTTGCGGCCGGAGGGCACGGCGCGCCGCTGGTCCCGCTTTATCACCAGGCACTTGCCGGCAGCACGGGCATCGTCGAGCCGGTCGCCATCATCAATATCGGCGGTGTCGGCAATGTCACCTACATATCCCCCGATGGGGCCCTGTTGGCATTCGACACAGGCCCCGGCAACGCGCTGATCGACGATTGGGCGCATGAGCATACCGGCGAACCGGTTGACCGCGACGGCGCGCTGGCGGCCGGAGGCGAGGTCGACAAGGACGTGCTGGAGCACCTGATGGCGCATGAATTCTTCGACGCGCCGCCGCCGAAGTCGCTCGATCGGTTCTCTTTCTCGCCCGAAGCCGTGAGGCATCTCTCGCCACCAGACGGCGCGGCGACACTGACGGCCTTCACCGTCGAAGCCATCGCGCGCGGCCTAGCCCATATCCCCGGCGTGCCGTCACGCTTTGTCGTCTGCGGCGGCGGGCGGCACAATCCCGTGCTGATGGCGATGCTGAGCAAAAGGCTGCAGGGCGGCGTGCTACCGGCCGAAGACCTTGGCTGGCGCGGCGACGATGTGGAAGCCGAAGCCTTTGCCTATCTCGCGGTGCGTTCGCTGCGCGGATTGCCGCTCAGTCTGCCGACGACGACGGGCGTACCGAAGCCGATGCCGGGCGGCACGATCCATCGGGCAGGCAGTATTGCCCTCGATTGACGTCAGGCTTTCTGACGTCAGGCTTTCTCAGGCGCCGCCGCGAGCCGTTTGTCGAGATAGGCCCCGATTGCGTTGGCCAGCGGTTCGAGATGCGACTCGAAGAAGTGGTTGGCGCCGTCCACCGAGGCATGCTCGATGGTGATGCCCTTCTGCGTCTTCAGCCGTTCGACGAGTTTCAGAACGTCGGCCGGTGGCGCCACCTGGTCGGCGCTGCCGTTGATGATGATGCCGGATGAGGGGCAGGGCGCGAGGAACGAAAAATCATACATGTTGGCCAGCGGCGCGACCGAGATGAAACCCTCGATCTCGGGCCGCCGCATCAGAACCTGCATCGCGATCCAGGCGCCGAAGGAGAACCCGCCGATCCAGCATTGCGCGGCATCGGGGTTTTGCGATTGCAGCCAGTCGAGCGCCGAGGCTGCATCCGACAGCTCGCCGATACCGGAATCGAAGGCGCCCTGGCTGCGCCCGACGCCGCGAAAATTGAACCGCAATACCGAGAAGCCCCGGTTCACGAACGCCTGATAAAGGGCGTAGGTCACGGGGTTGTTCATCGTCCCGCCGAACTGCGGATGGGGGTGCAGCACCAGCGCGACCGGCGAATTGGCCTTCTTGCTGTGGTGGTAGCGGCCCTCGATCCGGCCGGCCGGGCCATTGAAAATCACTTCAGGCATGTCTGGGTCTGTCTCGGGCTATGCGGCCGGCGAGGCGCGGAACGGGCAATCTCCTAGGAAGTATCAAGGAGATATTTTCGCCGTAATCCACCGATTCCTCTGGAAATTCCGTCGCGGGATGCTAAATAGTTGACTGTAGCGCTCGGAAATCATAGAGCCTTGCGCTGAACGCCCCGTCGGGCCGGTTACCGGTCCGCCAAGGCGCATGTTCTTAACACAGGCAAAGGCCGGTTGTGCAAGCTTTTGACCGCCCTTTGCCAGCCAAACGAAGGAGTTGGCCGTGAAGCTCACCACCAAGGGTCGCTACGCCGTGATGGCCATGGCCGACCTGGCGCGGCATTCGGACGGCAGCCCCGTGGCGCTGGCCGAAATCGCCGACCGTCAGGAGATTTCACTGTCTTATCTGGAGCAGCTCTTCGCCAAGCTGCGTCGGGGTGAACTGGTGAAAAGCGTCCGTGGACCGGGCGGCGGCTATCTGCTATCGCGCGACGCCGGTGATATCCGAATTTCCGACGTCATCCTCGCGGTCGACGAGCCGATCAAGGCGACCCGCTGTGACTTGGGTTCGCCGAAGGGCTGCATGCCGTCCTCGGGCCGCTGCATCACCCATGATTTGTGGGAAGGCCTGAGTCATCAGATCCAGTTTTATCTGAGCTCGGTGTCTCTCGGCGATGTCATCGACGGACGGGTCGCGGAGCGACAGGTCACAGGCGTCGATATGCGCCGCAAGACGGCCGGCATCGCCAACGCTGCTGACTGATTGCAACCTCTACGACAAACGGGAGTCTCGCCACGCGATGACGATGAAGCGCGCCTATCTCGATCACAATGCGACGACGCCGCTGCGCCCCGAAGCGCG
>PHEO01000050.1 GCA_002841195.1 Alphaproteobacteria bacterium HGW-Alphaproteobacteria-11
CCGAGGAAGTTTCCGCGCAGCACGACAGGTTTCAAGCGCTCCATGACCCGATTGTGAATCGCGATCTGGTCGGCGGCCATTTTAGGCTCATAGCATTCCGAGAAGCGGCGGCCGGTGAAGGGCATGCCCAGGCGCTGCTCATTCGCCGCGCCGATCAGCCGGTAGCGCATGTCGGTACCGTCGTCGACGGGTTCAACGACGAACATGCCGCCCATCAATGCCGGCATATCGAGCGGGTTGATGTCGTGGCGTGGCGCCACATCGCCGCCGACACAACGCGCGCGCCAGTATTCCAGCAATTGCCGGTTTTTCGGGTGTGTCGGTTCCTGCGCCTCAATGGCGTCGTAGCCGATTTCCCGCTGTCCGGGATGTATGTCTGCGCCCAGCGACATTGCCCAACCTCCATGCTCAAGTATGGGAGCGGAGGCGTTAAACAATTGCTATTTTGCCTGTTTTTTCGGCAGTCAGCCGAGGCCGAGACGCTCGAACTGGGCGGACGGCGCGTCCAATTCGGCCAACGCCGTCCGCAGCCGCTCTTCGTAGTCCGCCTCGAGCGCCGTCCCGGCGAGATTTTCTTCTTCGGACGGATCGCTTTCGAGGTCGTAGAGGTGATGGCCGGAGAACTGCGCCCTGGCCCAAAAAGGAATGTGGTCGTCCTTGTCCCAGCGTTGATGGATGACCGGCACGGCGCTTCCCGGCATACGGTCGAGGAAGGCGCGTTCGTCGGGCAGCGGCAGTTCCTGTTCGCGCGTCAGAAAATGCGTCGGCATAGTGGACCAGCGGTTCGACATCATCGTCAGCGGCGCGTTGTCGCCAACCGGGGCGCGCGCATATTTGCGGGCTCCATCGATGTAATGCACCTCTCGGCCCCAGACGCCAGTGAGCAGCCAATCACGAACCGAAATTGTCGCGCCGCGCAGCAGCGGCAGCAGCGAGCGGCCATGCGTGCGCTGACGGACATTGACGCCGAAAAACTCCGCCAGCGTCGCGAATAGATCGACGCTGGTGGTCAGCGCGTCGCAGGTGCCGGGCGCAATGCCGGGATGAGCGATCAGCAGCGGAATGTGGCCGAGCGGTTCGTAGACCGGCACGCCGGGCTTTCCCCAGATGTCCTTCTCGCCGAGATAGTGGCCGTGATCGGTGCAGAGGATGACCAGCGTGTCGTCCCAGAGGTTGTTGCGGTCGAGCTCGTCCATCACCTTGCCGAACCATTTGTCGATCATGGTCAGCTTGCCGCCATAGCTGGCGCGTATCTGCCGGGCCTGCCTTTCGTCGATCACGCCCTTCTCGATGCCGCCCTTCACATAGGGCGGCCAGATCAGATGCGCGCCCTCCCAATGCGGGTCATACATCGAGGCATAGGGTTCCGGCGTGTCGAAGGGTTCGTGCGGATCGAACTCGTCGACGAAAAGCATGAAGCGTTCGTGGCGGCCGGCATTGTCGGCGAGCCAGCGCGCGGCCGCACCCATCGTGCGCGGGCCCGGAAAATCTTCCTCGCCACGGAAGTATCCGCGCGAGTCGTCATAGGGCATGTGCTTGCGCATGAAATTCGGTGCGCCGGCCCAGCTTGGGTCGGCGACCGTCTTCCAGGGATCGCCCTCGTGACCGCGCTGATAGTCCCAGGCGGTGAAATCGATGTGGTAGTTTTCGCCGCCCGTCTCGAACAGATGCGGATGGTCGGAGATCAACTGCGTGACGACGCCCGCCTTGCGCAGTTCATAGGTGATGGCGTCTTCCCAGATTTCGACCGAACCCCAGGGGCGCCAGAGAAAATCCAGCGCGCCGCAGAGAATGTCGTGGCGCGCCGGCATGCAGGGCAGCGAGCCTGTGAAATGCCTTGTGAAGCGCGTGGCGCGGGCGGCGAAACGGTCGAGATTGGGTGTCGCGAATTCGGCGCCGCCATAGGCACCGAGCATGTGACGATTGAGACTGTCGAGAAGGATGACGACTGCATTCTTCGGCGCATTCGACGATGCGCCGGCCGCTTCTTCTCCGCCCATGATCTCTCCCCTTGAGCCGTTTCGCTCAAGCATGGAGAACGCGGCCTTCGGCGTCGAGCACGGCCTCGCCCATCATTTCCGACAGCGTCGGATGCGGGAAGACGGCATGGATCAGATCGGCTTCGGTCGCTTCGAGTGTGCGTGCCAGACCGAAGCCCTGAATGAGCTCCGTGACTTCGGCGCCGATCATGTGGGCGCCCAAAAGCTCGCCTGTTTTGGCGTCGAAGACGGTTTTGACGAAGCCTTCGGTTTCGCCGAGGGCAATGGCCTTGCCGTTGGCGCGGAAGGGGAAGCGGCCGACTTTTACCTCATAGCCCTCTTCCTTCGCCTTCGCTTCGGTGAGGCCGACGCTGGCGATCTGCGGCGTCGAATAGGTGCAGCCCGGGATTTTCGTCGTGTCGATCGGGTGGAGGCCCTTCACGCCCGCGATGCGTTCGGCCGCCAGCACGCCCTCATGGCTCGCCTTGTGCGCAAGCCAGGGCGGGCCGACGAGATCGCCGATGGCATAGACGCCCTTTGCGCCCGTCTCCAGCCATTCGTTGACGACGACATGCGACTTCTCGACCTTGATGCCTGCCTTTTCGATACCGAGATTCTCGACATTGCCGACAATGCCGACCGCCGAGATCACGATTTCGGCCTCGACAGTTTCGCTCTTGCCGCCGGTTTTCACCGTCGCGACGACGCTCGACTTCTTCTTCTCGATCTTCGCGACGGTTGCGCCGGTGAGCAGTTTGATGCCGCGTTTCTTGAAAGCGCGCGCCGCCTCCTTCGAGATTTCCTCGTCCTCGACCGGGAGGATGCGGTCGAGCATTTCGATCACCGTCACCTCGGCGCCGAAGGCACGGTAGAAACTCGCAAACTCGATGCCGATGGCGCCGGAGCCGACGACGATCAGCGATTTCGGGATCGATTTCGGAACCATCGCCTCGCGATAGGTCCAGATGCGTTCGCCGTCCGGCTCAAGGCCGGGAACGGTGCGCGCGCGGGCGCCAGTGGCAAGAATGATGTTCTTTGCGTTGAGTTCGCTTTTCTTGCCGTCCTTGCTTTCGACCGCGACCTTGCCCGCCCCGGCGAGCTTTCCACTGCCCTCGATGACGTCGATCCTGTTCTTCTTCATCAGGAATTTGACGCCATTCGACAATTGCGCGGCGACCTTGCGGCTGCGCGTCACGACCGCTTCGGCGTCGAAGCCGATATTGTCCGCCTTCAATCCGAACTCATCCAGACGATGCAGCGTTTCATATATCTCGGCCGAACGCAGCAGCGCCTTGGTCGGGATGCAGCCCCAGTTGAGGCAGATACCGCCCAGCGCGTCGCGCTCGACAATCGCGGTCTTGAGGCCGAGTTGCGAGGCGCGGATCGCGGCGACATAACCGCCGGGGCCGGAACCGATCACCACGAGGTCGTATGGGTCCGCCATCAGAGCAGCATCCTTGCCGGATATTCGACGAATGACTTGAACGCTTCGAGGAACTGCGCGCCGAGCGCGCCGTCGATGGCGCGGTGGTCGCAGGACATCGTGACCGTCATCACGGTCGCGACTTCGAGCTTGCCGTCATGCACGACCGGCCGCTCCTCGCCCTTGCCGACGGCGAGGATGGCCGCTTGCGGCGGATTGATGACGGCCGTGAAATGCTTGATGCCGTACATGCCGAGATTCGTAATCGAGAAACTTCCGCCCTCGAACTCGCTCGGTTTCAGCTTCTTGTCGCGGGCGCGCGCGGCCAGCGACTTCGCCTCGGCCGAAATTTCGGCAAGACCCTTGGTTTCGGCGGCGCGGACAATCGGCGTGATCAAGCCGCCATCCAGCGCCACGGCGATGCCGATATCGGCATGGGTGTGCTTCAGCAGCGCGTTGCCGGCGAAGCTGACATTGGCCATCGGCACCTTCACCAGCGCCAGCGCGGCGGCGCGGATCAGGAAATCATTGACCGAGAGCTTCGCGCCCTCGTCCGCCCCGGCGTTGAGCTTCTTGCGGGTCGCCAGCAATTCGTCGAGTTCGCAATCGACGGTCAGGTAGAAATGCGGAATTTCCTGCATCGACTGCGTCAGGCGGCGCGCGATGGTCTTGCGCATGCCGTCGAGCGGGATTTCCTCGTAAGTTCCTTCCGCATAAAAAGCGCGGGCGTCGATGGCGGATGCCGGCGCGGGCGCAGCGGACGGCGCGGCGGCTTTGCGCGCGCCGGGTTTCGCGCTTTCGACATCGGATTTGACGATGCGGCCGCGCGGGCCCGAACCCTCGACCGACGAAAGATCGATGCCTTTCTGACCGGCGATGCGCCGCGCCAGCGGCGAGGCGAATATGCGGCCGCTCTTTCCGTTCGCCGGCGCGGGCGGAGCCGGCTTCGCTTCGGCTTTCGCCGCCGGCTTCGGCGCTTCGGGTGCCGCGTCCTTCTCGGCGGGTTTCAGCTTTTCTGCTGCTTTCGTCTTTTCGGGCGCTTTCACA
Source organism: Alphaproteobacteria bacterium HGW-Alphaproteobacteria-11 (assembly GCA_002841195.1). Classification (GTDB taxonomy): domain Bacteria; phylum Pseudomonadota; class Alphaproteobacteria; order Parvibaculales; family Parvibaculaceae; genus Parvibaculum. Next base: position 4,450 of record PHEO01000050.1, read on the forward strand.
TCGGATGCGCTTTCGCCCTCTTCCAGCAGTATCGCAATCGGCTTGTTGACGGCGACGCCTTCGGTGCCTTCGGCGACCAGCAGCTTGCCGATGCGGCCCTCATCGACCGCCTCGACCTCCATCGTCACCTTGTCGGTTTCGATTTCGGCGATCACGTCGCCGGACTTCACCGCGTCGCCCTCCTTCACCAGCCACTTGGCGAGCGTACCCTCTTCCATCGTCGGCGAGAGCGCGGGCATGAGGATTTCGACACTCATCTTCGATCCTCCGCACGCGCTGGCATTTTCCGAAATTCATTTGGCACGATCACCTCGTCAATCCATGCACAGAAATCTCCGCCGCAATATGTTCGGATAACCCCGGGCTCAGGATACTCGACTGCAAACGAGAGATTGAGTGGCGCGGGCGCTTTGCCGCGCGAATTCAGAAAGCATCGCACATAGTTTTCAAACACTTCGGTAGTTTCAAACGCAACGAGTACTTTCAGAAGAGATGCATGATCAACTTTTTTCAAACGATACGAAGGAACATGAAAATGATTCAGGTCTGTGTATGTTCCATTTGAATAACGACGTGTGCGAATGCACTTTTCTTTGACCCGCAGATCAGGACACAGTTCGTAGTTGCTATACATGCGCCCACCCCTCAGCGGTAGCAGACGGCTTTCACCGCCTCCGCCACTTCCTCGGCGCTCGGCAGCGCCAGTTTTTCAAGGTTGGCCGCATAGGGCATCGGTACGTCTTTTTGCGTCACGCGCAGGATCGGTGCGTCGAGGAAATCGAATGCGTCGGCCTGTACGCGTGCGGCGATCTCGGCGCCAATACCGCAGACCGGCCATGTCTCCTCGACGGTCACGAGCCGGTTGGTCTTTTTGACCGAATCGATAATGGTGTCGATGTCGAGCGGGCGAATGGTGCGCAGGTCGATCAACTCGACATCGATCCCCTCCTCTTCGAGCTTCGCCATCGCTTCAAGGCAATAGGCGAGGCCGTGGCTGTGCGAAACGAGGGTGACGTCGCTGCCCTCCTTCATCACGCGCGCCTTGCCGATGGGCAGCACATAATCGTCGAGCAGCGGCACCTCGAAAGTCTTGCCGTAAAGCACTTCGTTTTCGAGGAAGACGACCGGGTTCGGATCGCGGATCGCGGCCTTGAGCAGCCCCTTCGCATCCGCCGCCGAATAGGGCGCAATGACGACGAGGCCCGGAATATGCGCGTACCACGAAGCATAGTCGTGGCTGTGTTGCGCGCCGACGCGGGACGCGGGGCCGTTCGGTCCGCGGAAAACGATGGGGCAGGACATCTGACCGCCGGACATGTAGCGCGTCTTGGCCGCCGAATTGATCAAATGGTCGATCGCCTGCATGGCGAAATTGAAGGTCATGAACTCGACGATGGGGCGCAGGCCGGCAAAGGCCGCGCCGACGCCGAGACCGGCAAAGCCGTGTTCGGTGATTGGCGTGTCGACCACGCGCCTGTCGCCGAACTCGGCGAGCAGGCCTTGCGTCACCTTGTAGGCGCCTTCGTATTGCGCCACTTCCTCGCCCATCACGAAGACGTTTTCGTCGCGGCGCATCTCCTCGGCCATCGCGTCGCGCAGCGCCTCGCGCACGGTCTGCGTCACGAATTCGGTGCCGTCGGGAATACCGGGATCGGTCTTGACCTCGATCTTCGGCTGCTTGCGTTCGGCAGCGGCCTTCTCATCCTTCTCGGGTTTCGCCTTGGGCGCGGATTTTTCCTTTTTCGGCCGGCTTTGCGTTTCGGCCTTCGACGCATCTTCGCCTTCGCCGGCGAGCAATGCGATCACCGCATTGACCTTCACGTTCTCGGTGCCTTCCGGCACAACGAGTTTCGCGACGGTGCCCTCGTCGGCCGCTTCGACTTCCATCGTCGCCTTGTCGGTTTCGATCTCGGCGATGACGTCGCCGGATTTCACCTCGTCGCCCTCCTTCACCAGCCATTTGGCAAGCGTGCCTTCTTCCATGGTCGGCGAGAGCGCGGGCATCAGGATTTCGGTCGGCATCGCGTCAGACCTCCGCCAGCACGTCGGTCCAGAGTTCCGACGGGTCGGGCTCCGGGCTCGATTGCGCAAACTCAGCGGCGTCGTTGACGACGGCCTTGATCTCCTTGTCGATCTCCTTCAACTCGTCCTCGGTGACGTGCTTGCCCGCCAGAAGGCGCGCGCGAACCTGTTCGATCGGGTCATGCTCCTGGCGCATCTTGGCGACTTCCTCCCGCGCGCGATATTTCGCCGGGTCGGACATCGAATGGCCGCGATAGCGATAGGTCATCATTTCGAGGATGTAGGGCCCTTTGCCGGCGCGGCAGAACTCGGCCGCCTTCTCGCCGGCGGCACGTACGGCGCGCACGTCCATGCCGTCGACCTGTTCGCCCGGAATGTTGAAGCTGGCGCCGCGTTTCGAGAGGTTGGTCTGCGCGCTCGCACGGGCGACGCTCGTGCCCATCGCATACTGGTTGTTCTCGATCACATAGACGACCGGCAGGCGCCAGAGCTCGGCCATGTTGAAGCTTTCATAGACCTGACCCTGATTGGCGGCGCCGTCGCCGAAATAGGTCAGGCAGACTTGTCCGTTCTTGCGATACTGATTGGCGAAAGCGAGTCCGGTGCCGATCGGCACTTGCGCGCCGACAATGCCGTGGCCGCCATAGAAGCGTTTCTCGATGCTGAACATATGCATCGAACCGCCCTTGCCGCGCGAGTAGCCGCCTTCGCGTCCCGTCAACTCCGCCATCACGCCTTTCGGGTCCATGCCGCAGGCCAGCATGTGACCGTGATCGCGGTAGCCGGTGATGACCTGGTCGCCCTCCTCTATCGCCATCTGCATGCCGACGACGACAGCCTCCTGACCGATATAGAGGTGACAGAAGCCGCCGATCAGACCCATGCCGTACATCTGGCCCGCCTTCTCCTCGAAGCGGCGGATCAGCAGCATGTCGCGATAGGCCTGCAATTCGTCCTTCGGCGACAAGGACGCGGATTTTTCGGATTTCTTCGCAGGCTTGGCGGCGGGCTTTTTGGCCGGCTTGCCGGCGGCGGATTTGCTGGAAGTGCGGGACGCCATTCGGGGGCCTCGGCGACATCTGGACGGCTCGGGCGCGTCCGGGAAACAGGGTCTCTCAAGAGCTAGCGCGGTTCGCCAGCCCGTTCACCATACTTTAGAAGTGGATGATAAAGGTTTGGTTTCAATTGAAAAACGTCGAATTAACTGAATTTCAGTTAAGTGACGTTGCGGGCGCTTCAGGGGCGATCGAGGAAAATCACCACCTCGTTGTCGCCCGCATAGCCCAGCGCGGCGCGGGCGCGCTCATCCAGAAGATCCGGGTCGAGGCTTTCGGGCCGGAGCAGCGCCACCTGCCGGTCGAGCTGCTCGCGCTGGCCGCGCATTTCGACAAGCTGATGTTCAAGCGTGTCGACGCGGTTCTGGATGCCGAGCCAGGCGATGAATCCGTGGCGGCCATAGACCGCGTGATAGGCGAAATAACCGAGAACGACGAAACAGACGAGCGGGATCAGCGCCTGTCGGAGACGCAGCGGCTCGCGGGTTCGAATCAACAGCTCGTTTTCCATCCACAGCAGGGAATCACATAGCGATTCCAACGGTCAAGCGGCATTTGTGCGGTTCGACGAAAACCGGCACTCAACCCTTCAAGACGCTCTGCCCTGCATATTCGGCCGTCGGCCCGAGCAGCTCCTCGATGCGAATAAGCTGGTTGTATTTCGCCAGACGGTCGGAGCGCGCCAGCGAGCCGGTCTTGATCTGCCCGCAATTGGTGGCGACCGCGAGATCGGCAATGGTCGCGTCCTCGGTTTCGCCCGAGCGGTGCGACATGACGGCGGTGTAGTGCGCCTTGTGCGCCATCTCGACGGCGCCGAGCGTTTCCGTCAGCGAACCGATCTGGTTGACCTTGACGAGGATCGAGTTCGCCGTGCCGCTGGCGATACCGTCGGCGAGACGCTTCGTGTTGGTGACGAAGAGATCGTCGCCGACCAGTTGCACCTTCTGGCCGATCTTGTCGGTCAGCGCCTTCCAGCCGTCCCAATCGTCCTCGGCCATGCCGTCTTCGATGGAAATGATTGGGTAGTTGCCGACAAGCTTTGCCCAGTAGTCGACCATGCCGCCGGCATCGAGCTTCTTGCCCTCGCCTTCGAGGTTGTAGACGCCGTCCTTGTAGAATTCCGTCGATGCCGCGTCGATCGCCAGATAGATGTCGTCGCCGGGCTTGTAGCCGGCCTTCTCGATCGCCTTCATCACGAAGCCGAGCGCATCTTCCGTGGAGGCCAGGTTCGGCGCGAAGCCACCCTCGTCGCCGACATTGGTGTTGTGCCCGGCGGCTTTCAGTTCCGCCTTCAGCGTCTGAAAGACTTCCGCGCCCATGCGCACCGCGTCGGCCAGCGAGCCGGCGGCGACCGGCATGATCATGAATTCCTGGATGTCGATCGGGTTGTCGGCATGCTGGCCGCCATTGACGATGTTCATCATCGGCACCGGCAGGATGCGCGCGGCGGGTCCGCCGAGATAGCGGAACAGCGGCTGGCCGAGCGAGGCGGCTTCGGCCTTCGCCACCGCCAGCGACACGCCGAGGATTGCATTGGCGCCGAGGCGCGCCTTGTTGGGCGTGCCGTCGAGATCGCACATCGTGCGGTCGATCAATATCTGCTCGCCGGCATCCATGCCGCCGATGGCGTCGAATATCTCGCCATTGACGGCGTCGACCGCTTTCAGGACGCCCTTGCCCTTGTAGCGCGGGCCGCCGTCGCGCAATTCGACCGCCTCATGTGCGCCGGTCGAGGCGCCGGACGGCACCGCGGCGCGGCCCAAGGCGCCGTCTTCCAGCAGCACATCCACCTCGACGGTCGGGTTGCCCCGGCTGTCCAGAATTTCCCGGCCGATAATGTCGATGATGGCAGCCATGTCCGCTCCGTCTCTGCGCGCTTCCCGTGTGGCGGTTTCATAGCGGAGAGGCGGCGGCGGCGAAAGGGGCTAATCGCAGGCGGCGGGCCGCGATGGCCGGTTAACCGCGGCAATGCGCCTCGCCCGCCGCTTGACGCGGCCGGGCCCCTCCTGTTCAACAGCCCCGAACGGAGCGGACAGGCAATGGCGATACCCGAAACTTCCAGGGCACTGGTGCTTTTCTCGGGCGGGCAGGACTCGACGGTCTGCCTCGCCTGGGCGCTGGCGCACCATGAAAGCGTCGAGACGGTCGGCTTCGACTATGGCCAGACCCATGCGGTCGAGCTTGCCTGCCGCGAGACGCTGCGCGCCGGCATCGCCGCCTTGTCGCCCGACTGGGCGGGGCGGCTCGGCCCCGATCACACGATTTCGCTGCCCGAACTCGGGACGATCAGCGAGACCGCGCTGACCCGCGAAGTCGAGATCGAAATGGGCGAGAACGGCCTGCCGACCACCTTCGTGCCGGGCCGGAACCTGCTGTTTTTCACCTATGCGGCGGCACTGGGCTATCGCCGCGGCGCGACTGTGCTGGTCGGCGGGATGTGCGAAACCGATTATTCGGGCTATCCCGACTGCCGCGCCGACACGATCGCGGCGCTGGAACGGGCCATTTGTCTCGGCATGGACCGGGGATTCAGGCTTGAAACGCCCCTGATGCGGATCGATAAAGCGGCCACATGGCGGCTCGCCGAGGAACTGGGCGGCAAGGCGCTGGTCGAGCTGATCGTCGAGGAGAGCCATAGTTGCTATCGCGGCGACCGCTCGAAGCGGCACGACTGGGGCTATGGCTGCGGCGCCTGCCCGGCCTGCGAACTGCGCGCGCGCGGATATGCGGCCTATGTCGCCGGCAGGACCTAGAGAGCGGACGATGTATTCGGTGAAGGAAATTTTCTACACGCTGCAGGGCGAGGGCGCGAATGCCGGTCGCGCGGCGGTGTTTTGCCGTTTCACCGGCTGCAATCTCTGGTCGGGGCGTGAGGAAGACCGCGCTTCCGCCGTCTGCAGTTTCTGCGACACGGATTTCGTCGGCACAGACGGCGAAGGTGGCGGCAAGTTTGCGCAAGCGGTGGCGCTTGCGGATGCCGTCGAGCGGACATGGAACGGCGCGGCGGCGGATCGCTTTGTCGTCTGCACCGGCGGCGAACCGCTGTTGCAACTCGACGCGGCGCTGATCGACGCGCTGCACGAACGCGGCTTCGAGATCGCGGTTGAGACCAACGGCACCATCGCCGCGCCGGTGGGGCTCGACTGGATTTGCGTCAGCCCCAAGGCCGAGGCGGCCCTGAAGCAGACAAGCGGCGACGAATTGAAACTGGTCTATCCGCAAGACAAGGCGAAGCCGGAACGCTTCGAAGGGCTCGACTTCCGGCATTTCTTTTTGCAACCGATGGACGGCGACAACACCGAAGACAACACACGCGCGGCAACCGCCTATTGTCTCGCGCATCCCAAATGGCGCTTGAGCCTGCAGACGCACAAGCTGATCGGTATTCCGTAATGAAGATATATAAAGAGTTCCATTTCGACGCCGCGCATTTTCTTCCCTATGCGGAGGAAGGCCACCCGAACCGCCGGATGCACGGCCATTCGTTCCGCGTCGTCGTATGGCTGGCCGGAAAGCCCGCGGCCGACACCGGCATTGTCCGCCATTTCGAGGATGTCGAGCGCGAGGTCATGGCGGTGCGCGAGAAACTCGACCATCATCTGCTCAACGAGATCGACGGCCTCGAATTTCCAACGCTGGAGCGGATCGCCGCCTGGATCTGGAACGAACTCGCAAAGCCGCTGCCCGAGATCGCGCGGGTCGAGGTTCACCGCGGTTCGTGCCGCGAGGGCTGCGTCTATGACGGGCCCGAGAGCGAGTGATGGAGGAAGAATGATGGCGAAGAAGCCCGCGGGCCTGAAACAACTCGGCAAGGCGACGCCCCTGCCAGCCTCGCCCGGCGAGGCCGTGCTGGAGTGCGTCGCCAACCCGCATGCCGACACGAACTATGTCGCGCGCTTCACTGTCCCGGAATTCACCTCGATCTGCCCGGTCACCGGCCAGCCGGACTTCGCGCATCTCGTCATCGACTATGTGCCCGGCAAATGGTTGGTCGAGTCGAAGTCGCTGAAGCTCTATATGCAGTCCTTCCGTAATCACGGCGCCTTTCACGAGGATTGCACCGTCGCCATCGGCAAGCGGCTGGTCGACACGCTGAAGCCGAAATGGCTCCGCATCGGCGGCTACTGGTATCCGCGCGGCGGCATACCGATCGACGTCTTCTGGCAAAAGGGCCAGCTCCCCGCCGGTCTCTGGGTGCCGGACCAGGGCGTCGCGCCCTATCGCGGACGCGGTTAGCCGGCACACGGGCAATTGCAATCCACCTTGCGCCCGGCCCCGATTTAAATATAACAACCATTATGCCAAAAAAGATCGGCCACAATTCCCGCCGCCGCGATATTGCAACGGCGCAGGGACAGCGTGGTCGAACGCGACATGCATTGCGGTCAGCAATTCGTACGGCTGCTGGATGTCGATCCGGGCCGATGCTGGCCGGTGCGCGGATTGAAGAAGTTTAAGCCGTTGGAACTCTCCGCTTGAATGATAGGCTCAGTTCATTGACCCGGCGCCTCTTTACGCCGGGAAAAATGGGGGGATATCCAAATGAGCTTCACGACATGGGGCCGCTCGACGGTCGCCCTTGCCTTGTTCGCCGCGCTTGCCGCTTGCACCAGCATGGAGCAGAAGGAAGCAATCTTGGCGCCACAGTTCCAGAATTACGCGTATCCGAAGCCCGATCTGGTCGAAAGCTCGCCGGCGGTTGGTGCGAAGCAGACCGTCGCGCTCAACAAGATCATCTACACCGCGACATATGGGCCCAAGCATGGTGCTCGCCTTCTCGCGGACATCAACGACGAAAATTGGGCTTTCCGTTTCACGGCTTCCAAAGGCGCTACCTTCTCCGCCTTCACGCGGGGAAAGAATGGCGAGGCGGTTTACTGCACCACCGTGCCGGTCACATATAGCGGTTTGGCGGGCAATCTGGGCGGTTGCCTGGTCGATCGGACGGGTGACGGAACTTTCGATGCGTTCTCGCGGCTCAACCAACCGCTCGACGTCTACGATCCGTCCACGGGGGTCGCAGACCTCGCGTCATCCGTTCCCTACGAGATGGTGGAGATCGCCGACCCGGAATTTCTCATCAAGATGAACGTCTATTTCGGTGGCATCGAGGAAGGACAGCTTCTTCTCACCTCCGCAGGCGCGCGGACCAAGGGAGCCGACTTGCCCAAACGCAGCCTCACCTATGAGGACAAGCATCGGTTCGGGGCGAATACGCAAGACGTGAGGGCGAATGTCGATGGTGTCGTAATGATCATCCATAGCGCCACTGCGTCGGAAATCACCTACACCGTTGAGAGTGGCGGCTTCCAGAACATCCAGTTCCTGCATCAGGGCCGGTTGGCCAATATACGCTATCCAGTGAACTAGGCGGCCTCGTCGGCGGTCCCTCCGACCGTCGCCCGGGTCTACTCGACCGGCACAACGAGAGATGCCTATAGAAGCCGTTTCTGGCTTTCTATTTTTCCAGCCATGCCTTCCCCCTCTTGCACACCAGCGCAATTTTTATATAATCACCGTTATGCCAAAAAAGATCGACCACAATGCCCGCCGCCGCGACATCGCCAGAGCCGCCATTTCCGTGATCGGCGAACAGGGCATCGACAACACGCGCCTGATCGACGTGGCTCGGGCCGCGAATGCGACGACCGGCACCATCACCCACTATTTCGAGGGCAAGGACGCCTTGCTGCTGGCGGCACTCGATCGTCTGGCGCAGGACATTCTCCACGCCCTCCGTCACGCGACCCCAGACGACGATCTGGTCGAACTGGCGGCGCTGCTGCTGCCTGTCGACGAACAGCGCTTGCGCGACTGGCGCGTCTGGCTGAGCTTTTTCGGCCGCGCCGTCGGCGACCCGGCGATGGCCCGCATCAACAAAGCCTATTACGAGGAATTCCGCGACGGCATCGCCGGCCTCATCCGCGCGCAGCAGAAGCTCGGAAAGCTGAGCCGCGACATCGCACCCGCAAGCACCGCCGACGCGATCATTTCGGTCGTTGACGGTTTTGGCGTCCGCACCTCGCTGGAGCGCGAGGAGTGGCCGCCCGAACGCCAGCGGCAACAACTCGAAGCCATGCTGCGCCCGCATTTGCCGCCGCGCTGAAACCCGGAGGACAAACAGAATGCCGAAACTCCAAACGCTGCCCGCCACCGCGTCGGCCGATGAAATTCTGACGGCGCTGAAACGCGATGGCGCGCTGATCCTGAAAGATGCGCTGACGCCGGCGCAGCTCGCGCAAGTGCGCGCCGAGACCATGCCCTATATCGAGGCGACCGAATTTGGCCGCGACGATTTCACAGGCGACAAGACGACACGCACCGGCGCCCTTGTCGCCCGATCGCCCGCCTGCCGCGACATGGTGATGAAAAAGACCGTCGTCGAAGCGGCGAACGCCTTCCTCAAGCCTTTCTGCGAGCGCATCCAGCTTCACCTGACGCAGGTCATCCGCATCACGCCGGGCCAGAAGAAGCAGCAGATCCATCGCGACCGCTGGGCCTGGGGCACCTACCTCAAGGGCATCGAACCGCAATTCAACACCATCTGGGCGATGACCGACTTCACGAAGGAAAACGGCGCCACGCAGGTCTGCCCCGGCAGCCTCGACTGGCCGGACGATTATCAGCCCAAGGACGATGAGATCGGCTATGCTGAAATGAGCGCCGGCTCGGTGCTGATCTATTCCGGCGGCGTTTTCCATGGCGGCGGCGCGAATGTCTCCAATGGCGACCGCATCGGCATCAACATCACCTACACGCTGGGCTGGCTCCGGCAGGAAGAGAACCAGTATCTCTCCTGCCCACCCGAGATCGCGCGCGATCTTTCGCCCGAGCTTCAGGCGCTGATCGGCTATTCGATGGGCAGCTACGCGCTCGGCTATTACACGCCGCCGCTGCCGGCCGGCGAAGGCCCGGAAGTCGTGCCGCCGGAATTCGCGCTCGGCAAGCTCGATCCCGCCGCCGCGCAATTCGGATCGGAAGAGTTGCGCGCGCAGGTCTCGGCGCAGATCAGGGGCGAGAAGCAGACGGCCTAGACCAACCGGCTCTGCTCGACTGCCGCTTCGACGAAGGAGCGGAACAGGGGGTGCGGCTCGAAGGGCTTCGATTTCAGTTCGGGGTGATACTGGACGCCGATGTACCACGGGTGATCCGGTATCTCGATGATCTCCGGCAACAGCCCGTCAGGCGAGACGCCGGACATGACGAGCCCCGCCGCCTCGATCCGTTCACGATAGGTCATGTTGACTTCGTAGCGGTGGCGGTGGCGCTCGTTGATGCGGGTCGAGCCGTAAATCTGCGCGACGCGGCTTCCTTCCGCCAGCACCGCGTCGTAGGCGCCGAGCCGCATCGTGCCGCCGAGATCGCCGTGCGCGGCGCGCTTCACCAGTTCGTTCTCGCGCATCCATTCGGTCATCAGGCCGACGACCGGTTCGTTGGTCGGTCCGAACTCCGTTGAGCTTGCGCCTTCAAGGCCGCCGATATTCCTGAGCGCCTCGATCACCGCCATCTGCATGCCGAAACAGATGCCGAAATAGGGCACGTTGCGGGTGCGGGCGAATTCGGCGGCGCGGATCTTCCCTTCAGAGCCGCGTTCGCCAAAGCCGCCCGGCACCAGAATGCCGTCGACGTCTTCGAGGTAATGCGCGGTGTCCTCGGAATCGAACACCTCGGACTCCACCCATTTGACGTTGACGCGAACCTTGTTGGCGATGCCGCCATGCACCAGCGCTTCCGACAGCGACTTGTAGGCGTCCTTGAGGCCGGTGTACTTGCCGACGATGGCGATGGTCACATCGCCTTCCGGCTCGCGGATGTTATGCGTGATGGTCTGCCACTTGGCGAGGTCGGGCGCCGGCGCATCCTTGATGCCGAAGACGGCCAGCACCTCGGCGTCGAGCCCTTCCATGTGATAGGCGTGCGGCACGTCGTAGATCGTGTCGACATCCATCGCCTCGATGACAGCGCTCTCGCGGACATTGCAGAAAAGCGCGATCTTGCGCCGCTCGTCCTTGGGGATCGGGCGGTCGCAGCGGCACATCAGCACATCGGGCTGGATGCCGATGGAGCGCAGCTCCTTCACCGAGTGCTGCGTCGGCTTGGTTTTCATTTCGCCGGCCGACGGGATGAAGGGCAGCAGCGTCAGATGAATGAAGCAGGTCTGGCCGCGGTCGAGTTCGTTGCCGAGCTGGCGGATCGCCTCGAAGAAGGGCAGACCCTCGATATCACCCACTGTGCCGCCAATCTCGCAAAGCACGAAATCGACATCGTCATTCCCGGCGAGCACGAATTCCTTGATGGCGTCGGTCACATGCGGGATCACCTGCACCGTGCCGCCCAGATAGTCGCCGCGGCGTTCCCGCGCGATGATGTCCTGATAGATGCGGCCGGTGGTGATGTTGTCGGCGCGGCTCGCCGGTACGCCGGTGAAGCGCTCGTAATGGCCGAGGTCGAGGTCGGTCTCCGCCCCGTCGTCGGTCACATAGACCTCGCCGTGCTGGATCGGCGACATCGTGCCCGGATCGACGTTCAGATAGGGGTCGAGTTTCCGAAGCCGCACGGAATAGCCGCGCGCCTGCAGGAGCGCGCCGAGCGCTGCGGAAGCGAGACCCTTGCCGAGGGAGGAAACCACGCCGCCGGTGATGAAGATGTACCGCGTCATGGGCCCCTAGATTACACCAAGCAAAACGATTCGAAGCGCCAAACGCAGCTTCGGCGAAAAATAGTCCGGGCGGGGCCGGTCGGGCCCTGCCCCTCGTCGCGGGTTATTCGGCCCGGGGAACGCTCGGTTCGGCCGGTTCCGGCGCGGCCGGGGCCTCTTCGGCGGGTGCGAATTCGGAGCCGAGCGGCGCCGGCACTTGCGGCAGGTCGTCGTCCGACAAGGTCTGCGGCACCGGCGCCACGCGGTCGAGCACCGAGTCGGCCGAGCCGCCGCGCGATGCGAGAATGCCCAGCACCAGGCTTGTCGTCATGAACATGGCGGCCAGAATGGCCGTTGTGCGGGTCAGCATGTTGCCGGCGCCGCGGCTCGACATGAATCCGTCGCCGCCGCCGCCGATCCCGAGCGCCCCGCCCTCGGAGCGCTGCAGCAGCACGGTCGCCACCAGCGCAATCGCGATCATCAGATGAACAATGAGAATGATGGTCGCCATGATGCTCCGCGGGGGTCCGAAATCTGGTCAAAAAGCGCCGTCTGCCGGGCCTCGACGGTCCGGCCGGTCGCGGGCGCGTTGTAGCGCATGAGCGCCCCGGTTTCCAGCCCTCTCGGGCGAATTGCCGTCAGGCCGCCGTTTGCCGGTAAAGGGCCGGCGGTACGCCCAGCGCGCGCCGGAACTCCCGCGAAAAATGCGGGCTGTCGGAGAAGCCGCACCAATAGCCGATCTCGGTCAGCTTGAAGTCGCTGCCG
>PHEO01000275.1 GCA_002841195.1 Alphaproteobacteria bacterium HGW-Alphaproteobacteria-11
AGTTCGATCCCGATGACGTTGCGGCCGGGAACGACGGCGACGCGCGTCGAAACGGCGCTCATCGAACGGGCGATGTCGTCGGCCAGCGAAATGACGCGCGAGGATTTGATGCCGGGCGCGGGTTCGAGTTCGTAAAGCGTGACGACGGGACCGGGGCGCACCGAAATGATTTCGCCGCGAATACCGAAATCGTCGAGCACGGATTCGAGCAGACGGGCATTTGCCTGCAGCGCATCGTCGGTCAGCTTCGCGGTCATTGCCGGCGGCTTGGGTTTCGAGAGCAGGCTCAGCGGCGGAAGCTGATAGTCGCCGGCGGGTTCGAGCGGGAGCTTGGGTTGCGCTTCGCGGGCGGCACGGTTCGACGGTTTCAGCGGCTTCGTGTCGCTGCGCGCGACGCGGGGGCCGGGGCGGTCGGATTTGGGTTCGATGCGCTCGTCGGCGATGCGGGCATTGCGCGCCTCGCGGCGGCGGGCGCGGCGTTCGGCGGCGCTTTCGCCCGCACCGCGCTGGCCGAAACCGCCGAGCGCGCCGGCGCGGGCGGCGTCGATTTCATCCTGCGACAGCGGCGCGTAGTCGCCGCGCCGCAAGATGCGGTCGAGGCCGTCGGTCAGACGGTCGCCGATCTCCCAGGCAAGAATGCGCAAGCGGCTCGGTTCGACATCGGGGCGATGGGGGCGGGCGAACGCTTCGTCCTCGCCGGCACGACGGCGCGGACGGGCGCCGGAAGCGTAGCGGCGTTCCTCTTCGGCGGCGACGGTGCCTTTGCGCAGATCGCGCACCCAGATGGCGGCGGCTTTCAGATCGGCAAGCGCGATGTCGGCGGCAAAGAGGATCAGGAAAAAGGCGATGGGCGCCGTCAGCAAAGCGGTCAGCGCATAGGCGACGCCGTCGACGGTGAAGGGCGAGAAGAGCGAAAAGCCGAGCGCGGCCAGCCCGTCGCCGAGCAGGCCGCCGAGACCGAGCGCCAGCGGCCAGAAGGCAAAGCGCGGCAGCGCGCTCAGGGCGGTCGCGGCGAAAAGCGTCGCGGCGAGCCAGGCGGCGACACGGAAGACGATCAGGTTGATGCGGCGATGCGCGAAGGCGCGCGCGCCCCAGACGAAAAAGGGCAGCAGCAGCAAGACGCCGGCGAGACCGAGCGTCTGAAGCATTATGTCGGCGACATAGGCGCCGGGCAGGCCCATCCAGTTGCCGGGGGCGCGGGTCGTCGCGTTGTTGAAGCTCGGATCGTCAATCGACCAGCTCATCACCGCGAGCAGCGCGAAACCACCGAGCGCGATCAGCGCGACGCCAATGCCCTCGAAGGCGCGGCGCGCCAGGAAAGCACGCAGCGACGGCGGCAAAAAGGCGAGCGGGTCGACGAGCCAGCTCTTCACGCGCTGCATCCTCCGATGGCCCCTTGAGGCCTCCTGCTTCCGGGAGACGGTTCCCGGACGCGTCCTGCTCCTTTTCGCGGCGGGCTTGCGGCCGGCCCTTGTCCCGGCACCGATCACAGAACCTCCGCCATACGGGCCAGCGCCTCTTCGGTTTCGGCAAGGCCGTCGACCAGCGCCACGCGAATATAGGCCGCGCCGGGATTGCCCGGCGGACCGTAAGCCGAATCTTCGCGCGATAGATAGGCGCCCGGCAACACTTTCACGCCTGCCTTTGCCCAGAGTTCGCGCGCCGCCTTCTCGCCGTCGCCGACATCGAGCCAGAGAAAGAAGCCGCCCGCCGGCCGGTAGAAGCCGAAACGATTGCCGAGAACACGCTCTGCGGCGTCGATCTTGGCGCGGTAGAGATCGCGGTTGGCGGCGGCATGGGCGTCGTCGGCCCAGCAGGCGGCGGCGGCGGCCATCAGCGGCAGCGGCACTTGCGGCGCGGCGACATTGCGGAAATCGCGGAAGCGGGCCATCAGCGCCCGGCCGCCGGCGCAGAAGCCAGAGCGCAGCCCCGGCAGGCTTGAGCGCTTCGAGAGCGAGTGAAAGACGATCAGATCGGCGAAGGGATCGTTGCCGCCGGCATCGGCGGCGAGCACGGCCTGCAACGCGCTGGCAGGCGGATCGCGGTCATAGATGTCGGCATAGCATTCGTCGACGGCCAGCACGATGCCGTGGCGGCGGGCTAGTGCGATCAGGTTTTTCAACCAGTCGAGGCTCGCGACCGCGCCTTGCGGGTTGGCGGGCGAGCAGAAATAGATCATCGCGGTGCGCGCCAGCAGCTCTTCCGGCAGGGCTTCGAAATCGGGCATGAAGCCGGTTTCGCGGGTCGCTGCCACATAGACCGGCTCGGCGCCGGCGGCCAGCGCGGCGGCCGCATAGCACTGGTAGAAGGGATTGGGCATCAGGATCGCCGGGCGTTGCCCGCGTTTTTCGGGCGGCGTTGCGACGAGGGCGATGTTGAAAAGCGCCTCGCGGGTGCCGTTGACCGGCAGTATCTGGAGATCGGGGTCGAGGGCGGCGTCCTTGCCGATGGCGTCGGCCAGCCCGTAGCGGCGCGCCAGCCAGCCGGCGGCGGCGGCGCGGAACGCGGCGGTGCCGATGATCGGCGGATATTTGCCGAAAAGGGCGGAATTGCGCGTGATTTCTTCCATCACGAAGGCGGGGAAGGCGTGCTGCGGCTCGCCCAGCGACATGATGAGCGGCGGCTTGCCGGGCGCCACACCGTCGATCAGCGCATTGAGGCGCGGAAAGGGGCTGCCGGGCAGGCTGTCGAAACGGGAGGCGGCGGCATGGTCCGTCATGGAACTCGCGCGGGGTACGGGACCGGACGCGAGTAAATGCGCGGGTCCCGATGGTTAAGCGTCGTGGGCCGGCGCGATCTTATCCGTGGCAGTGAGGTGGGTCCAGTGGCGGCATGCGCCGCACCCGGTGGAAAAAGCTGTGGAATTCCCGCGCCTTATCCACACAATTGCAAGCAAATCATTAACCATTGGTTAACCGTCCAGGGCGACCGTCGGCCGCCCTGGATAGATGGTCAAAAGGAGGGGGGCGACCGTCGGCCGCCCCGGAGGCCAAGCGTTCAGCGGACCGGGATCTCGGATTCCGGGTTGGCGCCGATATTGTGGATCGAGAGGTCGGCACCGCGG
>PHEO01000276.1 GCA_002841195.1 Alphaproteobacteria bacterium HGW-Alphaproteobacteria-11
GGCGGCGCCATCGCGACGATCTTCGCCGCGCGCCACCCCGAGCGTGTCCGCTCGCTGACGCTGATTGCACCCGCCGGCCTCGGCGTCGAAGGCAGCGGTAACGTGAACCTGGTGTTGCGCCCACTGATCGGCGATTGGATCATGCGCCTTTTCGATGCGCGAATTGCCTATAACGCCGCTGCCGTGGAAGCGAAAAGCGCGCCCAATCCCGGCGCGTTTCTGGCCAATTTCAACCGCCAACTGGAATATCGCGGCTATGGCGACGCGCTGCTCTCGACGCTGCGCCACTATCCGCTGGGCGCCGCGCATGAGGCATTCGCGGCCGCCGGCCGCTCGCCGCGCCCGGTTCTCGTCATCTGGGGCGAGGCGGACGACACCGTGCCTTTTTCTCATGCGACACAACTGATCGAATTGATGCCGCAGGCGCAGCTCCGCTCCTATCCGGGCATGGGGCACAACATTACCTTCGCCCAGGCGCCGTTGGTGAGCCGCCTGCTGACCGATTTTCTGGCCGTGCAGGGCACGCGTGTGACATCCGGCGGCGCGGCCGGCAAGCCGCGCGGACCGTTGGCCCGCATGGAGGCGCGCGAATGCGCAAGTTGCGGCCCCGGCGACGAGGGCCCGGCCGAACCGTCACTGCCCTGACAAGGGCCATCTGAGGAAAGCGAAGCCGACGTGACCGAACCGCTCGTTCAGGAACTGGCGTGGCGTGCGCCGCACGAGGCGTTCCACGCCTTTGCGGACGAACCCTTTGCGCTTTTTCTCGACAGCGCGACGGCGGGGCCAGGCCGCGACCCGGCCTTGCATGGCCGCTGGAGCTTCATCGCCACCGATCCTCTCGACAGGCTCAGCTTGCGCATCGCGGACGATCCCGCGCCCTTCGCGACATTGAAGGCCAAACTGGCGGCATGGCCCACCGTCGCGCCTTCGCCCGGCCTGCCGCCCTTTATCGGTGGCGCGGCCGGCTTTTTCGGTTATGGGCTCGGCCGGACGCTGGAACGCCTGCCGTCCGAAGCGCCGCCATTCGCCACCGACGACCAGAACCTTCCCGACATGGCGCTCGGTTTCTACGATGCGGTACTGGCCTTCGACATGGTCGAACGCCGCGCCCTGCTCATCGCGACACAAACCTCCGAACGTGCCGCCCGCCTGCGCGCGCGATATGAAGCGGCGACGCGTTTGCCGCAAGCGCCGCATATTGCGTCCACGGCGATTACATCGAATTTCACACGCGCTGCCTACGAAGCGGCCGTCGCGCGCGTGATCGACTACATTCATGCCGGGGACATCTTCCAGGCCAATCTCGCGCAGCGTTTCGAGGCACGGCTTGCAGACGGCGACACGCCCTATGCAATCTACCTGCGGCTGCGCGACGCAAGCCCCGCGCCCTTCGGCGCCTTTTTCAATTTCGACGCGGGTGCGATCCTCTCCTCTTCGCCCGAGCGCTTCCTCGCCTGCCGCGACGGCGCGGTCGAAACGCGGCCGATCAAGGGCACAAGACCGCGCGGGTCGTCCCCGGAAGAAGATCGCCGTCTCGCCGCCGAATTGATGGCATCCGAGAAGGACCGCGCCGAAAACGTGATGATCGTCGATCTGCTGCGCAACGACATTTCGCGCGTCTGTGCCGACGGATCGGTGACGGTCGAAAAGCTCTGCGCGCTTGAGAGCTTCGCCAATGTCCACCATCTGGTGTCGACGGTTCGCGGAGAATTGCGGCCGGGCGCAACCACCGCCGACCTGCTGGCCGCCTGCTTCCCCGGCGGTTCGATCACCGGCGCACCGAAGCTGCGGGCGATGGAAATCATCGCCGAACTGGAGCCGACGGCGCGCGGCCCCTATTGCGGCGCCATCGGCTATTTCGGTGCTGACGGCGCAATGGACACCTCGATTGCCATCCGCACCATGGTCGTCAAGGGCCGGCGCGTGACGTTTCAGGCCGGTGGCGGCATCGTCGCGGATTCCGATCCGGCCGCCGAATACGACGAGACGCTCGCCAAGGCGCGCGACATGCGGCATGTACTTGAAGGCGTTGCCGACGTCGCGACATTGGCCGCGGCGGGAATACGCGCATGATCCTTGTCATCGACAATTTCGACAGCTTCGTTCACAACCTCGCACGATATATCGGTGAGCTCGGCCATGAACGCCGCACCATCCGCACCGACGCGATCACGGTCGCCGATGCCCTGGCGCTCGAACCGCGCGCGATCGTCCTCTCGCCGGGGCCTTGCGGGCCCGACAAGGCCGGCATTTCGGTGCCGCTGGTCAAGGCGGCGGCCGAACGTGGAATTCCGCTACTCGGCGTCTGCCTCGGTCATCAGGCGGTCTCGGCGGCATTCGGCGGCAACATCGTGCGTGCCGCAAAGCCCGTGCATGGCAAGCCTTCCCGCATCTCCCATGACGGCACCGGCCTGTTTGAAGGTTTGCCGTCGCCCTTCACTGCCGCGCGCTATCACTCGCTGATCGCCGAACTGCCGCAAGGCGGACCCTTGCATGCAACGGCCTTCGCCGATGACGGCACGCTGATGGCGCTGGCGCATGAAACGCTGCCGGTTTTCGGTGTGCAGTTTCACCCCGAGTCGGTGTTGACCGAACATGGCCATGCGCTGCTGGCGAATTTTCTCGCCCTGGCGGTCGCGAAACCCCGCGAGAAGATGCGCGCATGATCCTGTGGCTCAACGGCGAACTTGTCCCCGCATCGCAAGCGCGGATCGATCCCGCCGATCGCGGTTTTTTGCTGGGCGACGGGCTTTTCGAAACCATGTTGGCTCGGCATGGACGAGTGGTGTTTCTCGACGCGCACCTGATGAGGCTCGCGCGCGGTGCCGAGGCGATCGGTCTCGCGCTGCCGCTCGATCCGGCGCGGATCGCCGCCGCCTGCAAGAGCCTCATCGAAGCGAACGGACTGGCCGACGCGCCGCGCGCAGCCTTGCGGCTGACGCTGACGCGGGGGCCGGCGCCGCGCGGCCTCGCACTGCCGCCCGATCCCGCGCCGACACTGATGATCGCGGCGGCATCGGCGGGCCCGCCACCCGCGAGCTTTACAGCG
>PHEO01000051.1 GCA_002841195.1 Alphaproteobacteria bacterium HGW-Alphaproteobacteria-11
CCGGACGACGGACGTCACCGGCATCGTGACGCTGCCGGAAGGCACCGAGATGGTGATGCCGGGCGACAATGTGAAGATGAACGTGACGCTGATCGCGCCCATCGCGATGGAAGAGAAGCTCCGCTTCGCCATCCGCGAAGGCGGACGCACGGTTGGAGCTGGAGTTGTTTCGAAGGTTCTCAAATAACCTTCGAAACGACGGATTGCGTAAACCGCAATCCTAGGGGCGGCGCAGGCGTCGTCTCGAAAGTGTTGAAGTAAGACTTGCCGCTCACGCGGCGGGGCTTAGGAGTGTAGCTCAACTGGTAGAGCACCGGTCTCCAAAACCGGGGGTTGGGGGTTCGAGCCCCTCCACTCCTGCCAGGCCCCGGCGACGGGGACGGCAGGTTGGAACCGGCGAGATGGCGGTGCCGGATTTCCGGTGAAGCCGAGAGGCAATTGGTAGGAAAAATGGCAAAGACCAATCCACTCGAGTTTCTTCAGGAAGTGCGGGCGGAGACCAAGAAGGTTACCTGGCCGACGCGCCGCGAGACCATGATCACCACGGTGATGGTGTTCATCATGGTCGCGCTGGCGATGGTGTTTTTCTTTCTGGCCGACACGGCGCTGAGCTACATCGTTTCGCTCGTGCTCGGCATCGGCGGCAATTGAGGATACGAGGCTTCGCGCCTCTTCGGAATTAAATATGGCCAAACGCTGGTACATCGTTCACGCCTATTCGAACTTCGAGAAGAAAGTTGCCGAGTCGCTCAAGGAGCAGGCCGAGCAGCATGGACTCTCGGACCAGTTCGAGGAAATTCTCGTCCCGACCGAGGAAGTGGTCGAGGTGCGGCGCGGGCGGAAGATCAACGCCGAGCGCAAGTTCTTTCCCGGCTATGTGCTGGTGAAGATGGAAATGTCGGACGAGGCTTATCACCTCGTCAAGAATACGCCGAAGGTGACGGGCTTTCTCGGCGCGGACAACAAGCCTCAGCCGATCAGCCAGGGCGAAGTCGATCGCATCCTGCATCAGGTGCAGGAGGGCGTGGAGCGGCCGAAGCCGTCGATCACTTTCGAGATCGGCGAACAGGTTCGCGTCGCGGACGGGCCTTTTGCGTCATTCAACGGTTTCGTCGAGGAAGTCGACGAAGAGAAGGCGCGGCTCAAGGTGGCCGTGTCGATTTTCGGCCGGGCAACGCCGGTCGAGCTCGAATATGCGCAGGTGGAGAAGCTCTAAAGGCTTCAACCTGCCTCGCACTCTCGTGGGAGGCATATCGGCCAAGAAATCCGGTATGCCGCTGACCACTAACCCAAAGAGCCGGTGATGTCCGGCAGGGGAAAGACATGGCGAAGAAAATCGAAGGCTATATCAAGCTGCAAGTGCCGGCAGGCGCGGCAAATCCGTCGCCGCCGATCGGCCCCGCGCTGGGTCAGCGCGGCCTCAACATCATGGAGTTCTGCAAGGCGTTCAACGCGGCGACGCAGAAAATGGAACAGGGCATGCCGATCCCGGTCGTCATTACGGCCTATTCGGACCGCTCGTTCACCTTCGCGATGAAGACGCCGCCGGCGTCCTACTTCCTGAAGAAGGCGGCGAAGATCACATCGGGCTCGAAGACGCCCGGACGCGCCAGCGCCGGCACCGTGACACTGAACCAGTGCCGCGAAATCGCCGAAGCGAAGTTCGTCGATCTCAATGCCAACGATCTCGATCAGGCGACGAAGATTATTGCCGGTTCCGCCCGTTCCATGGGCCTTCAGGTGGTGGAGTGAGCGCGATGAGCAGCAAAGCAGGCAAGCGTATTACGAAGGCCCGTGAGGGTGTCGAACACAAGAAGGCCTATGGGCTCGGCGAAGCGGTGAAGCTTGTGAAAGAGCGTGCGACCGCCAAGTTCGACGAGACGATCGAGGTTGCGATCTCGCTCGGCGTCGATCCGCGCCATGCGGACCAGATGGTCCGTGGCGTCGTGGCGCTGCCGAACGGTTCGGGCCGTTCGGTCCGGGTCGCGGTGTTTGCCAAGGGCGACAAGGCGGATGCCGCCAAGGCCGCGGGTGCCGACATTGTCGGCGCCGAAGACCTGGCCGAGATCGTGCAGGGCGGCAAGATCGACTTCGATCGCTGCATCGCCACGCCGGACATGATGCCGCTGGTCGGCCGTCTCGGCAAAGTGCTCGGGCCGCGCGGTCTGATGCCGAACCCCAAGGTCGGCACGGTGACGCCGGACGTCGCCGAAGCGGTGAAAGCCGCCAAGGGCGGTGCGGTCGAATTCCGCGTCGAGAAGGCGGGCATCGTTCATGCCGGCGTCGGCAAGGCGAGCTTCACCGAGGAACAGATCCTCGGCAATGTGCGCGCGTTGATCGATGCGGTGCAGAAGGCGAAGCCGGCCGGTTCGAAAGGCACATATATAAAGCGCATTGCGCTGAGCTCGACCATGGGCCCCGGCGTCAAGGTCGAACCGCAAAGCGTGACCGCCTGAGGCGGTAGAAGAGTTTCCGTTCGCGGTCTCCTTGCGAGGCTGCGAACGGCAAGTACGGACGAGACGTGTGGTCACTTTGGCGGCGAGCCGGAGTGGCTACGCCTTCGTCCGTTCACCTGTCCGAGACTGCGGGCGCCGAGGTTCATTTGTGGGCCGACGCTTAATCGCCGAAAGAGGGCGGCCGGCAATAGACGGGAGTTTGAACGGTTTCATGGAGCCTCCGGGCTCTCTGGGATCGGTTGGAACCCGGGACGACAGGCAAGTGAGCGCCGTTCGATAGAGGCGCGAGGCTTGACCGCCCCGCGTCCGCTTCGAGCGGCAAACGCCAACGGCGGCGGAGAGACGGACATCGTGTCCGGATCGAAGTCGCCCCTGAGTGCATGAGGGTTTCATGCGCACGGAGAGAGAAAGTGGACAGAGCTGAAAAGTCAGAGCTCGTGACGGAACTCAACGGCGTGTTTTCGACCGCCGCTGTGGTTGTCGTCGCCCACTACAGCGGTCTCACCGTGAACCAGATGTCCGATCTGCGTTCGCGGATGAACAAGGCCGGCGCTTCGTTCAAGGTAACGAAGAACCGGCTCGCGAAGCTCGCTCTGGACGGCACCCCGATGACGGAGATCAACGATCTCTTCGCGGGGCCGACGGCGATCGCCTATTCGAACGACCCGGTTGCTGCCCCCAAGGTTGCGATCGAGTTCGCCAAGGACAACCAGAAGCTGGTGATCCTCGGCGGCGCGATGGGCGAGACGGTTCTCGACGCAAAAGCAGTGAAGCAACTTGCCGACCTGCCGTCGCTCGACGAACTGCGCGCGAAGATCGTGGGCATGATCCAGACGCCTGCCACCCGCATCGCGGGTGTGCTGCAGGCGCCTGCCGGCCAACTGGCGCGCGTGCTGAATGCCTATGCCACCAAGAGCGAAGCGGCGTGACCGCTGCGGTGAACCGAAACCAACCGAACCTCAAAGAAAGACACTGAAATGACCGATCTCGCAAAAATCGTTGAAGACCTTTCCAACCTGGCCGTCCTCGAGGCGGCTGAGTTGTCGAAGATGCTCGAAGAGAAGTGGGGCGTCTCGGCCGCCGCTCCGGTTGCGGTTGCGGCCGCCGGTGCGGCTCCGGCCGCGGCTGCCGAAGAGCAGACCGAGTTCGAGGTGGTGCTTGCCGCCGCGGGCGAAAAGAAGATCGAGGTGATCAAGGAAGTCCGTGCGATCACGGGCCTCGGCCTCAAGGAAGCCAAGGACCTCGTCGAAGGCGCTCCGAAGACCGTCAAGGAAGGCGCGTCGAAGGACGAGGCCGCCAAGATCAAGGCGCAGCTCGAGAAGGCCGGCGCCAAAGTCGAACTCAAGTAAGTTCGTCGCGATGTTGCGGACGGGACGGAGGGCCGCGCGCCTTCCGTCCCGGCCGATACTCCGGAGCCCATGTTCCGGATACCCCTCACGGAGAAGGCGGCCTTGAGACCGGGCAGCCCCTTCACCGACTGAAAGCCCGGCCGCCGTTCTAATGCAGAGCGTTGCGAGGAGCACAAATGACGCAGTCCTTCACTGGTCGAAAGCGGGTTCGTAAGATCTTCGGGCACATCCCGCAGGTTGCCGAGATGCCGAACCTGATCGAGGTTCAGAAATATTCCTACGACCAGTTCCTGCAGGTGGTGAACCCGGCTGGCGGCCGCGAGGAGCAAGGGCTCCAGGCGGTCTTCAAGTCGGTGTTTCCGATCAGCGATTTTTCCGAAAGCTCGACTCTGGAATTCGTGAACTACGAATTCGAGACGCCGAAATACGACGTCGAAGAGTGCCAGCAGCGCGGCATGACCTATGCGGCGCCGCTGAAGGTGACGCTGCGGCTGATCGTGTTCGAAGTGGACGAGGACACGCAGGCAAAGTCCGTCAAGGACATCAAGGAGCAGGACGTCTATATGGGCGACATGCCGCTGATGACCGAGAACGGTACGTTCGTCATCAACGGCACCGAGCGCGTCATCGTTTCGCAGATGCATCGCAGCCCCGGCGTGTTCTTCGACCACGACAAAGGCAAGACGCATTCGAGCGGAAAGCTGCTTTTCGCGGCGCGCGTCATTCCCTATCGCGGGTCGTGGCTCGATTTCGAATTCGACGCGAAGGATATCGTCTTCGTGCGTATCGACCGCCGGCGCAAGCTGCCGGTCACGACGCTGCTTTATGCGCTCGGGCTCGACTCGGAAGAAATTCTCGACACGTTCTACAAGAACGTCACCTTCACCAAGGTGAAGCAGGGCTGGCGTGTGCCTTTCCACGCCGAACGCTATCGCGGCGCGAAGCCGGAGCGCGACCTGATCGACGCCAAGAGCGGCAAGGCGGTGGTGGAAGCGGGCCGCAAGGTGACGCCGCGGCTTGCCAAGAAGCTCGCCGAGGACGGCCTCAAGGAACTTCTCGTGCAGGACGAGGATATTCAAGGCCGCTATCTCGCCCGTGAAATCGTCAATATGGAGACCGGCGAAATTTTTGCCGAGGCCGGCGACGAGATCACGCCGGAGATGCTGGAAATGCTGGTCGAGGCCGGCCACACCGAAATCGTGACGCTCGACATCGACCATGTGAACACCGGCGCGTTCATCCGCAACACGCTGGCGGTCGACAAGTGCACCAATCGCGAGCAGGCGCTGATCGACATTTATCGTGTGATGCGTCCCGGCGAACCGCCGACGGCGGACACGGCCGAAGCGCTGTTCCAGAGCCTGTTCTTCGATGCCGAACGCTATGACCTTTCGGCGGTCGGCCGCGTCAAGATGAACATGCGTCTCGACCTCGACTGCCCGGACACGGTGCGCGTGTTGCGCCGCGAGGACATTCTGGCGGTCATCAAGACGCTGGTGGGCCTGCGCGACGGCAAGGGCGAAATTGACGACATCGACAATCTCGGCAATCGCCGCGTGCGTTCGGTCGGCGAGCTGATGGAAAATCAGTATCGCGTCGGCCTCTTGCGCATGGAACGTGCGATCAAGGAACGCATGTCGTCGGTCGATATCGATACGGTGATGCCGCACGATCTGATTAATGCGAAGCCCGCGGCCGCGGCCGTGCGCGAGTTCTTCGGCTCGTCGCAGCTTTCGCAGTTCATGGACCAGACCAACCCGCTCAGCGAGATCACGCACAAGCGCCGTCTCTCGGCGCTTGGGCCCGGCGGTCTCACGCGCGAGCGCGCCGGCTTCGAAGTGCGCGACGTGCACCCGACGCATTACGGCCGCATCTGCCCGATCGAAACGCCGGAAGGTCCGAATATCGGTCTGATCAATTCGCTGGCGACCTTTGCGCGCGTCAACAAGTACGGCTTCATTGAAAGCCCGTACCGGCGCGTCAAGGGTGGCAAGATGACGGACGAAGTCGTCTACCTCTCGGCGATGGAAGAGGCGCGCTACCGCGTTGCCCAGGCAAACATCTCGATCGGCAAGAAGGGCGAGATCGAAGGCGAGCTCGTCAACTGCCGCATCGACGGCGACTTCGAGATGGTGCCGCCGGACCAGGTCGATTTCGTCGACGTGTCGCCGAAGCAGATCGTTTCGGTTGCCGCGGCGCTGATCCCGTTCCTCGAGAACGACGACGCCAACCGCGCGTTGATGGGGTCGAACATGCAGCGTCAGGCCGTGCCGCTGATCCGTTCCGAGGCGCCGCTTGTCGGCACCGGCATGGAAGAAGTGGTGGCGCGGGATTCAGGCGCCGCCATCGGCGCACGCCGCACCGGCATCGTCGACCAGGTGGATGCGACGCGCATCGTCATCCGGGCGACGGAGGAAGTCGATCCGTCGCAGTCGGGCGTCGACATCTACAACCTGCGGAAGTTCCAGCGTTCCAACCAGAACACCTGCATCAACCAGCGTCCGCTGGTGCGTGTAGGCGACGAGGTGCGCAAGGGTGACATCATTGCCGACGGTCCCTCGACCGAGCTCGGCGATCTGGCGCTCGGCCGCAACGTGCTCGTCGCGTTCATGCCGTGGAACGGCTACAACTTCGAAGACTCGATCCTGATTTCGGAGCGCATCGTGCGCGACGACGTGTTTACCTCCATTCACATCGAAGAGTTCGAGGTGATGGCGCGCGACACGAAGCTCGGACCGGAAGAAATCACGCGCGATATTCCGAATGTCGGCGAAGAGGCGCTGAAGAACCTCGACGAAGCCGGCATCGTCTATATCGGCGCGGAAGTGAATCCGGGCGACATTCTCTGCGGCAAGATCACGCCGAAGGGCGAGAGCCCGATGACGCCGGAAGAAAAGCTTCTGCGCGCCATCTTCGGCGAGAAGGCGTCCGACGTGCGCGACACGTCGCTGCGCCTGCCGCCGGGCGTGCAGGGCACGGTTGTCGAAGTGCGCGTGTTCAACCGGCACGGTATCGACAAGGACGAACGCGCGATGGCGATCGAGCGCGAGGAAATCGAGCGTCTGGCGAAAGACCGCGACGACGAAATCGGCATTCTCGATCGCAACGTCTATGGCCGCCTTTCGGAGATATTGCTCGGCAAGCAAATCGCTTCCGGGCCGAAGGGCATGGAAGTGGACGCGAAAGTGACCCAAGGCAATCTCGACGATCTGAGCCACGGTCAATGGTGGCAGATCGCGCTGAAGAACGAGAAGGTCCAGGCCGAAATCGAAGCATTGAAGCGGCAGTACGATGAAAGCAAGGAGCGCCTTGAAGCGCGCTTTGCCGACAAGGTCGACAAGCTGCAGCGCGGCGATGAGCTGCCGCCCGGCGTGATGAAGATGGTCAAGGTCTTCGTGGCCGTGAAGCGCAAGCTGCAGACCGGCGACAAGATGGCCGGCCGTCACGGCAACAAGGGCGTCATCAGCCGCATCGTGCCGATGGAAGACATGCCCTATCTCGACGACGGCCAGCCGGTCGACATCGTGCTCAATCCGCTTGGTGTGCCGAGCCGCATGAATGTCGGTCAGATTCTCGAGACGCATCTTGGCTGGGCCTGCGCCGGTCTCGGCAAGAAGATCGAGCTCGCGCTCGAAAGCTATCGCCGCGAGAACAAGCCGAAGGACCTGAAGGACCTCGTCAAGAAAATCTATGGTGACGATCCGACGGTCGCTTCGCTCGACGAAGAGCAGCTTGTCGAGATGGCCGGCAACCTGACCAACGGCGTGCCGATCGCGACGCCGGTGTTCGACGGTGCGCATGAACCGGACATCGTGGAGATGCTCGATCTTGCCGGGATGGATCATTCCGGCCAGGTGACGCTCCATGACGGGCGGACCGGCGAGCCTTTCGACCGCAAGGTGACGGTGGGCTACATCTACATGCTGAAGCTGCACCACCTTGTGGACGACAAGATCCACGCGCGCTCCATCGGACCGTACTCGCTCGTGACCCAGCAGCCGCTGGGCGGCAAGGCGCAGTTTGGCGGTCAGCGTTTCGGCGAAATGGAAGTGTGGGCGCTCGAGGCTTATGGCGCCGCCTACACGCTGCAGGAAATGCTGACGGTGAAGTCGGATGACGTGGCCGGCCGCACCAAGGTTTACGAAGCCATCGTGCGCGGCGACGACACGTTCGAGGCCGGCATTCCCGAGAGCTTCAACGTGCTCGTCAAGGAAATGCGGTCGCTTGGCCTCAATGTCGAGTTGCTGACGCCGCCGGCGAATTGATGCAAAACGGAGGCGGCGCGCCCTTTGCCGGCCGCGCCGCCGTCTTCCGCCCCTCGGGGCGACGAAGGCAAGACAGAGATTGATATACGGGGTATGCGGACGGATGGCCCCACCGGACGCGAACTTTCTCCCCGTTGATGTGGAGGCCCGAGCTCAGGAGAAGTCCATGAACCAAGAGGTCATGAACCTTTTCAATCCGACGACGCCGGCGCAGACATTCGACCAGATCAAGATTTCGATCGCCAGCCCGGAGCGGATCCATTCCTGGTCTTACGGCGAGATCAAGAAACCCGAAACGATCAATTACCGCACGTTCAAGCCCGAGCGCGACGGCCTGTTCTGCGCGCGCATTTTCGGTCCGATCAAGGACTACGAATGCCTGTGCGGCAAATACAAGCGGATGAAATACAAGGGCATCATCTGCGAAAAGTGCGGCGTTGAAGTGACGCTCTCGAAGGTCCGGCGCGAGCGCATGGGCCATATCGAGCTTGCGGCGCCGGTCGCGCATATCTGGTTTCTGAAGTCGCTTCCGAGCCGCATCGGCATGCTGCTCGACATGACGCTGAAGGATCTCGAACGCGTTCTCTATTTCGAGAACTACATCGTGCTCGAGCCCGGCCTCACCTCGCTGAAGGAGCGCCAGCTCCTGACGGAAGAAGAACTGCTGGACGCGCAAGACCAGCATGGCGAGGACAGCTTCACCGCCAAGATCGGCGCCGAGGCGATCCGCGACATTCTGGAAGCGCTCGATCTAGAGAAGACGGCGGCGGAGCTGCGCATTGAAATCGCCGAATCGACTTCCGAACTGAAGCCGAAGAAGCTCGCCAAGCGGCTGAAGCTGATCGAGGCCTTCATCGAGTCCGGCAACAAGCCGGAATGGATGATCATGACGGTCGTGCCGGTGATCCCGCCGGAACTGCGTCCGCTGGTGCCGCTCGACGGCGGCCGCTTCGCGACGTCGGACCTCAACGACCTCTACCGCCGCGTCATCAACCGCAACAACCGTCTGAAGCGGCTGATGGAACTGCGCGCACCCGACATCATCATCCGCAACGAAAAGCGGATGCTGCAGGAATCCGTCGACGCCTTGTTCGACAACGGCCGCCGCGGCCGCGTGATCACGGGCGCCAACAAGCGTCCGCTGAAGTCGCTCGCCGACATGCTGAAAGGCAAGCAGGGCCGCTTCCGCCAGAACCTGCTCGGCAAGCGCGTCGACTATTCGGGCCGCTCGGTCATCGTGGTCGGTCCGGAGCTGAAGCTGCATCAGTGCGGGTTGCCGAAGAAGATGGCGCTCGAACTGTTCAAGCCGTTCATCTATTCGCGGCTCGAGGCAAAGGGTCTCAGCGCCACCGTCAAGCAGGCGAAGAAGCTGGTCGAGAAAGAGCGTCCCGAGGTTTGGGAAATCCTTGAACAGGTGATCCGTGAACATCCGGTTCTGCTCAACCGCGCGCCGACGCTGCATCGCCTGGGCATCCAGGCGTTCGAACCGGTGTTGATCGAAGGCAAGGCGATCCAGCTTCACCCGCTGGTCTGCGCAGCCTTTAACGCCGACTTCGACGGCGACCAGATGGCCGTGCACGTTCCGCTGTCGCTCGAAGCGCAGCTCGAAGCACGCGTGCTGATGATGTCGACCAACAACATCCTGCACCCGGCCAACGGCTCGCCGATCATCGTGCCGTCGCAGGACATCGTTCTCGGTCTCTATTATGTGACCATCGAGAAGCAGAACGAGCCGGGCGAGGGCATGGTGTTCTCCAGCATCTCGGAGATCGAACATGCGTTGGCGGCCAAGGCCGTTACGCTGCATGCGAAGGTCAAGGCGCGTTACACGACGAAGGATGCCGACGGCAAGGACCTGACGCAGGTCGTCGACACGACGCCGGGCCGGATGCTGGTGGGTGAACTCCTGCCGAAGCATCCGAACGTTCCGTTCGATCTCGTGAACCGCCTGCTCACAAAGCGTGAGATCTCCAAGATGATCGACGTGGTCTACCGCCACTGCGGTCAGAAGGACACGGTCATTTTCTGCGATCAGATCATGGCGCTCGGCTTCCGCCAGGCGTTCCGTGCCGGTATTTCCTTCGGCAAGGACGACATGGTTATTCCGGAAGAAAAGTCGAAGCTCGTCGAGGAGACGCGCTCGCTGACCACCGAATACGAGCAGCAGTATATCGACGGTCTCATCACGCAGGGCGAAAAGTACAACAAGGTCGTCGATGCATGGGCGAAGTGTACCGATCGCGTTGCCGACGTGATGATGCAGAAGATTTCGGCCGTGCAGGTCGATGCCGAGACAAAGCGCGAGAAGCAGATCAATTCGATCTACATGATGGCGCATTCGGGCGCGCGCGGTTCGCCCGCCCAGATGAAGCAGCTCGCCGGCATGCGCGGCCTGATGGCCAAGCCGTCAGGCGAAATCATCGAGACGCCGATCATCTCCAACTTCAAGGAAGGCCTCACCGTTCTCGAGTACTTCAACTCGACTCACGGTGCGCGTAAGGGACTTGCGGACACGGCGCTCAAGACGGCGAACTCGGGCTACCTGACCCGCCGTCTCGTCGACGTGGCGCAGGATTCGATCATTACAGAGGAAGATTGCGGCACCTCGGGCGGCATCACCGTTCAGGCCGTGATCGAGTCCGGCGACGTGCTCGTCTCGCTGGGAACGCGTGTTCTCGGCCGTACGACGGCCGAAGATGTGTTGAACCCTGCGACCGGCACGGTTCTTCTGCCGAAGAACCACCTGATCGACGAAGCCGATGTGGACCTCATCGAAGAGGCGAACGTTCAGGCGATGAAGATCCGCTCGGTGCTGACTTGCGAAGCGCAGAATGGCGTCTGTGCCGCCTGCTACGGTCGCGACCTTGCACGCGGCACGCCTGTCAATATGGGCGAAGCCGTGGGCGTCATCGCCGCTCAGTCGATCGGCGAGCCGGGCACGCAGCTTACCATGCGTACCTTCCATATCGGCGGTACGGCGCAGGTGGCGGATAACTCCTATATCGAATCCAATCACGCCGGCACGATCAAGATCGTCAACCGTAATGTGGTGAAGGACTCGAATGGCGTTCTCGTCGTCATGGGCCGGAACGTCCAGGTTCAGGTCATCGACGAGCATGGCGGAGAGCGCGCTTCGCACAAGCTCACCTATGGCTCGCGCCTGAAGGTGGACGACGGCGCCACGATCACACGCGGCCAGCGTATTGCCGAGTGGGACCCCTACACGATGCCGATCCTCACCGAGGTCAACGGCACGGTTGAGTTCGAGGATCTGGTCGACGGGGTGTCGATCCGCGAAGTGGCGGATGAGGCGACCGGCATTTCGAGCCGCGTCGTGGTCGACTGGCGCGCTTCCCCGCGTGGCAGCGATTTGCGGCCGGCCGTCATCGTCAAGGATGCCAAGGGCAAGATCATGAAGCTCGCCAGTGGCAACGACGCACGCTACCTGCTGTCGGTCGATGCCATCCTGTCGGTCGAAAACGCGGCGACGGTCCATGCCGGCGACGTGCTGGCGCGTATCCCGACCGAAGGCGCCAAGACGCGCGACATCACGGGCGGCCTGCCGCGCGTGGCGGAGCTCTTCGAAGCGCGGCGGCCGAAGGACCACGCGATCATCGCGGAGGTCACGGGGCGCGTCGAGTTCGGCAAGGACTACAAGAACAAGCGCCGCATCATCGTGCATCCGTCGGATGAGAGCCTCGAGCCCGTCGAGTATCTGATCCCGAAGGGCAAGCACATCTCGGTGCAGGAAGGCGACATCATCGAGAAGGGCGAGTTCATTCTCGACGGTCACCCGGCGCCTCACGACATACTGGCGATTTCGGGTGTCGAGGAACTGGCCGCCTATCTCGTCAACGAGGTGCAGGACGTCTATCGCCTGCAGGGCGTGTCGATCAACGACAAGCACATCGAAGTGATCGTGCGCAACATGCTGCAAAAGGTCGAGATCACCCATCCGGGCGAGTCGATCACGCTGCCCGGCGAGCAGATGGACCGCACGGAGTTCGACGAGATGAATGCCAAGCTCGAAGCGCAGGGCAAGGCGACGGCGTCGGCGAGCCCGGTGCTGCTCGGCATCACCAAGGCGAGCTTGCAGACCCGTTCGTTCATTTCGGCGGCGTCCTTCCAGGAAACCACCCGCGTTCTCACCGAGGCGGCGGTTTCCGGCAAGGTCGATCAGTTGATCGGTCTGAAGGAAAACGTCATCGTCGGACGGCTGATCCCGGCCGGCACGGGCGGCATGCTGCAGCGTCTGCGCGGCGAGGCGCAGGCCCGCGACGAGAAGATCCTCGAGGATCAGGTCGCCGCGAACCCGGTTGTGACGCCCGAAGCGGTCGAGACGGCCGGCGACGCCGCCTGACGTCTTCCGCCGCCGCGAAAAACGAAAGGCCGTCCGGGCATTCCGGACGGCCTTTTTCGTTCAATATCCCTCAAGCGGCAGCCGGCGCTTTCGACGGCCCCGACAGATATACGGCGAAGGCGATGGCGAACAGGAAATCGCCGGCGGCCGCCAGAACCAGGAGCTGGGGGACGTGTCCCCAGAGCAGGTGTCCGGCAACGAGTGCGCAGACGCCGAGCTTGCCGATCAGCCCGAGAATGACGATTGCCCGGCCGCCGGGCGTGTTCATCGCCACCATTGCGTAGCCGATGCCGAAGAGGCAGACCACCAGGCCCGCGAGCTGCGCGACAATAATATGTTGCGGGTCGAAGGGTGGAATGCCCGCATTCGCGGCCGCAAGGCCGGGGGCCAGCAGCAGGGGGGCGCCGGCAATGAAGTTGTAGACTGCCGCCGTCCAGAAGAGTGCGGGCCAGAATTTGCCGGTCATTATGTTTCCCTCCGATGCGATTCGGTACGCATTCTGCGCCCGATTCGACCCACCGTTAAGGCTGGCGCCGCTGCGTGGGGTCTCGAAGACCACCGCCAGACCGCGCAAAAGGTCGGTTCGGGGACGAAACGTCTCTCCGGGGCGGATTTCCTGGCATTTCTTAAGGATTGGGGTTGACGGGTCCGGGGGCCCAGAGTAGGTTCCGCCCACTTTCGCTCCAGGTAGTAGAGGTTTCCCGGGCGACAGACCGACAAGTCCTTGAGGGGATTAGGTCTTTCGCCGGGTCTAGACACTGGGGTCAGTGAACAGAATACGAGGAATGGCGCACGATTCCGGGCGCAAGGCCGGGATCCTCTGCATTTGGACACAAAGCCCGATTGAGGGGTTTCGTGTCCATGAGCGCGCGCAGCCAATTCCGGAGCAAATCCGGGGCGGCGCGGCGTTTTTTGTTTGGACAGACAGGATCGAGCAGGCGAATGCCCACCGTCAACCAACTCATCCGCAACCCGCGCAAGCCGCTGGTGAAGCGGAACAAAGTCCCGGCCATGCAGGCGTGCCCGCAGAAGCGCGGCGTATGCACGCGCGTCTACACGACGACGCCGAAAAAGCCGAACTCCGCTCTGCGTAAGGTCGCGCGCGTTCGTCTGACGAACGGCTTCGAAGTGACGAGCTACATTCCCGGCGAAGGCCACAACTTGCAGGAACACTCCGTGGTCCTGATCCGTGGCGGCCGCGTGAAGGACCTTCCCGGCGTTCGCTATCACATCATCCGCGGCGTGCTCGATACGCAAGGCGTGAAAGACCGCCGCCAGCGCCGTTCGAAATACGGCGCGAAGCGTCCGAAGTAAGGAACAGAGATATGTCCCGACGCCACCGCGCAGAAAAACGAGACGTTATTCCGGACGCCAAGTATGGCGACGTCGTTCTCGCAAAGTTCATGAACAGCCTGATGTATCACGGCAAGAAGTCCGCCGCCGAAAGCATCATTTACGGCGCGTTCGACCAGATGCAGCAGAAGGCCAGCGTCGATCCACTGCGCACCTTCCACGAAGCCCTCGAAAACGTGATGCCGGCGCTCGAAGTGCGTTCGCGCCGTGTCGGTGGCGCCACCTACCAGGTGCCCGTCGAAGTTCGTCCCGAGCGCCGCAAGGCTCTGGCGATCCGCTGGATCATCGCCGCCGCGCGTGCGCGCAACGAGACCACGATGGTCGCGCGCCTCTCCGGCGAGCTGCTCGATGCGGCCAACAATCGCGGCTCGGCCGTCAAGAAGCGTGAAGACACGCATCGCATGGCAGAAGCCAACCGCGCCTTCTCGCACTACCGCTGGTAAAGCGTTCAAGTCCCCCAAAGGCAGACCGTCATGGCACGTCAAACAAAGCTCGAAGATTACCGCAATATCGGCATCATGGCTCACATCGATGCCGGTAAGACGACGACGACCGAGCGCATCCTTTATTACACGGGCGTCAGCCACAAGATTGGCGAAGTGCATGACGGCGCCGCCACGATGGACTGGATGGAGCAGGAGCAAGAGCGCGGCATCACGATCACGTCTGCCGCGACGACCTGTTTCTGGAACGGAAAGCGCATCAACATCATCGATACGCCCGGTCACGTGGACTTCACGATCGAAGTCGAGCGTTCGCTGCGCGTTCTCGACGGTGCGGTGACGGTGTTCGACTCGGTTGCCGGCGTCGAGCCGCAATCGGAAACCGTGTGGCGCCAGGCCGACAAATACCGCGTGCCGCGCATGTGCTTCGTCAACAAGATGGACCGCATGGGCGCCAACTTCTATCGCTGCGTCGACATGATCGTGACGCGCCTTGGCGCGACGCCGCTCGTGCTGCAGTTGCCGATCGGTTCGGAAGCCGAGTTCGAAGGTCTGATCGACCTGATCCGGATGAAGGAAATCATCTGGAAGGACGAGTCGCTGGGCGCCGAATTCGAGTACCGCGACATCCGCGCCGACCTCAAAGGGCAGGCCGACGAATATCGTGCGAAGCTTGTCGAGGGCGCCGTCGAGATGGACGACACCGCGATGGAAGCCTATCTCGAAGGCAATGAGCCCGACGAGGCGACACTGAAGGCGCTGATCCGCAAGGGCACGATCGCGCGCAGCTTCGTGCCGGTTCTCTGCGGCAGCGCTTTCAAGAACAAGGGCGTACAGCCCATGCTCGACGCGGTGGTGGACTATCTGCCGTCGCCGGTCGACGTCGAAAGCGTCGAAGGCATCGATCCGAACACCGAAGAGCCCGCGACCCGCAAGACCTCGGACGAGGCGCCGCTGTCGGTTCTGGCGTTCAAGATCATGAACGACCCCTTTGTCGGCTCGCTGACCTTCTGCCGCATCTATTCGGGCGTCCTGGCCACCGGCACGGGCGTACTCAACTCGACGAAGGACAATCGCGAGCGCATCGGCCGCATGTTGCTGATGCATGCCAACCATCGCGAAGACATCAAAGAGGCCCATGCCGGCGACATCGTTGCCGTGGCGGGTCTGAAGAACACCACCACCGGCGACACGCTCTGCGATCCCAACAAGCCGATCATTCTCGAGCGCATGGAGTTCCCCGAGCCCGTTATCGAGGTTGCGGTGGAGCCGAAGACGAAGGCCGACCAGGAGAAGATGGGCATCGCGCTCAATCGTCTCGCTCAGGAAGACCCGTCATTCCGCGTGTCGGTCGACGAGGAATCCGGCCAGACCGTCATCAAGGGTATGGGCGAACTGCATCTCGACATCATCGTCGACCGCATGCGCCGCGAGTTCAAGGTCGAGGCCAATGTCGGTGCGCCGCAGGTGGCTTACCGCGAGACGCTGACCAAGCGCGCCGAGATCGACTACACGCACAAGAAGCAGACCGGCGGTTCGGGCCAGTATGCCCGCGTCAAGATCACCTTCGAGCCGGGCGAGCCGGGTTCGGGCTTCCAGTTCGAAAGCAAGATCGTCGGCGGCTCGGTTCCGAAGGAATACATCCCGGGTGTGCAGAAGGGTGTCGAGAGCGTGAAGGATTCGGGCCCGCTTGCCGGCTTCCCGATGATCGACTTCAAGGCGACGCTCACGGATGGCGCCTATCATGACGTGGACTCAAGCGTGATGGCCTTCGAAATTGCCGCGCGCGCGGCGTTCCGCGAGGGCGCGCAGCAGGCCGGCGTGAAGCTTCTCGAGCCGATCATGAATGTCGAAGTCGTGACGCCGGAAGAATATATGGGCGACGTGATCGGCGACCTCAACAGCCGCCGCGGCCAGATCAGCGGCACCGAACAGCGCGGCATCGCGCAGGTCATTCATGCGATGGTCCCGCTCGCCAACATGTTCGGTTACGTCAATACGCTGCGTTCGATGAGCCAGGGCCGTGCCCAGTACACGATGCAGTTCGATCATTACGAGCAGGTGCCGCAAGCGGTGTCCGACGAAGTCCGGGCGAAGCTCGCCTAACCAACTGAACCTAGACTGTTCCTGAAGGATGGAGCGCCGAGATGGCCAAAGAGAAGTTTGAGCGGAACAAGCCGCACTGCAACATCGGTACGATCGGTCACGTCGATCACGGTAAGACGTCGCTGACGGCTGCGATCACG
>PHEO01000277.1 GCA_002841195.1 Alphaproteobacteria bacterium HGW-Alphaproteobacteria-11
AGCGCGAGAGGCGCGAGATCAACGACATCTATCTGATGCGTGTCGAGCAGCTTTATCCCTTCCCGGCGAAATCGCTCATCACCGAGCTGTCGCGCTTTCCGCAGGCGGAATTCGTCTGGTGTCAGGAAGAACCGAAAAACATGGGCGCATGGTTCTTCATGGAGCCCAACATCGAATGGGTGCTCGACCATGTCGGCGCGCGCTACCGCCGTGCCTCCTATGTCGGACGGCCGGCTTCCGCAGCGACGGCGACGGGGCTGCTCAGCAAACACAATCAGGAATTGAACCAGTTTCTTTCGGAAGCGCTGAAGATCGATTGAGGCTTCGGGCGGGCTCCGGTTTCGGAAAGGCGAGATACGAATGGCGACGGAAATTCGCGTGCCCACGCTGGGCGAATCGGTGACGGAGGCGACCGTCGCACAATGGTTCAAGAAACCGGGCGATCAGGTGACGGCGGATGAGCCGCTGGTCGAGCTTGAAACCGACAAGGTGACGGTCGAAGTGCCGGCGCCGGTCTCTGGCGTCCTCGGCGAGATTATGGTCAAGGACGGCGAGACGGTCGAGGTCGGCGCGCTGCTCGGCGAGATCGGCGAAGGCAAGGGCAAGGTGTCTGCGCCTGCCGCCAAAAAGGAAGAGCCGAAAAAAGCCGAAGCCAAACCCGAACCGAAGCCGGAACCGAAATCCGAAGCGAAAGCGCCGGCGAAGCCAGCCGATGCCGCGCCCTCGCCGGCCGTGCGCCGTGTCGCCGCCGAGAACGATCTCGATGTGTCGAAGGTCGAAGGCACCGGCCGCGGCGGCCGCGTGACGAAGGAAGACGCTGAAGCCGCCGCGAAGGCGAAGCCCGCTGCCGCGCCGGCTCAGGCGCGCGCGCCCCGCGACGACAGCGCGCGCGAGGAGCGCGTGAAGATGACGCGACTCCGCAAGACCATTGCGAGCCGCCTCAAGGAAGCACAGAACACGGCGGCGATGCTCACCACCTTCAACGAGGTGGACATGACCAACGTCATGGCGCTCAGGTCGCAATACAAGGATCTCTTCGAGAAGAAGCATGGCGTGCGCGTCGGCTTCATGGGCTTTTTCGTCAAGGCCTGCATCCATGCGCTGCGCGAAATCCCGGCGGTCAATGCCGAGATCGACGGCGAAGAGCTGGTCTACAAGAACTACTACAATATCGGCGTCGCGGTCGGCACCGATCGCGGCCTCGTCGTGCCGGTGTTGCGCGACGCGCAGGACCTGTCGCTGGCCGAAATCGAAAAATCGATCAACGAGATCGGCGCCCGCGCCCGCGACGGACAGCTCAAGCTGGAAGAACTGCAGGGCGGTACCTTCACGATTTCGAATGGCGGCGTTTACGGCTCGCTGATGTCGACGCCGATCCTCAACGCGCCGCAATCGGGCGTGCTCGGCATGCACAAGATCCAGGAGCGGCCGATGGCGATCGGCGGCAAGATCGAAATCCGCCCGATGATGTATCTGGCGCTTTCCTACGATCACCGCATCGTCGACGGCAAGGAGGCGGTCACCTTCCTTGTGCGCGTCAAGGAATCGCTCGAAGACCCGCAGCGTCTGCTGCTCGACCTCTGAGGAAATTCGATGGCTGACTCATTCGACATCGTGGTGATCGGCGCCGGGCCGGGCGGCTATGAATGCGCGATCAAGGCGGCGCAGCTCGGCCTCTCCGTCGCCGTCGTCGAAAAGCGCGACCGTCTCGGCGGCACCTGCCTCAATGTCGGCTGTATTCCTTCGAAGGCGCTGCTGCATGCGTCGGAACTTTTCCACGAGGCGGGTACTGCTTTTGAAGACATGGGCATCGAGGTGGCCAAGCCGAAGCTCAATCTCAAACAGATGCTCGCCTTCAAGGACGAGGCGGTCGACGGCAATACCAAAGGCGTCGAGTTCCTGTTCAAGAAGAACAAGATCGAATGGGTGAAGGGCGAGGGCGTCATTGAGGCCGCCGGCAAGGTCAAGGTCGGCGACCGGCTGCTCGAAACGAAGAACATCGTCATCGCCACCGGCTCAGACGTCGCGCAGCTTCCGGGCGTCGAGATCGACGAGAAGACGGTTGTCTCCTCGACCGGCGCCATCGCGCTTGAAAAAGTGCCGGGCAAATTGCTGGTCATCGGCGGCGGCGTCATCGGCCTCGAGCTCGGCTCGGTCTGGGCGCGGCTCGGCGCCGACGTAACGGTCGTCGAATTCCTCGACAACATCCTGCCGGGCATGGATGGCGAGGTCGTCAAGAATTTCACCCGCATCCTCAAGAAGCAGGGCTTCACGTTCAAGCTCGGCGCCAAGGTGACGAAGGTCGAAAAGCAGAAATCCGGCCTCAAGGTTTCGGTCGAGCCCGCCAAGGGCGGCGAAGCGCAGGTCTTCGATGCCGATGTCGTGCTGGTCTCGATCGGCCGCGTCGCCTATACCGCCGGCCTCGGCCTCGACAAGATCGGCGTCAAGACCGACAAACGCGGTCGCGTCGAAATCGACGCCAACTACAAGACCAATGTCGACGGTATCTATGCGATCGGCGATTGCGTCGCCGGCCCGATGCTCGCCCACAAGGCGATGGAAGAAGGCGTCGCGCTTGCCGAAAAGCTTGCGGGTCACTACGGCGACGTCAACTACGATGTCATTCCGGGCGTCGTCTATACGTCGCCGGAAGTCGCGTCGGTCGGCCAGACCGAAGAGCAGCTGAAGGAAGCGGGCATTGAATACAACGCCGGCAAGTTCCCCTTCACCGCCAACGGCCGCGCCAAGGCCAACAAGACGACCGACGGCTTCGTCAAGATTCTGGCGGATAAAAAGACCGACCGCATTCTCGGCGTTCACATCGTCGGCGTGAATGCGGGTGAGATGATCGCGCAGGCCGTGGTGGCGATGGAGTTTTCATCAAGCTCGGAAGACATCGCCCGCATGTGCATCGCCCATCCGACCATGTCGGAAGCGGTCAAGGAAGCCGCACTCGCGGTCACCGGCCTGCCGATCCATATGTGAGAACTTCCGTTAGACGGGTTTTAGCGGCTCGGGCGCGCC
>PHEO01000052.1 GCA_002841195.1 Alphaproteobacteria bacterium HGW-Alphaproteobacteria-11
GGCCGCGTCCGCGTGCTCTTCCCCGAACGCGACGAATGGACCGTCGCCGAAGGCTGGGGCAATCATCACATGGGCACGACGCGCATGGCATCCGATCCGAAAAAAGGCGTCGCCGATGCCGATTGCCGCGTCCACGGCATGTCGAACCTCTATATCGCCGGCTCCTCGCTCTACCCGACCGGCGGCACCGTCAACCCGACACTGACGCTGGTCGCATTGGCGCTGCGCCTCACCGACCATCTGAAATCCCGTTTCGAGGAAGGGGCCTTCGCCTGATGGAAAAGGATATGGAGTACACGGAGCATCCACCGGTCTCGAGGCGCAACGTCGTCATTCTCGGCGGCACCGCGCTTGTCGCCGCCGCCGTGCCGGCCGCCCTCTTCCACCGCAAGCCGAAGGGTCTCGCCCTCGACACCGATATCTTCATGCGCCTGCTGGCCGATCCGGCCTCCGCCGCGAAGCTCGGCGAAATCCGCTTCGCCGAAAGCAAACCCGGCCTCACCCGCGCCGTCTACGAAACGCGCCTCACCCGCCGTCTTCGCGCGCATGGCTGGTCACCCGCCGCCTCGCCGGAGCTGGCGCGCCGCGCCCTCGCCGCCTCCGTCCGCGCCGACTATCTCGGCGACCGCATGGTCGCGATCGAGAAGTGGCATCTCTCCGAAACGGAGGCCGACCTCTGCGCGCTCGCCGCGCTGGTCATGCGCGCGCAAGAGCACCCCGTCTGACTTGTCCCGCAAAGCGGGGACAAACCCGGGCATAAGTTGCGGGATAAGTTGCGGGATAAGTCGCGTCCCCGCGCATTTGTGACAGTTTTTTGACAGTTCGATGACAGTCAGCCTGCGCAGGGTCCGTTTTGCCCGAGCGTCACCGACCGCGCCCGCACCTCGATGGTCCGCGACCGCGCGCCCGGCGTCGGCGTCCAGCGCAACGGGCTCGGCAGCACGGAAGCAAGCTGCGCCGCCTGCGACGGTGAAAGATCATCCGCACGAACGTTGAAATAATGCCGCGCCGCCGCCTCCGCGCCGTAAATGCCGGGGCCAAGCTCGACGACGTTGAGATAGAGTTCGAGGATGCGCCGCTTGCTCAAAATCGTTTCCAGCCAGACGGTTATGTACGCCTCGCCGCCTTTGCGAAAGTAAGTGCGTGCCGGCCACAGAAAGAGATTCTTGGCCGTCTGCATACTGATCGTCGACGCGCCGACAAGCCGCCCGCCCTCGCGACGCCGTGTCAGCGCGGTATCGACCGCCGCCCAGTCGAAGCCGCCATGCAGACAGAATTTCGCATCTTCCGCCGCGATGACCGCGCGTTGCAGATGCGGCGAAATCTGCGTCAGCGGCACCCAGTCTTTCGAAATCCCGTGTCCATCCACCGCGCGAATAATCATCAGCGGCGTCGCCGGCGGCGGCACCACCGCATAGAGAAGAATGACAAACGCAGGCAGGAAAAAGATGACGAGCACCGCGCGCGCAACGGCAAGCCCCGCCTGTCCGGCAAAGCGCCGGGCGGTCTCCTTCCGGCGTTCGGCCGCTTCCTCGCGCATCCGGTCGCCGCTCGGTCCCTCGGGTCTGATCTCCTGTGTCATCGCCGGCGATCATCCGCAAGGAAGCATGTTCACACAAGAGCGCGTCACCGAATTGGCCTGTGATGGCGCAACTTTCGTCCCCCGGCGACAGCCCGGAACCCTGGGCGATCGAACAATTTTTGCCTCAATTGCCTCATTCGAGACACGCTCCAGCCTTGTTGATACGCGAACCTCGTCTTGATCGCTTCATGTTCCTGGACCGATTCAAGCCAATGGAGACGACAATGAGGACGACAGCGATAGGTATCGCAGCGGCGGCGTTTCTGCTGACTGCCGGCTGCACCAATCTCGGCAAGACCGAGCAGGGCGCGCTTTCGGGCGGCGCCATCGGCGCCGGCGTCGGCGCGGTAGCCGGTGCTGTTACGGCTGGTTCCCCGACCACAGGCGCTGTCATAGGTGGTGCTGTCGGCGCGGCCGCCGGCGCGTATATCGGTTGCCAGCGCGAAGGAAAGTGCAAGAAATAGCGTCGGGAATTCCGACTTGAAGAGCCCGGCGAAAACCATTCGCCGGGCTTTTTTCATGCGCCGGGCGCAAGCTGTTCCTCGACCGCGTCGAACGAACCGGCGACCGGCGCGGCGCCTTCTGCGCGCCAGGTGCCAAGGCTGAGTTCGCGGTCGATCCGTACACACCGCATCCCCGCCTTGAGCGCCGCCTCGATCTCGCCGGCGTGATCCGACAGAAATAGCATCTCGTCCGCTGCGAGCTTCGCCGCTCGCGCAATCGCCTCATAGGATGCCGCTTCGAGCTTGCCGCCGATCCGCGTGTCGAAATAATTCTCGAACAGCGGCGTCAAATCGCCTTGATCGGAATAGCCGAAAATCAGCCGCTGCGCTTCCTCCGAACCTGACGAGTAGACGAACAGCCGCAATCCCCTGTCGCCCCATTGCTTCAGCATCGCCGCCGCATCCGCATAGACGGGCCCGTTCAGCACGCCATCCTCGTAGCCCTGTCGCCAGATCAACCCTTGCAGAAATTTCAGCGGGCCCGCTTTCCGGTCTTCGTCGATCCATGAGAGAAGCAGCGCCACCGTCTCATTGCGCGATGCATCGGGCACGCCGCCCAGCGCGCGCGCCTCGGCCAGCGCCGCCGCGACATCGGCGTCGTCGCCACGCTTGGCAACGAAATCCGCCAGCCGTTCCCGCGCATAAGGGAACAGCACGTCATGAACAAAGGAGATGGGCGTCGTCGTGCCTTCGATGTCGGTAACGATCGCGCGGATGCGGCTCACGCT
This sequence comes from Alphaproteobacteria bacterium HGW-Alphaproteobacteria-11, assembly GCA_002841195.1. Lineage (GTDB taxonomy): Bacteria > Pseudomonadota > Alphaproteobacteria > Parvibaculales > Parvibaculaceae > Parvibaculum. The sequence continues at coordinate 2,814 of PHEO01000052.1, forward strand.
GCCGTGCCTTCGAACTTCGGAAAGCGCGTTGCAATGTCGTCGCCGGTGAAGTGACCGACCCAGCCTTCGGGCGAGGTGAAAATACGAATGGCGCAGAAATGCGGGGCGGGTCCGGTGTCGAACCAGTGCGTCGTGCCCGCCGGAACCGAAATCAGATCGTCGCGCTCGCAGACGACGCGATAAACGCGGCCGCCCTTGCGCAGGTAGAACGCACCGGCGCCTTCGACGAAAAACCGCACCTCGTCGTCGTCATGCGTGTGCTCGGCGAGAAACTTCTGGCGCAGCGCTTCGCGATCGGGATTGTCCGGTTTGACGCGCACCACATCGGCGCTTTTGTATCCGCCCTCATCCATCAGCCGCTTCACCTGCGGCCCATAGGCGTCGAGCACGGCCGCCTGGTCGGCCTCGTCCGGCAGCTTGTGCGGTGCGTCCCATCGCTCGAACGTCACGCCGATGCCGTCAAGCGCCGCCGCGATCTCCGCCGCATCGCGCGTGTCGAGCAACACTTCGCCGGGGTTCGTGTCCGGATAGACCGTGAGCTGTGTCATGTTGCGCCCTCCTCATGCATCTGGGCGGTGAGCAGAAAATCGAAAGCTTCCATGTGACGGATCGTTTCCTTCACCGTCGCACCCCAAACATACAGGCCGTGCCCGGCGATAAGGTAGCCCGGCGCCGCACAGTCTTGCAGCCGCGTCTCGACCAGCGCCGCCAGCCGCACCGTGTCCTGATCGTTGGCGACGATCGGAATGTCGAGCGCGATGTCATGCGTCGTCACGCCTGCAAAGGCTTTCAGCAATTCCCACCCTTCGAGACGAAGTGCGCCTGCGCGCGCGTGACGCCGCGACAGCACCGTCGCCGCAACGCCATGCACATGCGCGATGGCGCCGATCCCGGGCGCCGCCGCGTAGCGCACGAGATGCAGCGGCCCTTCGGCCGAGGCGCGCGGGTGCGGCGGTCCGGCGATCTCGACCTCGATCACGCCACTCGCGTCGAGCGCCGCCTTGTCGCCGCCCGTCGCCGTCAGCGCCGCGCGCGCCGCGTCGATCCGGACCGAAAAATTGCCGCTGGTCGCCGGCACCCAGCCGCGCGCCCCGGCAAACCGCGCCATGGCGACGACGCCCTGTGCGGCTTCGTCAAAACTCTGTTTCGTGGCGGACATCGGCGGCGCGGGCTCCGGAGAAATCAAAAATCGGCGCCACCATAGTGCATTCGCATGACGATGGAACCCATCGGCGCAACGGCCCGCCTCCCGCCTCGCGGGCCGCCTTACGTTCATTTTGGATCGCGAAACGGACCAGTACACGGGACGGCAAGGGCGCCCATATTTAAAGTTGCATAAACCTTTTTATGTGTGTCATTGTGGTTGAGTACAATCCGATTCGACTAATCAAAAGGGTTTATACCATGCGCCCGATTTCGCAGCCGAATGAGAAACAACCTTCCGCGGCCCAGCCCGTTGCCGCCCTTGTCGACCCGGAGGGCGCCGAGCGCCTGCGCGCCTTGGGCGTCCAGCCCTCGGAGCTCGGCACCGGCATCGCCTGGCAGGTCGCCGGCTCGCGCGGCGCGGTGCGCGACCGCCTGCTGCGCGACGCCTCGATCCGCATTGTCATCGTCGATGCCGACACCGAGACCGACCCCCTGCTGCGTGACCTTTCCCGCAACACGGCCCAGTTCGCCGAGCGCCCCTGGCTGCATTTCATCGCGCTGACCGCAAGCGTCACCCCGGAGTTGCTGCGCCAGCTCCGTCAGTTCAATTCCTGGTCGGTTCTCACCACGCCCTGCGGCGCCGGCGAACTTCGCGAAGCACTGCAGGAGGGCACCGCCAGATCCGCCGAGCACCACCGCCTCGCGATGCTCTCCGCCGCGATCCGCGCCGAGGCCGAGGACATCCTGACCCGAACCCGCAACATCGTCGGCGCATTGCGCGACTGCGAAGTGCCAGCGGCACTCGGCAATCTCGTTCGCCTTGCCGACCGCATGACCGACACCGACACTACACCGCAAGCCCGCCGCATCGAGGCGAGCCCCTCGACGGCCGGCCACGCCGCGCCGCTCCACGCCCTCTCGCCCGACGACAGCGGTCGTCACTGGACACGCAGCCTGATCGGCCTCTGTTCGGCGCGCCAGCATTTCTTTCCCGACGGACTTTTCTCGGACCCGGCCTGGGACATGTTGCTCGACCTGACCCATGCCCGCCTGTCGGAAAAGCGCATCTCGGTGTCGAGCCTCTGCATCGCCGCGCGCGTACCTGCCACCACCGCCCTGAGGCGGATCGGCGATCTTGTAACCGAAGGACTGGTCACACGCATCCGCGACGAAAACGACGGACGCCGCGTTTTCGTCGAACTGACGGAGGACGGCTATTCGCGCATGATGGCTTATATCGAAAACATCCGCGGCGCCTTGCCGGATGAACGTCAGGGCATGCTGAAAAAGGCCTGAGCGGCGGACGGCATCAGCCCGACATGTTCCAGAGGACCGACCGCCGCCGCAGCACATCCTCGACGCCCGCCATGCGCATCCCGCTGGCAACGACACTGAGCGCCAGTCCGCGTTCGATCGCATGGGCAAGCGTACCGTCGAGTTGCCCCGCCTCGGGTTCGAAATCGTCCTCGCCGATCGCGAGGCTCATCAGCGGCGCAAGCGCCTCCAGCCGCACGACAAACATCGAGCCCGCAAGAAAGCTCCCCCGCGTTACGTCGCGCGACGTCAGCCCCAGACGGCGCGCGATCCCGAATACCCGCGCCTCGTTTGCAAGGATGTTGTTGCGCAGCCCTGTCAGATGTTCGCCCGGCCCGATCATGCCGAGCGCGGCGTCCTGTTCGAAAGCGGTAACGATCCGCTCGAAACTGTCACGCCCGAACAGGGGTTCAACCAGCGCACGTCGCCATTTCTCGCCATCCTTGCGATGCAGCGACCGCTTGGTGTGGATTTTCGCGACAAGGTCGAACCCCTCGCCGCGCAACTCGTCAAAGAGCTTGAGGAACGGCAGAACGTCGCGCCCGCGATTGTCGAACACACGCAGCGCATAATCCCGTCCCGACGCCACAAGCAACCGTTCGACATCGGCCCGGCGTTCCGTCGTCGTGGTGACGTACAGCCTGTGTGCCGTCGCGGTGTCGCGCAATGTCGCAAGAATTTCCTCGAAAACATCGGGATAATAAGCATGTACGACAAGCGCGGCGCTGAGCGGGCGCGGCACGGGCGCGGCCGCCGCGCAGCGCGCCTGCGCCACCCGCAGCGCCTCGATCCAGGCATATCCGTACCGGCTGTCTTCCTTGAGGCTCGGCCCGCCGCCATCCGGGCCAACAGCAAGTTCGACGACAACAGGCGCCGGCGCCCCGTCGCGCGCATCGCGGCTAGCTGCGTCCATCGCCGCATGAACGGCGCGGCCGAAACGCGACGGCGGCGTGTCCGGCAGGCGCGCCGTTTCGTCATCCCGAACCCAGGCGGGAACCGCCGCATCGCGCCCATCTGCGCCAACGACAAAAATCCCGCCAAGGCCGACCGCGCGCGCCGCATCGCGCCACAATGCAGCGCATTCCTCGGCGTCCGGCGTCTGCGCCAATGGCGGCATACCCAGCGCGAGCTTCGTACCGACACGGAAGGCCCGCCGGTCGCGCAGAAAAGGCGCAATCGCCTCGACGAAAGCAAACTCGCTATCTCTGTCGTGCTGTCCCGCGCGCGGCGCGTCGATCCGGCGAAGAAAGAAGGGAAAGTTCGCGTCTACATTCGCATTGTCGAGAAAGCGCCGCACCGCATCGTCAAGGAGAAGTTTCCCGCCGCTCCATGCGCATGGCAGGCATATCGCCGACAAGCCGGCCAGCCGCGCCCGCGCCAACAGCGCCGCGTCGATTGCCGGCACCGTCGCACCGCGCGAGAAGTCGCCGATCGCCTGCAATGACGGAACAACCGACGCCGCCCGCGTTATTGTGTTCACCCGCTCCGGATATTCGAGCATGCGCTTGCTGAAGCGCGAGCGGGGCAATGCCAGCGCCGCCTCCCAGTCGCCGCGCACCGCGCCGCCGAAACCCTTGACCCCGTTCCGGCGGATCGCTTCGCGCAACATCGAATAGCTCGCCCGCCCGGCAACGAGGCGCCACGCGAGCCTCAACGACAGGCCGCCGTAGAAGGTCGCATATCCGCGTTCCCGAAGGCACCACCGCCCGTTCGAAAGAGCATCACCATGCATGGCGGACGAAACGATCAGCGCCGGTGCGTCCTGCGTCAGCACGATGGGCGCAAAGGCTTTAGCTCCCCCGCCGCGGCTTGCATTTCCGAAGTCGAGATCGACCGCGTGAACGACCGCCTCGCACACGGTGTCGACATCGATCGTCAGCACAGGGACGTCCAGCGCGCGCATCTCCACCTTCAGCAGATAGCGTCCGGCCGCAAGCGGTCCGCCATGCGCGGCCGTCAGGCGGACGGATCCACGCCCATCCGGTCCCTCGCCCGCCGCCGCGCGCAGTGACGTTCGCCGGCCGAAACGCCATCCGGTTGAAAGGCCCATGAAGCCGTTTCCCGCAACTGTTGTCCTTCCGCCATCCGGCCCGGACCGGGCCGCATGGCGCCGAAACTCGATAAGCCATCACCGAAGATCGCGCAACCGGAGGGCCGGCGGCGCTGCCATTGCAGAGAAATTCGGCGTACTTATCCCCGCCCCATTCCCCCAACCCTACGATCCCAGCATCCGAGGAAGCAAAAGGGGAAGATCATGTCTGCCGAAACGACCGAACTGCTGGGCCTGCCCTACATTGTGCCGAGCCAGGCGCAAAAGCATGTCACCCACAATGAAGCGATCCGCACACTGGATGCGCTTGTCCAGCTTGCCGTGAAAAGCCGCGATCTCGCCGCGCCGCCCGCCGATCCCGCGCCGGGCCAGCGCCACATCGTCGCCGACGGCGCAACCGGCGCATGGACCGGAAAGGAGGGACAGGTGGCCGCCTGGCTCGACAGCCACTGGCACTTCCTCGCGCCGAATCCCGGCTGGCTCGCCTGGGTCGAGGAAGAGGAAACGTTGCTTGTTTTCTCCACCGCCGTCTGGATCGATTTCGCGCCCGCTGCCGCCGTCGCAACCGGCGGCAGCATGCTCGGCGTCAACACCGATGCCGACGAAACGAACCGCCTTGCCGTCAAGTCCGACGCCGCGCTTTTCTCTCACGACGACGTATTGCCGGGCACCGGCGACATGCGCCTTGTCGTCAACAAGGCAGCGGCAGAGCAAACGGCATCCTTCCTGTTCCAGGACGACTGGTCCGGCCGCGCCGAGTTTGGCTTGACCGGCAACAACGATCTGACATTCAAGGTCAGCGACGACGGTGCCGCCTGGAAGAACGCCATCGTCATCGATCATGCAACGGCCCGCGTCGCCTTCCCTGCAGGCACGCCCTACCGCGAGCCGCTAACCGCCAACCGCACCTACTATGTTCGCACCGATGGTAGCGATGACAACACCGGACTCGCGAACGAAACAAGCGAAGCTTTCCTGACGATCCAACAGGCGCTCGATGTGATCTACGGCACACTCGATCTCGCCGGGTACAACGTCACCATCCAGCTTGCTGCTGGCACCTATGGCGGTGCGGAAAAGATCGGCGCGCAGGTAGGGCTCGGCGACATCCTGTTGCGCGGCGACCCAACGACCCCGTCGAATGTGATCATCGGCGCGGCGATTAAAATCGGTGGCGGTGGACGGCTTATTGTCGACGGTGTCAAGGCGCAGGAAGCTTCTTCCATGTCTCAGGCCAGCTTCGCTGCGACAGGAAACGGGATCATCGAAGTCCACGCCGTCGAGTTCGGGGCACTCACCTCCGGCGGTCTTTCGCATGTCTATGCCGAGCAGGGCGGCGTCGTGCGCCTGCTTCAGAACTATACGATCAACGGCGGTGCTTCGCGTCATCTTCGCACGGTCCAGCTTGGTCAGATTTTCGCGGCGGCCCTCACCATCACCCTGACCGGCACGCCCGCCTTCGGCACCGCCTATGCGCAAGCGACCAATCTGGCGCGGGCCGGGGTGAACGGATGCACCTTCTCGGGCAGCGCCACCGGCACCCGATATCTGGCCGATGCGCTCGCGGTTATATTCACCAATGGCGGCGGCGCGACCTACCTGCCGGGGAATAGCTCGGGTTCCGAGACAAATGGGGGCCGATATATGTGAGGGCGTTCATCTGTTGCCGGATTGTGGCACACGATGTGCTTGCCCCATATGCTCGAAGCCTCTATTTACGTGGCTCGACAAAATTGCCGGGACGCCATGACGGACAATCTGGACAAGCCGACAGGAAGTGAAAATCTTCCCGAGAACCGGCCGTACCCGGTTTGGGAAGATGCCGGCATGAATCGGCTGGAATATGCAAGAGCGGCGGCGCGGAGCCGCGGCATCGCCGAGACGCTGCTCGACACGCCTTCGCTCCTCCCGGCGGCATTGCGGACAAGGCAGCAAATGGCGCGGATCCGTCGCGCCGGAATTTTCGACGCCGGCTGGTACAGAAGCAAGTACAGCGACGTCGGCGCATCCGGCATGGACCCGCTGCGTCATTACGTCAAATATGGCTTCGCCGAGGGCCGGGCGCCCAATGCGGCGGCGGATGAAAATGCCGTGGGCGTCATGGCGCAACGCCGGCGCCGCTCGTTTTTCCCGGCTTTCCTCGGAATCTTCGGCACGCTGATCGCGATGAAGCGCCCGGGCCGGTTCGACGCCGAGTGGTATGTCGCTGCAAATCCGGACGTTGTCGCATCCGGCATGAGCCCGCTACTCCACTATGTCCGATACGGCGCGCGCGAGGGGCGGAGCCCGAAACCATCGCCCGCGTTCATGGCCCTCTGCGGTATGCTCAGCATGGATCCGGCCGCCACGCAAAACCTGCTGACCGAAAGGCGCCGCAGCATACGCGAAAGATTTGAAAGCGGTGTCCTCGGCGAAATGGTGGCCAAGGCCGCGGCTTTCGAACCGCTCATCGCCCACGCACAACGCGACACGCTCGCTGTCAATCTGCCGCCATTTTATGCAGATCCGGCGGTGCCGCAGATCGTTGCGATGCATCGGCTGCAAGAGGCGGCAAAATTCCGGAGGGCGCATGCCGTGATCGTCCTGCCGGACGGCAACCGGCCGAAAACCGTCGCGGCCGCATGCCGCCTCGCGAACGCCCTTGCCGAGATCTACGGGCCGGAAGAACTCGTCGTGTTGTGCACCGACGCCGAAGGCCCGGGTACATTGAGCGGCCTGCCGGCCGGGTGCAGGCAAATCGGCTTTGCGTCCATCGCGAAGGATTTGCCGATCGAAACGCAAGAACATGTGCTGATCGAATTCCTGCGCTCGCTGCGCCCCCAGACGGCTTTCAACCTGGAAAGCCGGCTATTCTGGAATTCGCTGCGCACCTATGGCAAGGCGCTTGCCTCGAGCATCCGGCTATATGGCTGCCTTTTCCAAAACAAACAGGACGCCAAAGGCCTGTGGCAGGGTTTTGCACTCGAAAGATTCTATCGAAATTTCGACATTCTCTCGGGCGTCGTCGCGGAAAACGATGCGCTGATCGAAGAGCTGATATCGCGCTACAGCGTCCCACCCGCCCAGGTTCACAAGATATCGACGCTCGAGAACATGATTTACGAAGTCTCGAGAAACATGAACGACAATGCCCGACATTGATATTTCCGTCATCGTCACCGCGCACAACGAGACCATTGTCGCCGGCCCGACCGTCCGGAGTGCCGACGCGGCCTGCCGCGCGGCGGAGGCCGGCGGCTTCGGCATCGAACGCCTGATAGCGCTCGATGCGGCAACCGATGCCTGTCGCGAATTTTTCACGCAGCCCGCGTTCGACAACTGGACGAAAGTAACGCTCGACCAGCGCGATCTCGGCCTGACCCGAAATGCCATCATGTCGACGGTCAAGGGGCGGTGGATTGCCTTTCTCGATGCCGACGATCTTTTCAGCGAAAACTGGCTGATCGAAGGCGCAAAACGGCTGGCCGGTGCGGAAGCGCACGGCGAACGAATTATCGTCCCCCCGGAGTTCAACTGGATATTCGACAGCGAGCATTCGGTTTTCACCAAGCCGGACCAGGACGATCCGATCTTTACCCCCTACTTCTTCTACCGCAGCAACTACTACGACTCGCTGTGCCTGGCGCCGAAGGAAGCGCACCTCGAAATTCCCTATGTTCACCGCGACATCCCCAACGGGCTTTCGTTTCAGGACTGGCAGTGGAACATCGAGACCATGGCGGCCGGTTGGAAACACGTGACCGCGCACGACACGATCATTTTCAAGAGGCGCCGGGACGACTCTCTTGTTACCGAAAGCAGAAACCGGCAATCGATCATCCGCGCCATTGAACCGATGGCGATCGATCGGGTTCGAGATCTTGGAAAATCCGAACGAAAGGCGACTTGAGAATGAAGAATGTGTTGATTACGGGCGGCGCGGGATTTATCGGCGTCAATCTCACCGCGCATCTCGCCGCGCATGGCGGCTACGCCATTACGGTGCTCGACAATGAGAGCATGGGCGATCGTCGGCACCTCGAACCCTTCGGCGTACGCTTCATTCACGGCGACATCTGCGACGATACCGCGCTCGCAGCGGCGCTGGGCGGTCAGGAGGTCGTCGTCCACCTGGCCGCCGATACGCGCGTTATGGACTCGATCGACAACCCTGTTTTCAATTTCGAGGTCAACGCCGTCGGCAGCCTGAAAGTGCTCGAAGCCTGCCGCAAGCAGAACACGCCGCGCATGATCGCGGCATCGACCGGCGGCGCCATCATCGGCGAGGCCGAGCCGCCGGTCCATGAAGACATGGTTGCAAGACCGCTCGCGCCCTACGGTGCGTCCAAGCTCGCCATGGAAGGCTATATGTCGGCCTATACGGGCGCTTACGGTATCGGATGTTGCGCGCTGCGCTTCTCCAATATTTATGGCCCCCGTTCTTTTCACAAGGGCAGCGTCGTCGCGCATTTTTTCAAGCAGATACTGGCCGGAAAAGAACTGATTGTTTATGGAGACGGGTCACAGGCCCGCGACTTTTTGTATATAGAAGATTTGGTTGACGGGGTACGCCGTGCAATGGAAAGTACCGCGGTGGGGGTTTATCAGCTCGGCAGCGGTTATCCGACGACGGTTAGCGAGCTGTTGGGTGTCATGGGCAGCGTGGTGGGCCGGACGGACCTTCCGATCAAGTTCGAAGGATTTCGTGCCGGCGAGATTCACAGAACATGGTGCGAAATTTCGAGGGCACGCGAGGCCTTCGGTTTCGATCCGGCAACGTCGCTGAGCGACGGCCTGGAGCGCACATGGGCATGGTTCAACGCCCGCTGAGCCGGGCGCGCCGGCGGGATGCCGGACCGGATCGCAAATCGAACCACAGGGGGGTGGTAGCCGGGTGTTTCCAGTGAAGAGGAATGTATTATGAAAATCGTTGTGTTGGGGGGCGATGGATTTTGCGGTTGGCCCGTTAGCCTGCATTTGTCCCAGCGCGGGCACGAAGTGATTATCGTCGACAACCTGTCGCGCAGAAATATCGACGTCGAGCTCGAAGTCGATTCATTGACGCCAATTCGCCCGCTGGGCGTCCGGCTCGCGGCATGGAAGGAATTGACCGGCAAGGATATTCAGTTTTTGAATTTTACCGTTGGCGAGAACTACCATCGCCTGCTGACATTGATCCGCGAGGAACAGCCCGACGCGATCATTCACTTCGCCGAACAGCGCGCCGCGCCCTATTCGATGAAATCGTCGCGACACAAGCGCTATACGGTCAACAACAATCTGAATTCCACGCACGATGTCCTGGCGGCGATCGTCGAGTCCGGCGTCAACGTTCATCTGGTGCATCTCGGCACCATGGGCGTCTACGGTTATGGCACCGCGGGTATGAAGATTCCCGAAGGCTACCTCAAGGTAAAGGTCGAGACGGAGAACGGCGACCACGAGCAGGAAATTCTCTATCCGGCCAATCCGGGCTCGATCTACCACATGACGAAGACGCAGGATCAGCTCTTCTTCCATTTCTACAACAAGAACGACGGTGTGCGGATTACCGACCTTCATCAGGGGATCGTCTGGGGAACGCAGACCGACGAGACGTCGATGGACGAGCGTCTCATCAACCGCTTCGACTACGACGGCGACTACGGCACGGTGCTCAACCGCTTTCTGATGCAGGCCGCGGTCAATTATCCGCTGACCGTGCATGGAACGGGCGGGCAAACGCGCGCCTTCATCCACATCAAGGACACCTGCAAGTGCATCGAACTGGCGGTCGAGAATCCGCCGCAGAACGGTGAGCGCGTCAGCATCCTGAACCAGATGACCGAGACCCATCGTGTTCGCGACCTGGCCCAGATGATCGCCCAGATGACCGGCGCCGAAATCGCCAATGTCGAGAACCCGCGAAACGAAGCGGCGGAGAACGATCTGCATGTCGCCAACGACCGCTTCCTCGGTCTCGGCCTCAACCCCATCACCCTCGCGGAGGGGCTTATGGACGAGGTGACCGAGATCGCCCGGAAATACGCCCATCGCTGCGACACGGCGCGAATTCCCTGCGTCTCCTACTGGAGCGCGCAGACGAACTGAACCGGCCAAGGGTGGAAACGCGCGGAACGAATGGCAAGAGCGGGAGCTCGACGTCATGCCGGTAAGGGCGGAGTTCGAAAAGTATCGGCCTCTGCTGAACCGGCTGACGGCCGCCTCGGCGGATATCGGGGCGGGCGACGGGCAGCGCGTATGGAATATCTACGTTCCGGCGCGCCGGCCGGTGAGCCAGCGGATTGTCGACCGGTTGACGAACCAGGGCATCGCGTGCCCGCCTCTCGACCCGATCGACACCTTTCAGGCGCGATTTTACAATTTTTGCCGCGCCGGCCTGAAAGCCGACCCCGGCTTTCTCGCCGCCGCCGGCCTCGACCTGAAACTTCCGCCACCGAACATCCACATGATCTCCCGCGGCTCGGGCGTCTTCCTCGACATCAACAACGCGGACTTCCTGATCGAAGCCTGCGAGGACAGCGGCTTCGCGATGACGCCGGGTCTCGACATTCTGGATTTCGGCGGCTCGACGGGGCGAACGGTCTGCAACCTGGCCTATGGCCTCCCGCAAATCCGCTGGCATTGCTGCGATCCCTCGCCGGTTTCGATCGCATGGGGCCGGGAGTCGCATCCCGAGGTGAACTTTTTCATCTCAAACCAGAACCCGCCTCTCGAACGCGACGACGACAGCCTCGACGGCATCCTTGCAAAGTCCGTCTGGACTCATTTTTCGCCCTCGGCGTCGCGCCTCTGGCTCGCCGAATTGTCGCGCGTCGTGCGCCCCGGCGGCTTCCTGGCCCTCACGGCGCATGGGCCGCACGACGTTGCACGCCGGATCGTTTACGGAAATCCGTCGCCCGACTACAGCCTTCTCGCAAAGGCCCCCCGCATGGGCAAACGCGGGCTCCTCGACCGGATTTTCAACCGCCCGGAGACGCCGTCAGACAAACGCGGCAAGGTCGAATACGGATTTCTGGACATGCTCGTCGCGGAGGTTTCGCGCGCGGGCCACTTCTTCTCGCCCTACAGCACCCTTGAATGGCAGGGCGACATTCGCGATGCGGAAAATGCCGACACCTCGCACTGGGGGCTGACGTTCTTTACGCAGCAATGGTTCAAGACGCATCTGGAACCGACACCCTGGCGCATTGCCGGCTACCACATCGGCCGCACCGGCCACCGGCAGGACATCTATGTCCTGAGGAACGGCAAGCTAGAGCGGTAGCTCCTTCGGAAAGCCCAGAAACTCGAAATCGTCGGCATAGATGCGATCGACCTGCGCCTTGATCTCAGGTGTGTAGTAGTCCGCCAGGCGGTTCGCAGCGCCGGTTTTCTTTCCGTCCTTCGCCACATACAGCGATTGCAGATCGACCCCGAGAAAGGATTCGAGAGCCAGAAAATCGGCGCGAAAGGACTCCAGCCGCCCGACAAAGTCGTACTTCACAGTGGGAAGCGCCAGCAGATCGGCCTGAGGACGCCAATGCGCGTCCATCTCGACACGAGGCTGACGCGACACAGCCTCAACAAATTCAGCAAAGGTAATTTCTTTTCCAGCACTGAACCCCAGCTCACTCAAATATCTTGCCCGGGCCGCCTTCAGCCTTTCGCGCTCACGCGGCTTGCTCACGAATTTATCCAGATATGCGGAAAGCACCCGCGTGTAGGGGTTTCGGACGAAAGCAAAGCGCTTCAGGCCGGAATCGTTTACTCCCTCAGGAAAATTCCTGATACCAAACTCCTCCGGGTCGCAGAACGGCAGCATTTTGTTGTCATGTATTCTTTCCGGCACATAGTCAGCCACCCCCAACGCCAGACGCGCGAAAATGACCTTCAGCGTTGTGCAAGCGACCTTCGGCACCGAGACATAAAGGATGCCTTGCTGCGGCAGTATATGGAAGTGTCGCTTGATGGACCGGGGCTTCGCCCCGGACGCAGGTTGCGGCCCCTCCACGCTCTTTGCTTCCTGCTGCACTTCTATGCCCCGCATCGCGCCAATTCCATCTTTGGCCGCTTTGCCAATCCCCATGACGTGTCGAAATATCTCGCTGATCGAGGACTGTCGCACCAAGCGCGGGAAGACGCTGGCGAGAGATGACAAAGGGCTATCCTCGATCTTCCAGCGGAGGAGATCGTTCGCCTTGAGCCAGGCCTCGGCATCGCCGGGATTGGTGAAGCGGTCGAGAATCTCGCTAGCGCTGCGCTTCTTGGTGCGGACTTTTATCTCGGCTTCCGGATTTGCGCCGATGAATTCGAGAATTCTGCGCCGGCCCGCATCCGTCGAGGCCTCTCGATATTCGATCTCCAGGAACGCCTGACCGGACGCCGCGAGCAATCGCCTTGCCTCCGCGAATGCCTTGTCCCAGCGAAGCTTGAACTTTTGAAACTCGTCGCCGTCAAAAGGAACCTTCGCGGTCTTGACCTCCTCAAACCGCCAGACGATCCCCTGTCCGGTCACCTGGGCGATCTTGTGAGATGAATAAGCCGCAAGAACATTGTCGCGATAGAGAAGCACCTTGGCGTAGGTCGCATCCTCGACAATCGCCGGGAGCAGCGCGGCATTGTCCCTCAGCATCAGCTTGAAACCCTGAAACCGCGCTTCGGAGCCGAGCGCAAAAACGCTGTCGATGAATTGGTATGGATTGCTGTGCCGATAGGCTTCGTCGGCGAAGACCGGGTCGATTTCCCTCACGACCTTCAAGGCGCCCTTGAGGTCTTCATTGCCTTTTTGCATCAACTCGCCATGACACCGGATTTCGGGATGGCTGTTCAGCGCATTGACGACCATGTTCGACCCGGTCCTCTGAAACGCGAGGATGACAAATCGCTTTTGTTCCGCCTCATGTGCGGCCCGCCCGAGAGACGGTGCCGCACTCGGTTCGCTTGGCGAAAGTCCCGTGATGCCTCCGAACTCGACAGCCTCTGTAGGCGCATTCAGCCGTTCCAGAACGTGGACTTCCTGTTTGGATCCCCATGCCCCATATGTCGTCAGGCGAACGTC
>PHEO01000278.1 GCA_002841195.1 Alphaproteobacteria bacterium HGW-Alphaproteobacteria-11
CTTCTTGCTTGCCGGGCATGATACGCGCCGGGCAGTCGCCGTCCATACCGCGCCTTTGCCGGGGTTCAGTCGCGCCAGCTTGTCGGCTTGACGTCGAAGGCGAGGCTGATGCGCTGCGTGTCGCCCGAAAAGGGCAGGGTGCGGTGGAAGAAATAGGACGGGAAGAAGAGGGCGTCGCCTTCGCGCGGCTCATAGGCGATGGTCCGCGGTTCGAACTTCGCGTCGAATTCCGGTGGCGGATGGCCGAATTCGATCCAGCCGTCACGCGCGTCGTCTTTTCCTATCGTTGGCGGGAGCGCGACGTAGTAGACGCCGCTCATCCAGCCGCCGACATGGATATGCGAATGCTGGTGACCGCCTTCCGAAAGAAGCGTGCCCCAGAGGTCGAGCTGGTAGGTCCGCGGCACCTGGCGGCGGTAGGGGTGTCCGGGCTCGCGCCTTATCGAGTCGAAATGCGCGTCGATGGCGCGCCGCAGGGTTTGCTCGAAGGCGATGAAGGGTTCGCGCGGATTGTCGAGCAGCAATCCGGTCTGCCCGCCCTTGCGCGTCGCCTTGCCTTGCGGTTCCCACACGAGCGTCGGGTCTTCGCGCAGCGCCGCCGCCAGCGCCGCGTTGAGCGCCTTGATGCCGTCGAAGCTTTCCGGCGGCGTCAGCGCCACGCGCGAAACAAGATTACCGATCTCGGCGCGGTAGCCGGCCGGCATTTCGCCGAATTCCTGCGCGCGGGCGAAGGGCAGCCATGCGGCGGCGCGGCGCTCCGGCCCCATCCGCGCCAGCGTACGCTCGAAAATTTCGGTGGCCTGCCGCGCCTGGCCGAGCCGCAGTTGCGCGAGGCCGAGGCTGACATAGGACATGCTGTCCTGCGGGTTGAGCGCGATGGCTTTTTCATAAGCCGCGGCGGCCGCTTCGATGTTGCCGCGCTTCTGTTCGGCGTTGCCGAGATTGCCCCAGGCGGCCGACAGGTTCGGGTTGCCGGCAATCGCGGTCTGGAACGCCTCGACCGCCTCCTCGACGCGCTCCTGCCGGAGCAGCACCATGCCGAGCGATACGTGGTGAATGGGCCTCGGATCGGCTTCGAGCGTGCGGCGGTATTGCGCTTCGGCCTCGGCGAAGCGGTTGGCGCGTTGCAGGAGCTGACCATAGGTTGCGGCGATGGCGGGATGGTCGGGGAAGACCTTTGCGGCGGTTTCGTAATGCGCGAGCGCCTCGCCCCAGTGCCGCCGCTGCTGGAAGAGCCGTCCGAGATTAAGCCAGGGCGTCGGCTCCATCGGCGTGATCTGCAGCGCGCGTTTCAGGAGCCGCTCGGCCTCGTCGAATTCGCCCCGCTCGACGATGACGGAGGCGAGCAATGCCATCGTGTCGCCGTCTTCGGGCGTTTCGGCCAGCATGGCGCGGGCCTGCTTTTCGGCGATACCGCGCTTGCCCTGCTTTATCAGATCAAGGACTTGCCGGTAGCGTTCGGGAATTTCGGGCGCGGCTGGTTGTTGGTCGGCCAATTTTCTTTCCGGTTTCTGCTGGTCGCGTTCAAGGACGGGCTCAACCTGCACAGACGGGCCGCGCCCGTCAATGATCCAGGCCGGGCTGCATCCCGGCTGCCAAGGTGGCATAGTCGGGCAGCCCATCCTACCCGCTCATCAGAGGTGCGATTAACGATATGACCGATTTGCCCGCCGTCACCTTCGCGGAAGCCTTTCGCGTCTGGACAAGGATCGGCTTTCTGAGCTTTGGCGGCCCGGCGGGTCAGATCGCCCTGATGCATCGTATTCTGGTGGAGGAGAGAAAGTGGCTCTCGGAGCCGCAATTCCTGCATGCGCTCAATTTCTGCATGTTGCTGCCGGGGCCGGAGGCGCAGCAGCTTGCGACCTATGCGGGCTGGCTTCTCCACGGCATCAAGGGCGGGCTGGCCGCCGGGTTGATGTTCATCCTGCCCGGCGTCGCGGTGATGCTGGGCTTGAGCGTACTCTATGCGGCCTATGCCGATCTCGGGCTTGTCGAGGCATTGTTCTTCGGCATCAAGGCGGCAGTCTTTGCCGTCGTCATCGAGGCGCTGATCCGCATATCGAAACGGATGCTGAAATCCGTCGCGCTTTACGTGCTGGCGGGCGCGGCCTTCGCGGCGATCTTCTTTTTCGACGTGCCGTTTCCGCTGGTGGTCGGCGCGGCGGCCGCTTTCGGGCTTGTCGCGGCGCGGGCGGCGCCGGGTGTGTTCGGTTCGCTGCTGGCTGCGAAGGAAGATGGCGAGAAGGAAGTCGAAGCGCCGGCGCATACGCGCACCACGGCCGGCCGCACAATCGCCGTTGCGCTGGTGGGCGGGCTTGTCTGGCTCGGACCTGTTGCCGCCTTGCTGCTGGCGCTGGGGCCCGGCCATGTGTTCGCGCAGGAAGCGGTTTTCTTCAGCAAGATGGCGGTCGTCACTTTCGGCGGCGCCTATGCGGTGCTTGCCTATGTGGCGCAGGAGGCTGTGCAGTTTTACGGCTGGCTTGCGCCGGGCGAGATGCTCGACGGGCTCGGACTGGCCGAGACGACGCCGGGGCCGCTCATTCTGGTGCTGCAATTTGTCGGCTATCTGGCCGCCTATCGCGAGGCGGGTGGGCTCGATCCGGTGCTTGCCGGCATCATCGGCGCGCTCATCACGGTCTGGGTGACTTTCGCGCCGTGCTTCCTGTGGATTTTCCTCGGTGCGCCCTACATCGAGCGGCTGCGCAAGGTGACGTTACTCAATGCGGCCTTCGCCGCCATCACGGCAGCGGTCGTCGGTGTCATTCTCAACCTCGCGTTGTGGTTCGGCCTTCATGTGCTGTTCGGCACGGTGGAAGAGGTGCGCGTGTCGGTGCTGCGGCTCTGGGTGCCGGAGCTTGCGACGCTCGATCCCTGGGCGCTGGCGTTGAGCGCGGGCGCGCTTGTCGCCATGCTGCGCTTTCACATCGGCATGCTGCCGGTGCTGGGCGTTTCCGCCGCGCTCGGGCTTGCGATCAAGTT
>PHEO01000053.1 GCA_002841195.1 Alphaproteobacteria bacterium HGW-Alphaproteobacteria-11
ACCGGCACCGAAATCCTCTTCATGGCCGAGGAGCCGCGTGTGCCGGTGCTGGTCGAGCGCCGTGTCATGGTCGGCGGCGACCGGCTGGTCGATGCGCAACCGGCCTTCGATCAGCAAACGGGCGCGCCAGTCGTCAACTTCCGCTTCGACTCGACAGGTGCGCGGCAATTCGGCGAAGTGACGCGCAACAGCGTAGGACGGCCTTTTGCCATCGTTCTCGACGACAAGGTGATCAGCGCGCCCGTCATTCGCGAGCCGATCATGGGCGGCTCGGGCCAGATCAGCGGCAACTTCACGGTGCAGGCGGCCAACGATCTCGCGATCCTGTTGCGCGCCGGCGCGCTGCCGGCACCGCTCAATGTGCTTGAGGAGCGGACGGTGGGTCCCGGGCTCGGCGCGGACTCGATTGCGGCCGGCGAGATCGCCGCGGTGATCGGCGGTGTCGCTGTCGTTGCCTTCATGATCGCAAGCTACGGATTCTTCGGCGTTTTGGCCGTGGTGGCCTTGACCCTCAACATGGCGATGATCTTCGCCGTTCTGTCGATCCTGCAGGCGACGCTCACATTGCCGGGGATTGCCGGTATCGTCCTGACCATCGGCATGGCGGTCGATGCCAATGTGCTGATCTACGAGCGCATACGCGAGGAAATCTCTGCCGGTAAAGGTCCGGTTCCGGCCATCGAAAACGGCTACAACAGAGCGCTGTCGTCCATTCTCGATGCCAACATCACGACGCTGATTTCCGCCGCGATCCTGTTTCAGATGGGGTCGGGGCCTGTGCGTGGTTTTGCGGTGACGCTCGGCGTGGGCATCATAACTTCGGTTTTCACCGCCTATACCGTCAACCGCCTTATGCTTTCGGTCTGGATACGCCGCCGGCGTCCGAAGACGATTTATCTGTGACCGCCAGGACGGAGCCAGACACATGCGACATCTCAAGCTGATTTCGGACGATACGCATATTCCGTTCGTCAGGTTTCGCCATGTCGCTGTGGCGTTTTCGTTGGCGGTCATTGTTGCGTCGGTGGTGCTTTTCTTCGGACGAGGGCTCAATTTCGGCATCGACTTCAAGGGCGGCATCATGATCGAGATCGCCACCGATGGGCCGGCGGATCTCACGCAGTTGCGCGCGACGATGGGCGGCCTTGGTCTTGGTGAAGTCCAGATTCAGGAGTTTGGTCAGGCCGATGACGTCTTGATCCGCATTCCGTCGCCGGCCGAAGGCGGCGAGGCCGCGTCGCAGGAAGTCGTCAATGCCGTGCGCGCGGCACTCGACGATGTGGTGGTCGAGTACCGGCGCGTCGAAGTGGTGGGCCCGCAGGTCAGCGGCGAGCTTGTCCAGAGCGGCGTCATCGCCGTCGTGCTCGCGATGGCGCTAATGCTTATCTACATCTGGTTCCGCTTCGAGTGGCAGTTCAGCCTCGGCGCGATCGTCTCGCTGGTTCACGACGTTTTCGCAACCATTGGCATTCTTTGCATTTTGCAGATCGAATTCAATCTGCAGATGATTGCGGCCATCCTGACCATTGTCGGTTATTCGATGAACGACACTGTCATTGTCTATGATCGTGTCCGGGAGAACTTGCGCAAATACAAGAAGATGGATCTAGCCGAGTTGGTCGACCTGTCGATCAATCAGACCTTGTCGCGCACCGTCATCACCTCGGGCACCACGTTGCTTGCGCTGCTGGCGCTCTTCGTCTTCGGCGGCGAGGTTTTGCGTGGGTTCACCTTCGCGATGATTTTCGGCATCCTGGTCGGCACCTACTCGTCGATCTTCATCGCCGCTCCGGTCATTCTGGCGGTCGGCGTGTCGCGCGACTGGTCGGGCAACACCACCGGCAAGACGGCGGAGGGAAAGTCCAGGGCCAAGGCGTGAGCGGTGGCCCATCGGGCATGAAGCCACGCTTTTCGGGACAGCCGCCGGTCGATGCCTATGGAGACGGCGGCTTTCGCCTCGAAGGACAGCGTTTCGAAGGTTCGATCATCGTCACGCCGCAAGGCCTGCATCCCTGGTCCATTGCCGCGATCGGCGATGTCACGGTGGCATCTTTCGCCGTTCTGACGGATGCCGCTGGCACTTTCGACTTTCTGCTTGTCGGTTCCGGCGCGGCCTTTGCGCGATTGCCGGCTCAGGTGCAAAAGCATCTCGAATCGCAGGGGCTTTTCCCGGATATGATGGCGACCGCGGCGGCCTGCCGGACGTACAACATGATGCTTGGCGAAAATCGCCGCGTTGCCGCCGCGCTGATTGCTGTTTCCTGATTGCTGGTTCTCGCGGGCTTGGCTTTTGCGGCGGAAACTCCTAGTTTTCATGCCAGTATCGCGACATTGAGTCGCGCCGGTTTCGGCATCCGATCCGGACGCCCTCCACGAGGCAGAGGCCGGAGGCGGCGCCGGGCAATCAGACGGGGAGGACCATCATGGCTGCCATTCTCACATCGCTCCGCAACACGGTGATTGCCGGCTTCGTGCTGGCGGCGATCCTGGTGCTGCTCTATCTCAACGGGGGCGGGTCGCTGGGCGATTATGCCTTCTGGGCGTTTTTCTTCCGCTGGTTGCATGTGATCAGCGGCGTGATGTGGATCGGTCTGCTTTGGTATTTCAACTTCGTGCAAATCCCGTCCATGCCGAAGATCCCGGATGACCAGAAGCCGGCAATCGGCAAGGTGATTGCGCCCGAAGCACTGTTCTGGTTCCGCTGGGGCGCGATGGCGACCATCGTCACCGGCATCATCGTTGCTCACATGAACGGCTATCTGCTCGACGCCTACACGCTCGGCGCAATGACAGAGTTCATGGTGCCGAAGAACATTGCCATCGGAATCGGCATGTGGCTCGGCACGATCATGTGGTTCAACGTCTGGTTCGTGATCTGGCCGAACCAGAAGATCGCGCTCGGCATTGTCGACGGTCCGGCCGAGGCAAAGCCCGCGGCGGCGCGCACCGCGATGCTCTTCTCGCGGACCAACACCTTGCTCTCGATTCCGATGCTCTTCGCGATGGTCTCGGCGCAGAACATCTACTGATCGAGCAGATACAGACGAACAAGGGCGGGGCTGCCACGATGGCGGCCCCGTTTTCTTTGAGGATGCGGCATGACGCAGACGGCAACAGCGTTCGCGGCCTGTTTCGAGGAAGTGCGGCGGCACGACCATGACCGTTTTCTGACTGTGTTGCTGGCGCCTGCGCCGGCGCGCGACGCGCTGCTCGCGCTCTATGCCTTCAACATCGAGATCGCGCGCATTCCCGAAGCGGTCAGCGAACCGATGATGGGACATATCCGGCTGCAATGGTGGCGCGAAACCGTCGAAGGTCTCGACCGGGGTGAGACGCGCGGTCATGCGGTTGCCGAAGCGCTGGCTGCAACCGAGTTGCCGCGCAAGGGTCTGCTGGCGTTGGTCGATGCGCGCGAACGCGATCTGTCGGAAGAACCGTTTGCCGATGTTCCGGCGCTCGAATCCTATGCCGAGACAACTTCGGCCAGGGTCATGCGTTTGGCCGCATTGGCGCTCGGCGTCGACGCGCCCGAGAGCGCCGTTCGCGACGCCGGCATTGCCTACGCGCTCACAGGCCTGCTTCGCGCCATGCCGCTTCACGCGTCGCAAGGACGGCTTTATATGCCGGCCGACCTGTTGCGTCTTCACGATGTCGATCCGCATACGATCCTGACGGGACGTATGACCGCAGGTCTGCGCGGCGTCATGTGCGATGTCGCGGACCGGGCGCGGACATTGCTCGCTGAAGCCCGGCGCGAACCGTTGCCGCGAGCCGCATTGCCGGCGTTTCTGCCTGCATCTCTGTGCGAGCGGTATCTCGATTTGTTGACGGCACCGGACTTCGATCCGTTCCATCGGTCGAGCGACGTACCCGCATTCCGGCGTCAGTTGCGGCTGCTGCGCGCGAAAATTACCGGACGCATCTGACTATTCGGCCGCTTGTGCCTTCGGTTGGAGCCAGCCCTCGAGGTCGTGCAGCGCGCGCGAGGTATAGGCGCGTTTGCGGGCAGGGGCCTTGGCCTTGCCGCGCGGGCGCTTGCCGTTTTCGTCGAGTGGCACTTCGGGCGGCGGGAAGAGGCCGAAATTGACGTTCATCGGCTGGAAGGTCGCTGCATCGGCATCGCCCGTGATATGCGCCAGCAAGGCGCCGAGCGCCGTCGTGCGCGGCGGCGGGCTGACCATGCCGCCGAGACGTTCGGCGGCGGCGAAGCGGCCGGCAAGAATGCCCATCGCGCCGCTTTCGACATAGCCCTCGACGCCGGTGATCTGGCCCGCGAAACGCAGTCTCGGCTCCTTCGCCAGCCGCATCGTCGCGTCGAGCAGCTTCGGGCTGTTGAGGAATGTGTTGCGGTGCAGGCCGCCAAGCCGCGCGAACTCGGCGTCTTCAAGTCCGGGGATCGTGCGGAAGATGCGCGTCTGCTCGCCATGCTTCAGCTTGGTCTGAAAGCCGACCATGTTGTAGAGCGTGCCAAGCTTGTTGTCCTGGCGAAGCTGGATGACGGCGTAGGGCTTTTCGTCCGGTTTGTGCGGATTGGTGAGGCCGACCGGTTTCATCGGTCCGAAGCGCAGCGTCTCGGGCCCGCGCTCCGCCATGACCTCGATCGGCAGACAACCGTCGAAATAGGGCGTCGTCTTCTCCCATTCCTTGAATTCGGTCTTGCCGCCCGTCAGCAGCGCCTCAATGAAGGCGGCGTATTGCTCGCGCGTCAGCGGGCAGTTGATATAGTCCTTGCCCGCGCCGCCTTCGCCGGTCACGCCTGCGCTTTCCTTGTCGTAGCGTGACTGGTACCAGCAGACCGACATGTCGATCGAGTCGCGATGGACGATCGGCGCGATGGCGTCGAAGAAGGCAAGTTCGTCCGCGCCGGTCAGTTCGGCGATGGCCTTGCCGAGCGTGTCCGATGTCAGCGGACCCGTCGCGACGATCACATTGTTCCATTCGGCGGGTGGCAGTCCGTCGATTTCGCCGCGCTCGACTGTCACCAGCGGATGCGCCGTCAGTTTGTCCGTCACATAGTCCGAGAAGATGTCGCGGTCGACGGCCAGCGCGCCGCCGGCGGGCACGCGCGCCACGACGGCGGCTTCCATCAGCAGCGATCCGGCGCGCCGCATTTCTTCGTGCAGTAATCCGACGGCGTTCAATTCGTGGTCGTCGGAGCGGAAGGAGTTGGAGCAAACAAGCTCGGCGAAGCCGTCGGTATGGTGCACGTCTGTCTTCACGTGGGGCCGCATCTCGTGCAGCACCACGGGAACGTTCGCCGAGGCGAGCTGCCAGGCAGCCTCGGAACCGGCCATGCCGGCGCCGATCACGTGGACGGGTTTGATGCTATCGTTCATGGGGCAGGAGATAGCACTCCGTTCCCCTCAGTTCCACACCTTCGGCTTGCGGCCTGCCCAAGGCAATTCCTTCTCAAGTTGCGCGGCCAGCCGGAACAGGGTCGCCTCGTCTGCGTAACGGCCGGTGAACATCATGCCGATGGGCAGGCCGTTTTCGGATTCCCAGAGCGGCAGCGACAGCGAGGGCTGGCCGGTGAAGTTGAAGGGCGGGGTGAAGGGGAAGACCTGGCCCTGCCGCTTGTTCAGTTCGCGGGCCTCCTGATCGGGTCCAAGATGGCCGATCTCGGGCTGCAACTGGCCGAGCACCGGGCAGAGATAGACGTCGACATCCTCGAAGACGTTGAGTATCTGCCGGTTCATCAAGCGAAGCTGCTGCCAGCCCCACATGGCCTGCGCGCCTGAAAGTTTCTGCCCGTTGCGGAAACCGGCCCAGGTCAGCGGTTCAAGCTCATGCTCTTCCGGTTCGCGGCCCATCTTTTCGATCCGGCGCAGCATGCCGGCGGCGAAGTTCGATCCGGACACGGCGCCTTGCGCGCGATAGAGCTGGCGGTAGTCGATGCCCAGTCCGCGCGGGCGAACGTCATGGCCGAGCTTCGCCAGCGCGTCTGCCGTTCGCTCCAGCGCTGCCTGAATTTCAGGGTGGATCGGTTTGCCGTTCGGCGTCTCGCCCGACCATGCGATTTTCAGCTTGCCGGGGCTTTTTGTGATCTCTTCCATATACGGGCGGGCCTTCGGCGGCGGCGCGTAGGGGGACGCCGGCTCGGGATAGCCAGTCGCGTCAAGCATCGTGGCACTGTCGCGCACGGTCCGGCTCACCACGTGATCGACACTGAAGCCGATGGCGCGGTCATAGTCCTCCGGGCCTTGCGGGTTGCGGTCGCGTGTGATCTTCATGCCGACAAGGCCGCAACAGGCGGCCGGAATGCGGATCGAGCCGAGCCCGTCCGAGGCATGTGCGAGCGGCAGGATGCCGGCGCCGACGGCCGACGCCGCGCCGCCCGACGAGCCGCCCGAAATGCGGTTCGGGTCCCAGGGATTGCGGCAGGGGCCGAGCAGGCGCGATTCCGTGGTGCCGGTGATGCCGTATTCGGGTGTGTTGGTCTTGCCGAACAGCACGGTGCCGGCGGCGCGGAAACGCGTCACCAGCGTGCTGTCATGGTCGTCGACGACATCGGCGACGAAGCGGCTGCCGCTGGAGCGCCGCCAACCTTTTACCGGCGACCCGAGATCCTTGATCAGGAAGGGCACGCCCTTGAACGGCCCGTCTGGCAGTTTTCCTTTTGCGACGTCGCGGGCCTCGTCATAGGCCTCGAACACGATGGCGTTGAGGGTCGGGTTGTGGCGCTCGGCACGCTCGATGGCGGCGTCGATCAGTTCGAGCGGCGTCACCTTGCCCTTGGTCACAAGCTCCGCGAGGCCCAGCCCGTCATAATCCGCATATTCGGCAAATCCCATTGTCTCTCTCCCTTGCCGCAAATCAGTTCCAGATTTTCGGATGCTTGTCCTTCCAGGGCCGCGCTTCTTCCAGTTGCGCGGCAAGGCGGATCAGGCCGGCCTCGTCGCCGAATCGTCCGGCAAACATGATGCCGACCGGAAGACCATCCGCCGTCCAATGCAGCGGCAGCGAGATCGCCGGCTGGCCCGTCGCATTTTCGATGGCGGTGAACGGAACAAAGTCGATGATCGGCGCGAACGCTTTCACCGGGTCACGCTCGTGAATGTCGATGGTGCCGATCTTCAGCGGCGGCGCACCGAGCGTCGGCGTCATCCATGCGTCGTAGCGTTCCATGAAATGCGCGATGGCGCGCGACATGCCCTGCAACTGCGCAATCGCCATCTGATACTGGACAGCAGTCACTTGTTTGCCGGCTTGATAGAGGCCCCAGGTCAGGCCTTCGATTTCGTTGTCGTTGGGCTGCTTCCCGGTCAACATCGCAAAGCCGTCGATCTGCAGCGCGAGCCCGGCGGCCCACAGCGCCATGAAGGATTGCGAGAGGAGTTCGTTGGTCAGTTGCGGCGCCGCTTCCTCGACCTCATGGCCAAGATCGCGCAGCAGCTTCGCCGTTTCCTCGATGCCCTTCACGCATTCGGGATGCACCTTTTTTCCGGCCGTGTCGGTTATTGAATAAGCGATGCGCAGCTTGCCCGTCTTGCGGCCGACTTCCTCGGCGAAGGGACGCTCGTTGGGCGGGGCGAAATAAGGATCTCCGAGCTCCGGTCCCGAGGTGCAATCGAGCATCGTCGCGGTATCGCGAACGCTGCGCGAAACAATGTGCTCGTGGATCAATCCGCCCATGATGTCGCCCATGTCGGGACCGAGCGGATTGCGCGCCCGCGTCGGCTTCAACCCGACAAGGCCGCAACAGGCCGCCGGAATGCGGATCGAGCCGCCGCCGTCATTGGCATGGGCGATCGGCACGATGCCGGCCGCGACCGCCGCCGCCGAACCGCCGGAAGAACCGCCCGTCGAATAGTCGGTGTTCCAGGGATTGCGCGCCGGGCCGTATAGCGCCGATTCCGTCGTCGGCAGCAGCCCGCATTCGGGCACATTGGTCTTGCCGAGGATGACGACGCCGGATTGTTTGAAACGCGCGGTCAGTGTCCCGTCATGCGGCGCCGGAATGCCGCTCAGGAAACGCGAGCCGTTTTGAGTCGGCACGCCTTCGAGGTCGCCCAGAATATCCTTCAGCAGGAAGGGCACGCCCTCGAAAGGGCCGCTGGCCGGCTTCTTCGCCGCTTCGCGTCCGCGGTCGTAGATTTTGGTGACGACCGCATTCAGCGCCGGATTGTGCTTTTCGATGCGGGAGATGGCCTCCTCGGCCAGATCGGTCGCACTGACTTCTTTCCGGCGCACCAGATCGGCGAGCCCCAAACCGTCATAAGACGCATACTCGGAAAAACCCATGCCCTGTCCCTCCCGGTCTTTTCTTGGGACGGAAGCTTAGCGGTTGGGGCCCGCGCGTCAAACCGATGGGGCCGTCAGGCGAGGGTCCAGGGATAGGGCGGCGGCCCGTCGAATTCCGGCCCTTCCAGGACCGGTTCCTCGCCCGGCCCCCACGACTTTACGGTGAAGCGGGCACGGCGCAGTACCGCCGCGCCTTCGGGGCCGGCGTCGCGCGACACGCCGCCGACATTGACCTGTTCCACCTTCACTGCCGCGTCGGTCAGGGTCACCAGCGAGTAGCCGTGCCCGTCCGAGTCCATGTAATCGAGGCCGGGGCTGGCGCGTTCGTTGGCAACCATGTCGCGCAGATAGGCCGAGTCCGAATAGTTGACGAGGATGCCCGCCCGCAACCCGTTGACCAGCGTGTTGTTCCAGTTCGCGAACTTTTCGCCTTCGCGGTCCAGCACCACCGCCCGGTGGAAAAACCCACTGTTGCGCGTTCCGCGTTCGGCCATTGTGAACATAGCGTTCGAGCTGACGGCAGCGGTCAGGAACTCGATGCCGGCGAACGTCAGATCTTCGGCATCGGGATCGACCGGAAGGCGCCCGGCGGCGAAAGCATGATAGTCGCCGGCGATCGAAACGAGATTTCCAATGCCCTCGTCGCGCACGAAACTCATCAATTCCTTCAGCTCGCCTGGATATCCGTTCCAGGCATCGGTGCCGACATAGCCGTCCTGCAGTCCGGCGAACGGAATGCGCGAAAAGTCGAGGCGCATCTGCAAGGCCGGTCCGCCATTGGCCCAGACGCGCCACTGCGCCGTCGAAGCCGACAGGGTTGCCTTGAACCACTCCCGTTGTTCGGCGCCCATATGTGTGCCGGGCGGTGCGTCGCGGCGCGGATTGGGCAACGCCTTGTCGCCATAGTGAAGGGTCTCGGGCGGAGCGCCATCGTTGGCGGTCCTGCCGGCGTCGAGTGTCTTGACCAGATTGACCGGCGGCACCGGCGCACCCTCGATGAGCTTCTTGACCTCGGCCGTCATCACCGGCGGACTGCGATAGCTGCGCAGGTCGGTCACAACGAGGTCCAGCATCGCGCCCCATTGCAGGCTGCGATAGATCGTCAGGCTCGACAATGCCTTCAGATTATCGGCGCCCTGAAAGAGAAAATTCTCGTCGGGCGCACCCATCGGCGCATCGTCCACGCGCACCGGCCGGAAATCATGCGCCCGGTTGGCGACGCCGTTGGGCGATGTGCTGCGCGTCAAAACCGCCGGAATATATTCGTACCATGCCCGATTGGCGGCGAGCTTGCGCCGCTGCGCGGGTTCGCCGTCGCCGAAATAGGTGTCGTGGCTTTGCCAACTGTCATTGGTGAATTCGTGATCGTCCCATGTCTGTATGAACGGAAACCGCGCCCGCGCCGCTTGCAGGTCGGGGTCGGTCAGGTAGGCCTTGTAGAGATGGCGGTAGTCGGCCAGCGAAACGGCGGCTTGGCCGCCCTTGCGCCACCACGATCTTGTGCCGTCCGGTTCCCACGGTTCGGACCCGTCCGGCAACGCGCCGATCAGCCGCGCCGGAGTCATGTCCTCGGGAACATCGCCTGTGCGTTCGTAGATGAAGTCGCCGAGATGCAACACGAAGTCGATCTGCTCGCCGGGCACGGCGGCGATGTCGTCGTTCACGAGCCGACGTAACGCACCGAAATAACCCTTCTCGTAGCTCTGGCATGAGATGGCCGCAAAACGTACATCGCGTTTCGTTCCGGGTGCCGGTGCCGTTCGGGTGCGTCCCGGTTCGGACGATCGGTCGCCGCCGGCGAAGAAACGGTAGTAGTAGGTGCTGTCGGGCTTCAATCCATGAAGAAACAGGCGGACCGTATGGTCGGCGGCCGGCTCGGCGCGCACCGCCCGTTCGGCGACCAGCCGTTCGAAATTCTCATCTTCCGCAACCTGTACGAAGAGATCGATCCAGCTTCGCATTTCGGCGGCTGCCGGGTCGACGGTTTCGACCCGCGTCCACAGCATCACGGCGTCGGGCTGTGGATCGCCGGAGGCGAGCCCTTGCGGAAAATGATAATGGCCCGCGCCCGATTGGGCCCAGGCGCGCCGCGACGTGAAGGGCAGGGTGCTGGCGGCAAACGCAAAACACCCGGCTCCCGCCGTGAACAGCTTGAGAAACTCGCGGCGATCTAACTGAGACATGATCCCCCGGTGCCCGATTTACAGCCTTTAATATACAGATTGGTGCGCGCAGGGAACGGCCGATCCGGCATCCAACGACAAAAATCCAGACTACGGACGTCGGGCCATTAACGTTTCGAGGAAGGCCTGCGTTTCCCGGTCGGCCGGGAAGAAGCACTCGATGCGGATCGACTGCATCGTCGCATCGTAGGGCACGCCGAATGTGCTGTAGTTGGACACAAAGGAAAGGCGTTTCTCTCCCTTCCGGAATTCGAACCGGAAGATCGGCAGTTCTGCGCCGGTGGGCACGACTTCGGGTCCGGCCAGACGCCTGATGCGCGCAATGAGGCGGCCGGCCTCGGCGCGATCCGGGGCGATCAGGGCTTCCTGTTCCAGGTGATGAAGCAGCGCCGGCGCCACCTCGCGCCAATTGACGATCGACGCACGCGCAGCCCCATCCGAAAAGAAAAGCTCGAACAGGTTGTCGCCGGCCGCAATCGGCTGATCGCGCGAAATGCTGAAGAATCGCAAGGCGGCATCGTTCATTTCGAGAATGTTGCCGAGCGAGTCCGATGCGACGGCCGGTATGGCGCCTTGCGCGTCGAGCAGTTTCGACACGGCATCGCGCGCCAGCGTTCGTTCGGGCTGCGCGAGGTCGGCCGGGGCGAAGGCGGGGGCAAAGCCTGCGAGCCGCAGCATCGCATTGCGTTCGTTCGCCGACAGTTCCAGCGCATCGCCGAGGCGCAACACGACATCGCGGCTCGGGCGCGACCGGCCGGTTTCGATGAAACTCATGTGACGCGGCGAGATGCCGGCGACTTCGGCGAGACCTTCCTGACTCAGCTTTTGCGCGAGCCGGGCGCGGCGCAGATGGATGCCGAATATGCTTTCGTCCTGCATGACGGTGTTCATGGCGATTTTCTTACCTTCCGGGTAGTGGCGCGTCTGCGTCGCTCAGCCGACCTTGCGGATTGGCACAAACGGAAAGAATGCGAAATGACGAAAACCCTGACCTTCCCATACGAAGACATCGAGCTTGCCTACACCGTCTCCGGAAGCGGCCCGGCGCTCATTTTGCTGCATGGCTGGCCCTTTCACAAGGCGAGCTTCCGCAAGCTGCTGCCGCTGCTCGAGCCGCACTACACCTGCTATGCGCTCGACGCCGCGGGTATGGGGGAGAGCGGCTGGAGCCGCCATACCAACTTCACCTTTCACGGCCATGTCGAGCGTGTGCGGGCATTCGCGGACAGGATGAAGCTGTCGGACTACTCGGTTGTCGGCCACGACACCGGCGGCACGTTCGCGCGGATGCTTGCGGTGTCCGATGCGGCGCGCGTCGACAAGATCATCGCCATCGACACCGAGGTGCCGGGACATCTGCCTGGCGTCGTGCCGAAACTGCAATGGATGTTCAAGCGGCGCTTCGGACGCGCGCTCTTCAAAGCAGCGCTCGGTTCGAAACCGCTGATGCGGCGCTGGCTCGGAAGGGTCGGGTTCTTTGTCGACAATCGTCTGATCGACGATGAATACATGAAGCTGTTCGTCACGAGCTGGCTACGTTCGGATCACGCTTATCGGGGTTTGCTCGAATATCTCCTTGGTGTCGATCACAGCCTCGTTGCGCGTCTCGATGAGCTGCATGCGAAAATCGACGTGCCGATGCTCTTCATCTGGGGCGAAAAGGACGGTGTATTTCCCGTCAAGCGGGCGCGTGAAATGGTGGCGCGGATGCCGGACAAGGCAAGTCTCGCGGTGATCGGCGGCGCGGCCTTCCTGCCGCATGAAGAAAAGCCGGACGAAGTCGCGAAACACATCCTGGCATTCCTCGACACGAGCGTCCCGGTGCGTCTCGCAAGCGACAAGCGCTAGCTCCGTTTTCGTTTAGCGGGGCCTACCTTGCGGGCGCTTGTCTTGCTCTTTGCGGCGGCACTGGCCTTGCGGGGTTTCGCCGCCGCAGCGCCTTTGCCCGGCCGGCGCTTGAAGAGTTCCTTCAGGTACTGTCCGGTGTAGGAGCGCGAT
This sequence comes from Alphaproteobacteria bacterium HGW-Alphaproteobacteria-11, assembly GCA_002841195.1. Taxonomy (GTDB): domain Bacteria; phylum Pseudomonadota; class Alphaproteobacteria; order Parvibaculales; family Parvibaculaceae; genus Parvibaculum. The sequence continues at coordinate 12,423 of PHEO01000053.1, forward strand.
TCGGCTGCGACGTCTTCCGGCGTTCCCGCCGCCACGATCTCGCCGCCGCCGTCGCCGCCTTCGGGCCCGAGATCGAGCAGCCAGTCGGCGGTCTTGATGACTTCGAGATTGTGCTCGATGACGACCACGGTGTTGCCGCTATCGACCAGTTCGTGCAGCACCTCGAGCAGCTTGGCGACGTCGTGGAAATGCAAACCCGTCGTCGGCTCGTCGAGAATGTAGATCGTGCGGCCGGTGGCGCGTTTCGACAGTTCCTTGGCGAGCTTGACGCGCTGCGCCTCGCCGCCCGACAGCGTCGTCGCCTGCTGGCCGACCTTGATGTAGCCGAGGCCGACGCGCTGCAACACTTCCATCTTGTCGCGCACCGCCGGCACGGCCTTGAAGAAGGTCGCGGCCTCGTCGACGGTCATTTCCAGAACGTCGGCGATCGACTTGTCCTTGAACTTCACTTCCAGCGTTTCGCGATTGTAGCGATGGCCGTGGCAATTGTCGCATTCGACATAGACGTCGGGCAGGAAGTGCATCTCGATCTTGATGACGCCGTCGCCCTGACAGACCTCGCAGCGCCCGCCCTTGACGTTGAACGAAAAGCGGCCGGGCTTGTAGCCGCGGGCGCGGGACTCGGGCAATTCGGCGAACCAGTCGCGGATGAAGGTGAAGGCGCCGGTATAGGTTGCCGGATTGGAGCGCGGCGTGCGGCCGATCGGCGACTGGTCGATGTCGATGATCTTGTCGAGATGCTCAAGGCCGAAAATCTCGTCGAAGGCGCCGGGATGCTCGCGCGTATTGTTGAGGCGGCGTGCGACGGCCTTGTAGATCGACTCGATCAGCAAGGTGGATTTGCCGCCGCCCGAGACGCCGGTAACGCAGGTGAAGACGCCGAGCGGAATTTCGGCGGTGACGTTCTTGAGGTTGTTTTCCTTCGCGCCCGTCACCTTCAGCCATTTGCCATTGCCCGGCCGGCGCACGGCCGGCACCTCGATCTGGCGGAAGCCGGTGAGGTATTGCCCGGTCAGGCTTTCGGGTGCGGCCATGATGTCTTCTACCGTGCCTTCGGCCACCACCTCGCCGCCGTGAATGCCGGCGCCCGGACCCATGTCGACCACATGATCGGCAGTGCGGATCGCGTCCTCGTCATGCTCGACCACGATCACCGTATTACCGAGATCGCGCAGCCGCTTCAGCGTTTCGAGCAGGCGGTCATTGTCGCGCTGGTGCAGGCCGATGGAAGGCTCGTCCAGCACATAGAGAACGCCCGTCAGTCCCGAACCGATTTGCGAGGCGAGCCGGATGCGCTGGCTCTCGCCGCCCGACAGCGTGCCGGAATTGCGCGACAGCGTCAGATATTCAAGGCCGACATTGTTGAGGAAATGCAGGCGCTCGCGGATTTCCTTCAGCACACGGCCGGCGATTTCGTTTTGCTTCGCGCTCAGGTGCTTGTCGAGATCGGCGAACCAGCGGTCAGCCTCGCGGATCGACATTTGCGACACTTCGCCGACATGCAGTTTTGCGATCTTGACCGACAGCGCTTCCGGTTTCAGGCGGTAGCCGCCGCAGGCGTCGCAATCGGTGATGCCCTGGAAGCGTTCGATTTCCTCGCGCGCCCAGGCGCTGTCCGTTTCGCGCCAGCGCCGTTCCAGATTGGGGATCACGCCCTCGAAAGGCTTCTTGGTCTTGTAGGAGCGCATGCCGTCGTCATAGGCAAACGTCACCACCTCGTCGCCCGAGCCGTAGAGGATCACGTTCTGCGCTTCTTCCGGCAGTTGCGACCAGGGCGCGGTCATCGAGAATTTGTATTGCTTCGCCAGCGCCATCAGCGTTTGCGTGTAGTAGGGCGATGTCGAGCGCGACCATGGCGCAATCGCGCCCTTCTTCAGCGACAGCCCGTGATCCGGCACCACAAGGTCCGGGTCCATATAGAACTGCGTGCCGAGCCCGTCGCAGGCCGGGCAGGCGCCGAACGGGTTATTGAAGGAGAAGAGCCGTGGCTCGATCTCGTCGATGGTGAAGCCCGACACGGGGCAGGCGAAGCGCGACGAAAAAATGATGCGTTCGGCCGCTTCGCCCTTTTTCGCGTCCGCCATCTCGATGACCGCGATGCCGTCGGCGAGCCCCAGCGCGATCTCGAAACTGTCGGCGAGCCGGTTGCCGAGATCGGGGCGCACGACGATGCGGTCCACGACCACGTCGATGTCGTGCTTGATCTTCTTGTTGAGGTCCGGCACGTCGGCGATCTCGTGGAAGGCGCCGTCCACCTTGACGCGCTGAAAGCCCTTCTTCTGCAGTTCGGCGAATTCCTTGCGGTACTCGCCCTTGCGGCCGCGCACGATCGGCGCCAGCAGGAAAAGCCGCGTGCCCTCCGGCAGCGCCATCACACGGTCGACCATCTGGCTGACCGTCTGGCTTTCGATGGGCAGGCCCGTCGCCGGCGAATAGGGCACGCCGATGCGCGCCCAGAGCAGGCGCATATAGTCGTAGATCTCGGTCACGGTGCCGACCGTTGAGCGCGGATTACGCGAGGTCGTCTTCTGCTCGATCGAAATGGCGGGCGAGAGGCCGTCGATCTGGTCGACATCCGGCTTCTGCATCATTTCGAGGAACTGCCGCGCATAGGCCGACAGGCTTTCGACATAGCGGCGCTGGCCTTCCGCATAGATCGTGTCGAAGGCGAGCGACGACTTGCCGGAGCCCGACAGCCCGGTAATCACGATCAGCCGGTCGCGGGGCAGCTCGACGCTGACATTGCGCAGATTGTGTTCGCGCGCCCCGATCACGCGGATCAGGCGGTGTTGCGTGTCGGGCGCGGCGGCGGATCGGGAAGCACGGGTCATGCGGAGGAACTCTGGGGAGGCGTCATCCGGCGGGCCGGCCTGACGGGTACGGTGTCGGGATCATCTATGTAGGGCGGCCGCCGACGCTTCAAGGGCCATGTTGGCGTGCCGGAAAAGAATCACGCGGAGCCGAATTCCAGCTTGCCATGAATGTGAGCTTATGAGAACATAATAAGAACAAAAGGCTGGCCAGGCAAGCGGGAGAGGCGACAAATGGGGATTGCGTTTGATACGCTCGGTTATTCCGAGCGGCTGCAAACCGCCGGAGCTTCCAAACAGCTCGCCGACGAGCATGCAAGGCTGGCCCGCGACATGATTATCGCCGATCTGGTTACGAAGGAAGACCTGCGCAATGCGCTGGACTTGGCGTTGACTCGTCAGACTATTCAGTTTGGCGCGATTACCGCCATTACGGCGGGCCTGCTTTTCGCCGCTATTTCTTTCATCGTTTGATCCACAGGTTTTTTATCGGGTGCGCTGGTTTGCAACCGCCGTCGCGGTTAGGTTCCGGCGCAAGGACAGTTTCAGCGCGAGGACGGGAAAATGGCAGGCAGCGTCAACAAGGTGATCCTGGTCGGCAATCTGGGAGCGGACCCTGAAATCCGCCGCACACAGGACGGCCGTCCGATCGCCAATCTCCGGCTCGCAACCTCCGAAAGCTGGCGCGACAAGAATACCGGCGAACGCCGCGAAAAGACGGAGTGGCACCGCATCGTTGTTTTCAACGAAGGTCTCTGCAAGGTCATCGAGCAGTACGTCAAAAAGGGTGCCAAGCTCTACATCGAAGGCGCGCTGCAGACGCGCAAATGGACCGACCAGTCGGGCGTCGAGAAATATTCGACCGAGGTCGTGTTGCAGGGTTTCAACTCGGTCCTGACCATGCTCGACGGCAAGGGCGGCGGTGCTTCAGGCGGCGGCGATTATGGCGGCGG
>PHEO01000054.1 GCA_002841195.1 Alphaproteobacteria bacterium HGW-Alphaproteobacteria-11
TACGCCCGACCCCGCCGTCACCGACAAGGCCAGAAAGTACTGGACCAAAAACATGGACTTGCTGATGGCGACGGTGCAGCAGGAGGATTTTCCGCTGGCGGAAAATATCCAGCGCGATTTTCACTCGGGCGCACAAGATTTTGTGACTTTCGGTGCCAACGAGCCGGCTCTCGCGCATTTCCACAAATCGGTCAAGAGAACGCTTGGTATTGACGCCGTGTGAAGCCGGCAATCAGATCAAGAAGGGCGACAGGGTTATCATGTGGTACGTCTCTGGCAATCGGGGCGAGGAGGCGATCGACGAGCCGAACCGCTTCATCATCGATCGTCTAAGTCCGCGTCAACATCTCTCCTTCGGCTTCGGCATCCATCGCTGCGTTGGCAACCGGCTGGCGGAAATGCAAATCCGCATCGTCCGGGAAGAAATGCTGAAGCGCTGGCCCGACAGGCCGATCGAAGTGGTTGGCGAACCAAAGCGGGTCTTTTCCAACTTCATCAAGGGCTATGAGGCCTTGCCGGTAAGAATCCCGGGCTGAACCCAGACGGGTGGAAAACCTCCACCCGTCGACAAGGTCGCTGGCGGCGCGGTGAGTGGCCCACCGTCATTTTTTCCGAATGAGGCCACCCGTTCGCGTGCGTCGAAACAGGCGCCGGGGCTGTGCGCGAGTTCGTAGGCCAGCCCTGCCTGGCCGGTCATGCCGTCGGTCGCGCCCAGCAGGCCTTTGTTGACCTGATTGCTGTAGGTCGAATTGGCGGCGATACGCTGAGCAAGGTCGTTTGTCGTCTGTTCCAGTTCGGCATCGTCGACACAAATGTCGACCAGTCCCATGCGCTCCGCCGTCTCCGCCGCGAAAATATCGGAGGTAAACATCATCTGCTTGGCCTTCGACAGCCCGACGCGACGCGGCAGTCTTTGCGTCATGCCCCAGAGCGGGCTCAGCCCCCACTTGCTATGCGTGTCGCCGAACTTGGCGGAGCGCGCGGCGATGATGATGTCGGCCGCGAGCGCAAGTTCGAGTCCGCCGGTGTAGCAATGTCCGCGGACGCAGGCGACGACCGGTTGCGGCAGTTCGGCCAGCGCCTGAATGGTCTTCGCCTGGAAGTGCGGCTCGGGCGGGCGCTCGCCTTTCTGGATGTCCTTCAGATCGTGGCCGGCTGAAAAAGCCTTGCCCGCGCCCGTGATGATGACGCATGCCACCTCGTGAACCTGTCCGCGAAGCGTATCTACATGCCCGCGCAATTCTTCGAATAGAGGGACATTGAGTGCGTTCAAGGTTTCCGGACGGTTGAGTGTCAGCGTGCAAATGCGCCCGCTGTCCTTGCGAAGAACCAGATTCGACATAGGCTTTCTCCCTTCCTCTTCTCGATCTTTTTTATGTCGTCTTCATCTGTCGAAGACGCACACGCGTGAATGAGTCCGCCTGGGTTGGCTACGATGCGCTCGCGGCGGGTGCCATTCGCGTCAGAAAATCCAGAACGGCGCTTGTAAATATGTCGTTCTTGTCGCCCGCGACCATATGGCCCGCATTTGCGACATCGACAAACTCGGAATGAGGAACAATTTCGGCGAATTGCCGCGCCGCTTCGACCGTCACCAGATCGCTGTCGCGGCCCCGGACGAGGAGCGTCGGTATTTTCAGGGAACGCGCCGCTATTTCGAGGCGTTCGGGTTCTCGGCTGCCTTGCGGCTTTCGCACGCCGGTGATGAAACGCGGGTCCCAATGCCATTAGTAGCGGCCGTTTTCCCTGCGGCGAAGGTTCTTCGCCAGTCCGCTCAGGTCTTTGGGGCGAGTTCGGCCGGGCATGTAGCGCGAGATCGTATCGGCTGCTTCCTCAAGCGAGGCGAAGCCTTCTTCCAGATTCTCCGACATGAATCCGATAATTTTTTGAACCCCCTCTATGTTCATCTGAGGGGTGATGTCGACGAGGATCAGCGCCGCAAACCCGCGCCGCCCGGCTTTCGCATATTCTCCCTGCGCGATCATGCCCGCGATGCCGCCGAGAGATGCGCCGACCAGGATGGGAGGCACACGGAAACTGTCCGCGATGTCGAGGATATCTTCCGCGAAACGCTCCATTCTGTAGTCTCCATCCGGAGACCAGTCGCTTTCGCCGTGCCCGCGCAAATCGACGGCGAGGGCGTAATAACCGTTTTCTCCCAATGTTTTGCCGCAGGCTTGCCATGCATGGCGTGTCTGCCCGCCGCCATGAGCGAGCAGAACCGGACGCCCCTGGTCGGGACCGAATGCCTCCGCCGCGATTTTGAGATTCTGAACAAGGGTGAACAAGGTCCGGTTTGCGGACGTCATATGCTTTGATTCCAATGGTTTCGTATGTGTACTAAGGGTCGAAATCCATTATGATGAATCGATAGCGTGTTGCAAACACGGACGATGGTGTTGTAGGCGGGTTCTCCCAGCCGGTCCTCGATCGGAGGCGATTGTCCTTGAAAATGAAGATTGTGGGTATCTGAAATGAAAGCGACCTTGCCCGTTTCACGAACCAGCCGGTTTCCGAAAGGGTCCGGCAAGCGTGCCCTCGCAGTTGCGCGGCGGATCGTCGAAGACATCGAGCAGCAAGGCGCCGAGGTCGGAGATCGCTTGCTGCCCGAACAGGAGATGCTCGTGCGCTATGGAGTGGCCCGCGCGACCTTGCGGGAGGCGCTCAGGTTTCTCGAATTGCAGGGAATCATTTTCCTGCGGCCAGGTCCCGGCGGCGGGCCGATCGTTCAGGAGCCGCGGCCGAAAGATTTCGCCAGCACGATGGCGTTGCTGCTCCAGTTTCTCGGCACCACGTTCCGTTCACTGATTGAAGTGAGGCAGGCGGTGGGCCCGACCATGGCGTCGCTTGCGGCAGAGCGTGCGTCCGATGAGGATATCGACAAGCTGAATACGTCATTGGCCACATTGAAGACGTTGTCTGTTTCTTGTGACTCCTATGTGGAGGAGAACAGGCGTTTTCACGACCTGCTTGCCTGGGCGTCCGGCAACCCCTTGATCGGATTCTTGATCGGTTCGCTTCACAACATCACGAATGCGTCGGAAGTCGGCATAACTTATACGGAGGGTGAGCGCGACTATCAGATCAAGGCGTACGGGCGGCTTCTCAAGGCGATTGAAGATCGCAATCCAGACCTCGCTTTCACCGAAATGTCCCGATTCATAAGCCGATCCGACAAGTATCTGGAGGCTCGTCATCCCGACATCATGTCCAAAATCGTGCGTTGGCAGGATGCTGACGACCTGAGTATGCCGCGGGTTCCCCGACGGAAATGCTAGGCGAGTGTTCGCGATGCCAACGTTGTTTTTTGCGACACTTGCGCCGCTCCCCGGACATCGATAATTTATGATCATAAATAACGCGGCCAATGAAGCCGCCGGATGGGAGGATAGCTGTGACCCTGCATAGCCGAGTGTGCGATATTTTGGGCATCAAATACCCGATCTTGCTGGCCGGTATGGGCGGCGCGAGCGTTCCACGGCTTGCGGCGGCGGTATCGAATGCGGGTGGCCTTGGTGTGCTCGGCGCGGCTGCTTGCTCTCCCGATCAACTGCGTGAATGGATTCGGGAAACGCGGTCGCTTACGGACAAGCCGTTTGGTGTGGACACCCTGCTGCCAGCCTCCGTGCGCAGGGAAGCCCATAAGGGCAAGGCTGGTCCGTCTCCGATGGATTTGCTGCCCGAGTACCAGAAATTCGCGCAAGATTTCATGAAGAAGGAAAACATACCGCCGCTGAAATCCAGGGTGCGGGCATCCGAGGAAGCTCACCGTTCGTCCAAATCGAATGCGCCGCTGTTTTCGAAAGAATTCTTCGAAGCGCAAATGGAAGTTGTGGTTGAGGAGCGGGTTCCTGTCTATGCGGCGGGTCTAGGCAATCCGGGGCCTTGGCTTGATCGGCTCCACGCCAACGGCACCAAGGTGATGGCGGTCGTCGGCGCGGTGAAGCATGCCCTGCAGGTGGTCAATTCCGGCATCGATCTGATCGTCGCGCAGGGCCATGACGGGGGCGGGCACAATTCACCCATCGGAACGATGGCGCTCATCCCGCAGGTTGTCGATGCGATTGCGGGTCGCATTCCCGTACTCGGCGCGGGCGGCATTTCCGACGGCCGCGGCATCGCGGCGGCCATGATGCTCGGCGCCGAAGGCGCCTGGATCGGTACGGCGTTTCTCGCGACCGATGAGGCCGGCATAGAGGATTTCCAGAAGGACGCGATTGTCGAGTCGGGTGACGGCGATACGCTTGTTTCCCGGACCGTCACCGGAAAGCCGGCCCGCATCATTCGCAACAAATGGTCCGAGGCTTTTGCCGAGGCAGGTCTGGAGCCGCTGCCCATGCCCTTCCAGCCCATGGTTGCGATGCCGGTGCTGGCGGCGGCGGCGGCGGTAAAGCGGAAAGATATCGCTCCCGGTTTCGCGGGGCAGGGCATGGGCCTCATTCACAAGGTGAGGCCGGCTGCGGAAGTCATGGCCGATCTCGTGAAAGGCGCCGAAAGCTCGCTGGGCAGGGCAAATATCTATCTTTAAGACTCGGCTGCGCGCGCCTTGGGTGCCATTGAAGGATTCGGAGAAAACGAGATGACAATTGTTGCAAAGCTGCCGGAGTTCAACGAGGAAATCGCACGGGGTTTCATAAACGCCAGCAATTCAATGAAAGGGCTGCCTGAGTTTCTGGGGGTTCGCATCACACATGTCGAGCCGGGCAAGCTCACCGCCGAGATGGAAGTCTCGGATCGGCTGTTGACGCCGATCGGAAACATGCATGGCGGGGTGCTGGCTGCGATGTGCGACCATGTTCTCGGCTGCGTTTGCTATCCGCATATGCGGAAAGGACAATGGGCGGCGACGACGGAATTCAAGCTCAATCTGCTGGCGCCGGTATCCTCGGGCAAGGTGATAGCGGTGGCCGAGTTGATCGCGATGACAAAATCGACTGCGGTGGTTCGCATCGATGTGACGAACGAGGGCCGCGCCTGTTGTGCGGCGCAGGGGACTGTTCTCATTCGCGATCCAAGGCCCGCATAGGCAACGCAGTTCTGGTCCCGGCGCTGTGGGGAAGATTGCTCGGCGACTGAACGATGGTTTCGACAAGGTGAATTCTGGAGCGCCCCTCGCCTCATCGCGGTGGTGGGAATGTAGTCAGTCAAGGCGGCTGCGGTGGATATGAAGGGAAGCGGTCTCGATGAGTTGGGTGCAATCCGGCCAGACGCAAGAAAGTGACGACGCTGAAGTATTGGATGCACTCATTGTTGGAGCGGGATTCAACGGCATCTATCAGCTTCACCGCTTACGCCAGGAAGGCTTCAAGGTTCGCCTGTTCGAGGCCGGTGCCGATCTGGGCGGCATCTGGTATTGGAACTGTTATCCCGGCGCGCGGGTCGATTCTCATGTGCCGATCTATGAATTTTCGATCGAGGAGTTGTGGCGCGACTGGAATTGGACCGAGAGATTTCCTGCTTGGGATGAACTGCGCCGCTACTTCCAATACGTCGATAAAAAGCTCGAACTCAGCCGCGACATAGTATTCGGGACGCGAGTCAGCGCGGCCGAATTCGACGAAGCGCACGATCAATGGGTCATCCGTACGGCCGATGGCGTCGTCGTGCGCGCCCGGTTTTTCGTTCTCTGCACGGGCTTTGCATCGAAACCCTATATTCCGAACTACAAGGGACTTGAAAGCTTCGCAGGAGAATCGTGGCACACGGGATTGTGGCCCCAGGAGGGGGCCAGCTTCGCGGGCAAGCGGGTTGGTGTCGTGGGAACCGGAGCGAGCGGCGTTCAGGTGGTGCAGGAAGCCAGCAAGGGCGCGGCGCATCTGACGGTGTTCCAGCGCACACCGATCCTCGCTTTGCCGATGCAGCAGCGCAAGCTCGACGTCGAGACACAGCAGCGGATGAAGTCCGATTACCCGGAGATATTCCGCATGCGGCGCGAAACGTTTGGCGGATTCGACATTCTCAGGGACGAAAGGTCTGCACTGGAAGTGCCGCCAGAAGAGCGCCGCGCGCTTTATGAAAAGCTCTGGCAAAAAGGCGGCTTCCACTATTGGATCGGCGGATTTGCCGACATCCTGACGAATGAGGAAGCAAACCGTACCATGTACGATTTCTGGCGCGACAAGACCCGCGCCCGGATCAAGGATACGGCATTAGCCGACAAACTCGCGCCGATGGAGCCGCCGCATCCCTTCGGCGTCAAGCGCCCCTCGCTGGAGCAGTGGTATTACGAAGTGTTCAATCAGGAGAATGTCAGCCTGATCGATGTGCGCGAGACGCCGATCGAGGAAGTGGTTCCCGAAGGCGTGCGCACGAAGGGTGGCTTGGTTGAACTCGACATGCTCGTCCTGGCGACGGGGTTCGACGCCGTGACCGGCGGGTTGACCCAGATCGATATACGCGGGACGGGCGGCGTGACACTCAAGGAAAAATGGACCGAAGGCGCGCATACTTATCTCGGTTTCGCGACGTCCGGATTCCCGAACATGCTTTTTCTTTACGGTCCGCAGAGTCCCTCCGGATTCTGCAACGGCCCGACATGTGCCGAAGTGCAGGGCGAATGGGTCGTCGACTGCTTTAGGTATATGCGTGAAAAGGGCAGGAGACGGATCGAGGCGACTGCTCAGGCGGAGGAGAGATGGACACAGCTCCTGAATTCCATAGCCGACATGACGCTCTTTCCCCGCGCCGATTCCTGGTACATGGGCGCCAACATTCCGGGAAAGCCGCGGCAGCTTTTGAATTTCCCCGGCGTGCCCATTTATATGGACCAGTGCAATACCGCCGCGGCCAGGGGGTATGAGGGATTCGTCCTGGACTAACGGAACCGCGGTGGCGACCAAGAGCGTTTGACACCGAATTGCCCATTATCTATTATAATGAATCCGTAAGAAGGCATTGCATGCGCCATGATGGGTGGATGCCGCACAGGCGCCAACCGGGAGGACAGGGAGATGACGACTGACACATTGGTGCGCGATCCGGTTTCGAGGATCCCGCTGTCTCAGATGGACGTCAGCGATCCGAAGCTCTTTCAAAACGACACGATCGGGAGCTACTTCGCGCGGCTGCGGCGGGAGGACCCTGTCCACTATTGCCGCGAGAGCGCCTATGGCCCCTACTGGTCGATAACAAAATTCAACGACATCATGCAGGTCGAGGTGAACCACCAGACGTTCTCCTCCGAAGCCAAGATAGGCGGCATCGCCATCCAGGACATGCAAACAGGTGAGAGCGCACTTGAACTCGAAATGTTCATTGCGATGGATCCACCCAAGCACGATGCGCAGCGCAAGGCGGTGAGCCCGGCGGTCGCGCCGTCCAATCTTGTTCTGCTGGAGCCCATTATCCGCGAGCGCGCGGGGCTTATTCTCGACTCGCTTCCCATCGGCGAAGAGATCGATTGGGTCGACACGGTGTCCGTCGAGCTGACGACGATGACGCTGGCGACGTTGTTCGACTTTCCCTGGGAGGAACGGCGCAGGCTCACCCGCTGGTCGGACGTGGCAACGGCCACGCCCGAAACAGGCGTGGTTTCGTCTTTTGAACAGCGCCGCGAGGAACTTCTCGAATGCGCGTACTATTTCAAGGATCTGTGGGACAAACGCATCAACGAGCCGCCAAAGTCCGATCTGATCTCGATGATGGCGCATTCGCCGGCGACGCGAGACATGCCGTTCCTGGAGTTTCTCGGGAACTTGATGCTCCTGATCGTCGGCGGCAACGACACCACGCGCAATTCGATTAGCGGCGGGGTGCTCGCACTCAATCAAAACCCGGCGGAATATCGCAAGCTCATGGCCGATCCGGGCCTCATCCCGAAAATGATCCCCGAGATCATCCGCTGGCAGACGCCGCTGACGCATATGCGTCGGACGGCGCTCATGGACGCCGAAATCTGCGGCAAGAAGGTCAGAAAGGGCGACAAGGTCGTCATGTGGTACATATCGGGAAACCGGGACGAAGAGGTGATCGACCGTCCTGACGAGTTTATCATCGACCGCCAGAATTCCCGTCACCATCTTTCCTTCGGTTTCGGCGTGCATCGCTGCATGGGGAACCGCGTGGCGGAACTGCAACTGCGGATCGTCTGGGAAGAAATCCTGAAGCGCTTCAGCAAGGTGGAAGTCGTCGGCGCGCCCGAGAGGACGCTGTCCAACTTCATTCACGGGTTCACCCGTTTGCCGGTGAAGCTGTACGCGCATTAGACCGGGCCCGGTCTCGCGCGTTATTTCGCGATGAAACGGCGCCTACGTTTCGTCACGGAAAGGATCCACCCGCTGTTTCATCCAGCATGATCGACAAGAGCAAAAAATGCCCACAGTCATTTTCATCGAGCCGGACGGCACCGAATTTCCCATCGCGGTCAAGAGCGGCACGACCGCGAGGGATGCGGCGGTCAACAACGGTGTGCCGGGCATCGATGGCGATTGCGGGGGCGAGTGCGCCTGCGCGACCTGCCATGTGCATGTCGATGCCGCGTGGATCGACCGGACCGGCATGGCCGAGCCCGGCGGTATGGAAGACAACCTGTTGCAGTTTGCCGAAGGTTCGACGGAAAACAGCCGCCTTGCCTGTCAGATTGCTATGACCGACGATCTCGACGGTCTCACGTTGAGAATACCTGACGGTCAGCATTAGTCGCAGTCGGCGCGCGGGTTTCGAGGTTTCTCCTCCGATCCTCCCCTTGAAAGACGGGCGTCGACTGCACCTTGGGTCGAGAAAGGTCCTCCGAACCAAACCTCGTCTTCGCGCTGATCCCGAAAGTCGGCAGAATTGGAACGCTGAATCCGCCAAATTCATTCGCCTTCGGCGGTGCTGGTTTTCTTGGGTTAACGGCGTCGGTACGACGAGCCTGTTCTCATCTTTTCCCGGTCCGCGCCGCTTGTTTATTTCACGAGGGTTCTGTTTTGCGTATGACGCCTACGGACATTCCGTCGATCACGAATTTGAGAAGTACATGCATGTTTTGTTTGAAGGCGCTGTGGCTGACGTAGGTCCCCAACCAGGTTTGCAGCTGCTGATAGTAGATAGCAAACGTAACCATCCGGTGAGGACCGCGGGTCAGGTACGGTGCGCGGTCTTTGTCCGCGGCTTGCGATTCCAGCGTTTGGCGAGACCGGCCAGTTCAAGGTCGATGGCTTCGATATCGACGTCGGTTGGGTCGTAGCTGTTGAAGCCTGTCCATTCGATCATTTCGGCATGGCGCTCGTGGTCTGCGTCCATGATGGCAGCGAGGAACTCTTCGTAGCCGGGCGGGCCGCCCACATCCTCGGGCGGACATCGGCCCGAGGCTTCGATCAGGCGCGGGTAGACGATGCCGGGAACGGGGTCGATGAGCCGTTCGACCTTGATCGTGTGGCCCCAATTATCGCCGAAGTCGTAGGTGTAATGCAGCGTCTTGGCGCCGGTATCTTCGAGCACGTCGGTCAGCCGGGCCTTGCGGGCATCGAGCGGGCCGTCGCCCCAGTCCGGATCGGGAATGCCCCAGCCGACATTGCGCGCGCGGATCTCGTAAAGATGGCTGTTGGTCCAGCCCATGGCAGCCTGGATGGCCAGATGCAGACGATCGAGCCTGAGCGAGAGCGATACCTCGATGCGGCGCAGGACACCCGGTTCAACGTCGTCGAGCGTGATCTTGAGGCGGGCGATGGTGTCGGCGGTCATGCCGCCAGTTTACACGCGCCTTTCGCTGCTGCCCAGTTCCAGGGCAGCAGCTCATCGAGTTTGTTCAGGGGATGATTGGCGATGCGGGCAAGCACGTCGGCAAGCCAGGCCTGGGGATCGACGTCGCCCAGCTTTGCGGTCTGGATCAGCGTCGCCATGACCGCCGCGCGATCGGCGCCGCGTTCGGAGCCGGCGAACAGCCAGGCTTTTCTGCCGAGCGCAAAGCCACGAAGCGCGCGTTCGGCGGCATTGTTCGTCAGGCAAATCCGCCCGTCGGTCAGGAAGGCGGCAAAGCGGTCCCAGCGCTTGAGCATGTAGTCGATGGGCTTTGTCACCGAGGCCGAACGCGACAGCCGCGAGCGTTCGTCGCGCAGCCAGGCTTCCAGTTTGACCACGAGCAGCGCGCTTCGTTCCTGTCGCACACGCAGGCGCTCCTCGGCGACAAGCCCGTTGATACCGCGCTCGATGGCGAACAGCGCGTCGATGCGCCTGACCGCCTCCAGTGCCACCGGCGAGATCGCCGACGCGTTCCTGCCGCGGCGCGCGTTGCCGGCAATATCCGCCAGTTCAAAGAACTGCCGCCTGGCATGGGCCCAGCATAGGGCCGGCGTGACCGCGCCCTGGATACGCGCCGGGTCGTAGAGCCCGTTGTAGCCGCCATAGGCATCTGCCTGCAGGATACCAGTGAAGTTTTGCAGATGCCGGGCGGGATGTTCCTGTGTCCGGTCCCGCGAAGCATAATAGAGCGCGGCCGGCGGCGCAGGCCCGCCAAACGACCGGTCATCCCGGACGTAGGTCCAGATCCGGCCGGTCGCGGCCTTTACCTTCGCCAGAATCGACACCGTGGTGTCGTCGCCATGCAATCGCTCAGTTGCCAGCACATGGGCCTCAATTAGGGCATGCAGTGGCGCAAGGGCTGCGGTGCAAGCCCCAACTTGGTCGGCCAATGTCGACACGCTCAGATCAACACCCTCGCGGGCATAGCGCTCGCTCTGCCGGTTCAGCGGCTGGTGCTGACCGAACTTCTCGAACAGCACCATGGCCGGCAGGTTCGGGCCGGCAAAACCCCGCGGCGTCACGTGGAATGGCGCCGGCGGCTGGCTGATGGTCTCGCAGTCCCGGCAGGTGAACTTCTCCCGCACCGTCTGGATCACCTTCCACTGGCGCGGCACTACCTCCAGGGTCTCGGTGATATCCTCGCCCAGCTTCGACAGCCTTGCCGAGCCGCAGCACCGACAGGTTTCGGGAGGGGCGATCACCACCCGCTCGCGCGGCAGATGATCGGGGAAGGGCTTTTTCGAGGGCCGTTTACGCTGGAACGAGGCGACCGTCTCGGTCTCGGTCTTGGCCACCGCCCGCTCGGCGGCGATTTCGTCCTCGCTCGCCGAGGCCTCCAACTCCTCCAGCTGCATTTCCAGCTGGTCCAGCAGCCGTGCCTTGCGCTCCGAGCGGGCGCCGTAAATCTCGCGGCGCAGCTTTTCGATTTGTAGATTCAGATGCGCGATCAGCGCCTCGGTACTGGCGTTCACCGCCACCGCACGAGCTGCAATCGCCTCGGCTTCAAGCCGTGCCGCGCGCTCGGCCAAGATCATCGCATGCGCGCTGGCAAGGTCGGTCGGCAGGGCTTCGGGCGCGGTGCTCATATGCCAAGGGAATCACATTCGTCCTTGCCTGCAAAGCAAAACCGTCATCCCACAGAGGTCAGGCGCCAGGTCTTCTGCGGATGGCGCCAGTCGATGCCAGAGAGCAGATAGCCCAGCTGTGCCGCCGAGATCGTCACCGCCCCATCCGCCGGCGACGGCCATAGAAAGCGCCCCCGCTCCAACCGCTTCGTGAACAGACACGCTCCCTGACCGTCATGCCAGATCACCTTCATCAGATCGCCACGTCGCCCGCGGAAGCAAAACAGATGCCCGCTCAGCGGATCGCGGCGCAGCACCTCCTGCACCTGCAGCGACAGACCCGGAAAGCTCTTGCGCATGTCCGTGTGACCCGTCGCCAGCCACACCCGTACACCGGTCGGAATCGGGATCATGACCGCCCCAGAACATCCAGCACGCGCCGCAACGCCGCGCGATTCACATCGTGCCGACAATCACACGGCAACCGCTTGGCAGAACGATTTCCATCCCCCCGCAACCACTGCGGCCATGCTCCGGGTCTGGCGATGACGCAGCCAAATCCTCTGCCGGCCGTTCGCTCGCAACCTCTTCGGGCGCAACGACCGCCGGCACAAAGCCGTAAACCGCACCGAGCCGGCCCTCGCGATACGCTTTGCGCCATGCGAACAGCAATGTCGTCGAGATTCCGTGCCGCCGCGCCGTCGCCGATGCCTGCCGTGGACCGGAAAAGCTCTCCTCGACAATGCGAAGCTTCTCAGATTCCGACCAGCGCCGCCGCCGGCCCGTATCGACAACTTCAAGCCGGCCGACCCGGTAACTATCAGTAAGGATATCCATACCGACAATTAGCTATCTCACCCCGCTCATCCGCAAGGCGGCTCTCACCGGAGGGATACTAGCAAACAGGCATCGCGCTGCTTCGACCGGATCGATATCGGCGCGAATTTCGTCGCGCGCCCTCGCCGCTGAGACGAAATGGACAAGCTTTTCGATAATCGCTTCTGGAATGGTGAACGCGTCTTTCCGGCGCCCGGGGTTGCCGGAGAAGCTGAGTTCGCGAATTAGCGCGCGGGCAATGACAACATCGCGCCTGTGATATTCAATAAACCCGTCGAACAATGACTCCGTTTGCTCGATCAACGAGGCATTCTTCCGAATTGTTCCGTACACTTCCTCTATCAGCTGGCTCATTTCATCCTTGAAAACCAGGATGAGGAGGTCTACCGAAGCGTTGCCGCATTCAGTCTGCGCCACTGCGAAGATGCTCTATCTTGTGGATTTTTGGTATTGCCAATACCGTATCTAGGCGATTTTCAGGGCTTCTGGTCTCGTAACGGCTGACCGCTCACCCCACCGAGCGACTCGTGCATATGTTCGCATTAGTCCAAATCCTGCCCGCGCAACCAGCGTCAAGAAGAGCAACCAGAAATCAATTGTCGCTAGACCGGCTGGTCGTTGATCGTGGGGTAGCCTGCAAAGATAGTCGCTCCATGTCATGCTTGGTCCAACAACCGGCGCAGTTCGGGGAACCGAACCCGCTCACAAAACGCGATGTTGGGACTTCTGTTGGTATCGACAAATCCACGTACATGAATTTTTTTTCAAATCAAAGCGCTATCAATTCGTGCGATTCCGCCCCTGGCACCACTCCCGATTTTGACGACCCGGCCGGCCGGCTGCGGCATAGCGCACTTCCTGCTATTCTCGCCTCTTCGGGACGGGGGGACATGGCAAGGGAAACACGCGACAGCTATCTGCGCTATCAGAGCGACGCGCTGACATTGCGGCTCGGACGGTTCGTCTGGCCGATGCACGTCCTTTCCGCCGCGCTTCTGTCCTACTCGCTTCGAGGTCACTTTCCGGCATCGCTGATCGCGGGCTGGGCTTCGTGGATGGTCCTCTTCGCTTTGTGGCAGGGGGCGATCTCTTTTCGCGGCTCGGCGCTTGCCGCCGCCGGCGCGCCACTCGGCCGCCTGCCGCTCGCCTTCGACGTCTCGGCCGTTCTCCTCGCCTTGAGCTGGGGCTTCCTCGGCTTTTTCTTCTTTCCGGCCGGCGACACGGACCTGCAGGTGTTCATCGGCTTCATCATTGGCGGTGCGGTGCTGACAGGCGTCGGCACGCACAACATGCATTTTCCGATGCTCGCCGCCACGCTTTCGATCATCGTCCCGGCCCAGGTGGCGCGGCTGCTGATCGAGAATCCGGATGCCAAAGGTGCGATCCCGGGCGCGATGCTTCTCGTCTTCATGGTTCTGATGCTGGCGCTCGGCTGGGCGCTGCGCTCTTTCACGCGGCGCGGCTTCAGGCTGCAATGGGATAAAATGGAATTGGCGCGTCAGCTTGAGGCGCAAGCGGAAGTTCTGAAAGCCGCACGCGCGGAAGCCGATGCGGCCAACGAGGCCAAGTCGCTGTTCTTCGCGCAGGCCAGCCACGATCTGCGCCAGCCGGTGCATTCGATGGGTCTCTTTCTGGCGGCCTTGTCGAAGGACACGCTGCCGTCGCGCGCGCGAGAAATACTGGTGCGCATCGAACAATCGGTCGACGCCCTGTCCAAGCTCTTCAACTCGCTTCTGGATGTCACGCTGCTCGACACCGGTCAGACCCGGCCTGAAATCTCGCGCTTCGCCGCCGCGGAACCGGTCGAGGACATATGCGAGGAATTCGCGCTGGCCGCGCGTGTCGCCGGCGTCCGCTTGTCACACAAATCGACTGGCGCGATTATCCGCAGCGATCCGTTGATTGTCCGGCGGATCCTCCAAAACCTGGTCTCCAATGCGATCAAGCATGCGCAGGGAACGGACGTCCGCGTCCTTGTGCGCGAGGAAACGGCCGGTGTTTTCTTCGACGTCAGCGACACCGGACGCGGCATCGCGCCGTCGGAGCAGGCGCGCATATTCGAGGAGTTCGAACGCAGCACCGCCGCCGCCGAGGCGGTCGATGGGCTTGGTCTCGGTCTGGCGATCGTGCGTCGCTTGTCCGAGGTCCTGCAGATCGGTGTTTCGCTGCGTTCGCGGCCGGGCAGCGGCACGACTTTCTCGGTCGGGCCCTTCGAGAAAGCGGCATTTGTCGACGATGCGAAGCCTGTCGAGGAAATCGAACCAGCTGCCGCATCGCCCGGACGCGCGCTGGTGATCGACGACGACCGCGCCGTCTGTGAGGCGGTTGCGGCCCTCCTTGCGAGATGGGGTTGGGAAGTCGAAACATGCGCCGATGTTCCGGCCGCGAAAATTTACGAGATCGAACCTCCCGATCTGATAGTTTCGGATCACGACCTCGGCACCGGCCGTACCGGCCTCGACATTATCTCCGCGCTTCGTGCCGCGCACGGCCCCGTTCCGGGACTCGTCATATCGGGAAGTTCGACACCTGAAATGCGCGAGCGCGTCTTGCGCGAAAACCTTGTGCTGCTTCACAAGCCGGTGCGGCCCGCCCAGCTTCGCTCAGCCATCCTCAGCGTGCTCGGTTGACGCAAGCACACCCTGCGCGACGCCGTAGCTCGCGGCCGATGCGCGGTTGGCGACATTCAGCCGGTGCAGCAACGCCGAAACGTGATGGCGAACGGTCGAGATCGAAAGATCGAGTTCCGCCGCGATTTCCTTGTTGGATAGCCCGAGGCAAATGAACCGCAATATCTGAAGCTGCCGGCGGGGCAGGGCGGCGACTGGATTATCGCCGGATGTGGCCCGCCGCCCGCGGCCCGGCGCCGGCATATATACGGGGCGATCGCCGGCCATGACCTCCTTCAGTCCGCGCGCCAGACTGTCCGGCGGCGCCGACTTCCCGATGAACCCGTTGGCGCCCGCCCGTAACAGCCGCTCGACGGCGCTGCGCTCGGTCAGCATCGAAACCATCAGAATAGCCATCGGCGGATAGGCGCGGCGCAAGCCCTTGACGTCGGCTTCGGGCTCGAGACCGGGAAAAAACACATCGAGCAATAAAAGATCCGCCGCCGCGTCGTCGAGCCTCGCCCGTAACGCGGTCATGTCGCCCGCCTCGCGTATCGTCGCCTCGCCCAGCGCATCGGTCAGTGTCGTTCTGATGCCCGCCCGGAATATCGGATGATCGTCGGCGATGATGACATTGAGCATGGTTCCCCCGAGGCGCCGATTCAGTCTGTTGCCGGCGACGCACGAAATCCGGCAACGACGGCTTGATAGTGTTCCGCCGAAATGGGCTCGATGTGGAGGACGCGCGTCACGAACAGACGCTTGTCGTACTGTCCGACGTGACCGAAGCCGCCACCCGCCGTCAGCTGGCCCTCCACGGTCATGCGCAAGGTCGCGGCGCTTCCGCGCCCCGAAGCAGGAACGATATGCGCCATGAATTGCTCCCACTCAGGCTCGCCGGCATCGACCCACCACGGGCCGTGTCCGTCATGCGTGTAGAAGTCGCTCTGCTCGAAGCCTTGCCGGTAATAGCCGGAATAGCTGCCGGAAGTGCCCTCATCCGTACACCCCGTAGTCGCCAGTATCGAGACGACACCGGCCGCGCACAGGACTTTCTTCAACAAGGCTCGCATTGAAATGTCTGTCCCTTGAAGACCCCGCCCGACGGCCCACTCCGGCATGTTACCAAGAATAGCCACATCTTGTGGGGGCAATTAACTAGGCCATGTGACCGGGTTGAGAGACTTGTTCCACAGGGTCATTCTTCGGAAACAACGCAGGGGGAAGTACACATGAAAATCAGGCTTTTCGCAGCGCTCGTCTTGATGGGCGGCGGCTTGGCATTGGCCGGCTGCGGCGACAGTGGCGGCACGCAAATGGAGACATTTGCCGGCGAAATGAACCGCATTGCCGAGGCCGTCGAGCAGGTAAAAAACGAAGAGGACGCGCGCGGCGTCGCGCATCTGATTGCCGATGCGCAGAAAAACATGGAAGAGGCGAGCAAGGCGCTGG
>PHEO01000055.1 GCA_002841195.1 Alphaproteobacteria bacterium HGW-Alphaproteobacteria-11
GCGCCGCCGCCTCGCCCCGCCGCGTCTCGCGCCGCCGCGTCACATGTTCGGCGCGGTAGAGGAAGGTGCCTTCGCCGCGGATCAGCGCCTGACCCTTTTCGGCGATCGTCAATCCGCCATAGCCGCCGATATCGACGGCGAGAAAACCGGCTGCCGTCAATTGCCGGATCAGCGCCTGCCATTCGGTCTTGCGCCGCGCGGCGCCCGCACCGAATGCCGCGAGATCGTTGTGTCCGCTCGCGGCAATTTTTTCGGTTTCCGAACCGCGCAGAATATCGATCACATGCGCGGCCCCATAGCGCTCGCCGCTCTGGCGGATCGCGGCGAGCACCAGCTTTGCCTCCGCCGTGCCGTCGGTGAGTTCGGACGGGTCGAGGCAGGTGTCGCAATTGCCGCAAGGCTCCGACACCTCGCCGAAATAGGACAGCAGGATCTGGCGGCGGCAGCCGGGCGCCTCGCAAAAGGAGAGCAGGTGATCGAGGCGGCGATGCTCGCGGCGGCGGCGCTCTTCGCCCGCCGCTTCCTCCTCGATGAAGGAACGGCGCATGCGGATGTCGGCAAGGCCGAACAGCATATGCGCTTCCGCCGGTTCGCCGTCGCGCCCCGCACGCCCGATCTCCTGGTAATAGGCTTCGAGACTGCCGGGCAGATCGGCATGCATGACGTAGCGCACATCGGATTTGTCGATGCCCATGCCGAAAGCGATGGTTGCGACCATCACGATGCCGCGTTCGGTCATGAAGCGGTTCTGGTTGGCCTCGCGCGCTTCCTTGCTCATGCCGGCGTGATAGGGCAGCGCCTTGAAACCTTCGCCGGCAAGAAATTCGGCAGTCTCCTCGGTCTTGCGCCGCGACAGGCAATAGACAATGCCGCTGGCGCCCGCGTGGCGCCCGACCGTTTCGAGAAGCTGGCGCTTCCATTCCTTCTTCGGCGAAACGGTGAGGCGGATGTTCGGCCGGTCGAAACCGAGCACCAGCGTTTCGACATTGCCGCCGAAAAGCCGCGCGGCGATGTCGGCGCGCGTCGCTTCGTCGGCGGTTGCCGTCAGCGCGGCGATCGGCACATCGGGAAAGATGTCGCGTAGCCGCGCAAGGCCTTCATATTCGGGCCGGAAAGCCGGACCCCATTGCGAGATGCAATGCGCCTCGTCGACGGCGATGAGGCGCACATGGAGGCGCTGCAGCGCCGCCAGCATGCGCGCCGTCATCAGCCTTTCGGGCGCCAGATACAGAAGCCGCGTTTCGCCGGCCGCCGCGCGCCGCCAGGCGGCCACATTGTCGTCGCGCGACAGCGAGGAATTGATGCTGTCGGCCGCGACGCCGGCGAGCCGGAGCGCCGAAACCTGATCCTGCATCAGCGCGACGAGCGGCGAGACGACGATGGTGAGCCCGCCCCTGACAAGCGCCGGCACCTGGAAACAGAGCGACTTGCCCGAGCCCGTCGGCATGACGGTGAGGAGGTTGCGGCCGGAAAGCAGCGTCGCAACGGCCTGCGCCTGACCGGGGCGAAAGGCGTCGAAGCCGAAAACGTCTTTCAGTATCTGCCGCTCGGGCGTGAGCGTCGCGGCGGGGGCATTCATCGGGGACACTATCCGGGAAGGAGAAGGCGAATCGGAACCTTACCGTCGCATGCAGGACAAGCTTTGAAAAGCCGCGCGCTCCTGCGCCGGTCACGCGGTTGTGATGCGCGCGCGGTCCGAAATAGCGGCGCAATTGTTCAATTCAACGCCAATGCCGGTCGCTATGCTTTGTTGCGTGACGTCATGCCACGGGAGGACTGGATGAAGCTCAACATCAACGGCCGGGCGGTCGATCTGCCCGCAAGCGTTGCGGATGAACCGCTGCTCTGGGTGCTGCGCGACCGGCTCGGCCTGACCGGCACGAAATTCGGTTGCGGCCTCGGCGTCTGCGGCGCCTGCACGGTGCATCTCGACGGCGAGGCGGTGCGCAGTTGCCTGGTGCCGGCGGGCGACGCCGAAAGCGCGGCCGTCACCACCATCGAAGGACTGGCGGGTGAAGACGCGGCGCTTCATCCGGTGCAGCGCGCATGGATCGCCGAGAGCGTACCGCAATGCGGCTACTGTCAGGCGGGGCAGATCATGTCGGCCGCGGCGCTGCTGGCGCACACGCCGCAACCGGATGAGGCGGATATCGACGCGGCGATGGCCGGAAATCTTTGCCGTTGCGGGACTTACGACCGCATCCGCCGCGCCGTGCGCCGCGCCGCCGCAGAGGGAGAGCGGGCATGAGGACGACACGCCGGAGATTTCTTGCGGCCGCAAGCGGCATCACGGTGACGGTGGCGTTGGGCGGCTGGACCTTGAACCCGATACCGGCGCTGCCGCCGCGCGGCAATCCCTCGCCCGCCGACGCGCTGGGCTGGCTGCGCCTCGGACCGGACGGACGATTTGCCGTTCACTCGCCGCGGCAGGAAATCGGCCAGGGGATTTCGGTATCGCTGCGCCAAATCGTGGCGGAAGAATTGGATATTTCCCTCGATCTTGTCGATGCCGTGCTGCCCGCCACGACCGGGATCGCCGTTGCGCGCGCCACCGTCGGCAGCGAAAGCATTTCGGCCTTCGGCGAACCGCTGGCACGCGCCGCCGCCATCATGCGCGAGGCCTTGCGTGCCCGCGTGGCCGACGAACTCGGCGTCGCGCCCGGCGCGCTTGCCGAAACCGGAACGGGCTACGCGGCCGGGGAGCGCGAAATTACCTTTGCCGCGCTTGCCGGCGGCGAAGCGCTGCTGCTTGCCGACGAAGGACAGAACGTGACATTGCGGAGCTTCGATGCCGCGCGCGAAAGACGCCATGTCGGCCGTGCCGCCGTCACCGACCGCATCGAGGACATCGTGACCGGCAAGCCGCTCTATGCCGCGGATGTGATGCTTCCCGATATGGTCTATGGCGCGATGCTGCGCGCCCCGCGGCTTGGCGCGCGGCTGCGCGAAGCGGCGGCCGAAAACATTGCGGAAGGCCGGCTCCTTCGCCTTGGGCGCGATGCCGGCATCGTCGCCGACAGTTTCCCGGCCTTGCAACGCGCGCTCGAGGCGGCCGAGACGCTATGGGATGACGGCGCGGGCGCGACGCAGGAGGCGATCGACGCGGCAATCGATGTCGACCGGCTGCTGGCGCGCGGTGCGCTGGAACACAAACTGGCGGATGGCAAGATGCCGCCGCGCGACGACTGGACCGTCGATCTGCGCCTCGATATTCCGATGGCGGCACATGCGACGATCGAACCGCGCGCCGCCGTGGCGCGCTGGAACGACGACGGGCCTGTAAAGCTCGACGTCTGGACAGGGACGCAGGATGCGTTCTTCGCCCGCAGCGTGCTGGCGCGCGAGTTCGGGTTGAAGGAGAGAGAGACCGCGGTGCATAGCTGCCGGGTCGGCGGCGCCTTCGGCGCGCGCGGCATCTGCCGTCAGGAGATCGAAGCGGCGCGTCTGGCGCAAGCCGCCGGACGGCCGGTCAAGGTGCAATGGAGCCGCATGGAGGAGTTCCAGCAGGGGTTTCACCGCCCGCCCTCGGCGCATCGCGTCCGCGTTCGTGTCGGTGGCGACGGCCGCATCGCGGAATGGTGGCACGCTTTCGCTTCCGGCCATGTGATATTCACCTCGGCCGCAATGCCGCCCTGGTTGCAAAGGCTGACGAGCTTCGTCACCGATCCGGGTGTCGCGCGTGACGCCGTGCCGCCCTACGCCGCGGCCAATCTGCGAGTCGAATGCGCCGACATCAGATTGCCGGTCGATACCGGTCCGTGGCGCGGCCTTGGTGCCGGGCCCAACGGCTTTGCCATCGAGACGGCGATCGACGCGGCGGCGCGGGCAAGCGGCCACGATCCGCTGGCGTTCCGGCTCGCCAATATCGCGCCCGAACATGCGCGGTTGCGCCGCTGTCTGGAGCGTGTGGCGAAACGGGCGGGCGAACCGCTCGAAGGCACATTGCGCGGCCGCGGCTATGCCTGCGGCATCTACAAGCAGGTCAGCTACATCGCCGTCGCCGCCGATGTCGAAGTCGATGCGGAAACAGGCGCTGCGCGCGTGACGCATATGTTTGCGGCGCATGATTGCGGCGTCGTCGTCAACCCGGACCAGGTGCGGGCACAGACGGAGGGAAACCTTGTCTGGGGTATCGGCATGGCGCTGAGCGAGGGGCTCGGCATCCGCGACGGTCGCGTCGGCGCCGATCATCTCGGCGAATACGTCATTCCGACCATGGCGGACATGCCGGAAATCGCCATCGAGTTGATCGACGAGGATGGCGACGCACCGACCGGGGCCGGAGAGACTGGCATCATCGCCGCCGCTGCCGCCATCGGCAATGCACTGGCCGACGCAACGGAGCGCCGGCTGACGGCACTGCCGATGACACCCGAAAGAGTGCGCGCGGCGCTGGCCTGATCCTTGTTGCCGCTCGCGCGCCGTGGGATAAAGCGGCAGGAACAAGCGGGGGGCAATCATGCGGTTTGTGACATTCGAGGCGGCGGGCGCGGTGCGGCTCGGGCTGGTCGAGGGCGGCGAGGTCGCCGATCTGGGCGCCCTCGCTCTGATTGACGTAGTCCGCGCCGGCAAGGACGGGCTTGCGGCGGCGGCGAAGGCGGCGTGCAGCGCGCCGCGCCTGCCGCTCGATGGGTTGACGTTGCTGCCGGTCATTCCTCGGCCCGGCAAGATCATCTGTCTCGGCCTCAACTATGCCGAACACGCCGCCGAAGGCGGGCGCGAGCGGCCGGACTATCCGAACTTCTTCATGCGCTGCGCAACATCGCTGGTCGGTCACGGGCAGCCGGTGATGCGGCCGCGCGTTTCCGAACAACTCGATTTCGAGGCGGAGTTGGCGGCCGTCATCGGGCGGACGGTGCCGCGCCATGTCACGCGCGCCAAGGCGCTCGACTATGTGGCGGGGTATAGCTGCTTCAACGATGTGTCGGTGCGCGATTATCAGCGGCGGACGCCGCAATGGACCATCGGCAAGAATTTCGACGGCACCGGACCCTTCGGCCCGCTCTTCGTGACGGCGGATGAGCTGCCGCCGGGCGCGACGGGCCTCGCCATCGCCTCGCGCCTCAACGGCGAGACGATGCAAAGCGCCAATACGCGCGACATGATTTTTCCGGTTGACGAGACGATCGCGCTCTTGAGCGACTGCATGACGCTCGAAGCTGGCGATGTGCTGGTGATGGGAACGCCGGCCGGCGTCGGCTTCGCGCGCACGCCGCCGGTGTGGATGAAGCCCGGCGACACGATCGAGGTCGAGATCGAGGGGGTCGGCCTTCTCGCCAATCCGATCGCCGCCGAATAGAGTCCTTTAATCGGCCGGATGCGCCGCCGCGCCGGATCGCGACGAATACCCGCGCCGCGCCCGAAGCGTCGACGGTGCAGCCAGCAGCACCGGCACCAGCACCAGCGTCAGCAGCGTCGAGAAGCCGAGGCCGAAAATAATCGCCGTCGACAATTGCACCCACCACACCGCGACCGGGCCGCCGAGCACGATCTCGCGCGCCGCAAAATCGAGGTTGATCTGCAGCGCCATCGGCAACAGGCCGAACATCGTGGTGATCGTGGTCAGCATGATCGGCCGGAGACGTTGCCCCGCCGTGCGCAACACCGCCTCGACCACCTCAATACCCTCGCCGAGCAGCCGCTGATAGGTGTCGATCAACACGATCGAGTTGTTCACGACGATGCCAGCCAGCGCGACGATGCCCGTGCCCGTCATGATGACGGAGAAGGGCTGTCCGGTGACCATCATGCCGATCAGCACGCCGACGGTCGACATCACCACCGTCGATAGCGTCAGCACCGAATGATAGAAACTGTTGAACTGCGTCAGCAGGATCACGAACATCAGGAACAGCGCACCGATCAGCGCGCCCCCGAGGAAGTTCGCGGATTTCTCCTGTTCTTCGCTCGCGCCGCGGAAACGGATGCGAATGCCCGGCCCGAAATCCTGCGCTTCGACCCATTCCTGTATCTCGCGCGTTTTTTCGTCGACATTGATCTTGACCTCGGTCTCGCGGTCGAAGGCCGTGTTGGCCTTGATCGTGATCTGCCGGAATCCGTCGACGCGCTCGATGGAGCTGACCTGCGGTTGCGCCGTGCGCTTGACGAAATTCGAGATCGGCACGAGGCCGTTCTGCGTCTGGACGCGCAACTGGTCGAGCTGGTCGAGCACGCGGTAGGAGTC
The DNA here is from genome assembly GCA_002841195.1 of Alphaproteobacteria bacterium HGW-Alphaproteobacteria-11. Taxonomy (GTDB): domain Bacteria; phylum Pseudomonadota; class Alphaproteobacteria; order Parvibaculales; family Parvibaculaceae; genus Parvibaculum. Next base: position 6,185 of record PHEO01000055.1, read on the forward strand.
CGGGAAGCGGGCGCGGATGTCGACTTCGTCCTGCGCATCGTCGGGACGGTACTTGCCGATCAGGATGCCGTTGGTGACGAGCTGGATCGTCGCCCCGACCGATGTCACATCGGCGCCGAAGCGCCCGGCGAGTTCGCGGTCGACCGTCATCACCCATTCGATGCCGGGCAGCGGCCTTCCATCCTCGACATCGAGCAGCCCGTCGACATTGCGGTCGAGATGTTCGCGGATCCTGGTGGTTGCTTCCAGCAGCCGCGTATAGTCGCTGGACGTCAACTGATTCTGGATGTCCTTGCCGGTGGGCGGACCTTCCTCGAGCTTCCGGAGTTCCACCTTGATGCCCGGAAGCTTGTCCGTCTGCTGGCGAATGCCGTCGAGAATGACCGCACCCTTGGCGCGCTCCTCATAGGGCTTCAATTCGATCATCAACTGCGCGATCAGGTCCTTCGGAACGTCGCCGCGGCCGACGGGACCCGAACCGAGGCCGGGGCCGGCGCGCGTGAAGACCGTGCGCACGCCGTCGGTCGAGAGCACGATGTCCTCGACGTCGCGCGCCAGCGTCAACGTGTCCTGCGCCGCGAGGTTGCCGCGGGCGCTCACCAGAGCAATCGCCTGTTCCGGCTCGGTGTCGACGAAGAATTCGACGCCATTGTTGAAATTTGTGAAGAGCATAATGGTGCTGACCAGAATGACGGTGGTGCCGGCCAGCACGCGACCGGGGACCTGGATAAGCCGGTCGAGCAGGCGCACATAGGCGCCCGTGAGCCCCGGCAGCGAACGGATGTCGCCGGTTTCCGTGCCCGCCAGAAGTTTCAGCACGTCGCTGTCGGCGTTCTCGGCCTTGCCGACGAGACCGCCGAGAACGGGAAGGAAAACGAGCGCCGTGATGAACGAGGCGGAGAGCACGACGATCAGCGTAATAGGCAGGTAGCTCATGAACTTGCCGCTGACGCCCGGCCAGAGAAGCATCGGCAGGAAGGCGGCCAGCGTCGTCGCCGTCGAGGCGGCGATGGGCCAGAACATGCGCTTGGCGGCAAGCCCATAGGCCGCGCGGCGTTCGAGCCCTTCCGACATTTTCCGGTCGGCAAATTCAACGACCACGATGGCGCCGTCGACGAGCATACCGACCGAAAGCAGCATGCCGAACATCACCATCATGTTGACGGTGTAGCCGGTGACCGACAGGAACAGGAAACCGATCATGAACGATGTCGGAATGGCGATGCCGACCAGAATTGCCGAGCGAAGTCCGAGCGCGGCCACGACGACGATCATCACCAGAACGATGGCAGTGGTGATCGAGGACTGAAGCGAGCCGAGCGAACGATGAATCCAGCTGGACGCGTCGAGTGTGAAATCGACATGGATGGCGTCGGGCCAGTCAGCCGTGAATTCGTCGACAATGGCGCGCACTTGCGTGTTGTTGTCGACGATGTTGGTGCCGATGCGCTTGGTGATTTCGATGGCGATGGCCGGGTGGCCGTTGAAGCGCGCATAGCCGTCGGGGTCCTTGAAGGTCCGGCGGATGTCGGCGACGTCCGAAAGCGTCACGATACCGTCGCCCGATACCTTGACCGGCAGGGTCAACACATCTTCTCGCGTCTCGAACAGACCGGGCACCTTGATCGAAAAACGGCCCTGGCCTGTATCGATGTTGCCCGCCGCGATGAGGCGGTTGTTCATCTGCACGATGTTGATGAGTTCGGACTGCGAAATGCCGTAGGATTCGAGTTTTGCCGGATCGATCACGACTTCCAGCAGTTCCTCGCGGTGGCCGATCAGCTCGGCCTGCAGCACAGTGGGAACCGCCTCGATTTCGTCCTTCAGCCGCCGCGCTGCCTCATAAAGCGTTCGCTCCGGCACTTCGCCCGACAGCGTGACGATCAGCACCGGAAAGAGCGCCGCGTTGAACTCGCGCACCGTCGGCTCGTCGGACTCGCTCGGCAACTCGGCGCGCGCCATGTCGACTTTCTCGCGCACGTCCTGAAGGGCCTTGTCCTTGTCGAAGTTGACGTCGAACTCGAGCACGATGCCGGCATGGCCCTGCGACGCCGTGGCCCTGATTTCCTTGAGCCCTTCGAGCGAGCGCAGCTCCGTTTCCATCGGACGGATCAGAAGCCGCTCGGCATCTTCCGGCGAAATCCCCTGATGCGTGATCGAGACGTAGAAGATCGGGATCGGAATATCCGGATCGGCTTCCTTGGGGATCGTCACATAGGCGATGAGACCGGCAACGACCATCAGCACCATGGTCGTCATGGTCGTGCGGGCGCGCCCCTGAATTGCGTCGATAAATCCGTTCACAGGCCGGCTCCAAGCGTGGCTGCGGGCATTGCATCGACTTTCTGGCCTTCGATCACATAATCCTGGCCGACAGTGATGAGCTTCACCGTCTGCGGCAGGCCGGCGACCCAGAGACCCTCAGGCGTGTCATCGACCAGCTGCACCGCGTCGAACCGGACGCGGCTGTCCGCGTCCACCGTGCGAACGCCGATCACGCCCTTGTCGTCGAGCGAGATCACCGAGCTTGGAATGCGATGCGCCTGGATTTCCTCGCCCGGCACGGCGATTTCGGCCGTGATGCCTGCGCGGATTGCAAAATCGGGATTGGGCACTTCAAGCTCGACGCGGAACGTCCGGGTCGCCGGATCGGCCGTCTTGGCGACGAAGCTGACCGTCCCCGAAACCGTTTCGCCGGTGATCAGGCGCGCCCGGCCGGGCAGGCCGATCTTGAGCATACCGACGCGGTCTTCGGAAACCTGGCCCACGACCAGCAGCGGATCGAGCTCGACCACGAGGCCGCAAACGTCGCCGACGCGCAGATAGTCGCCGACCTCGACGCGCCGGTCGTCGAACACGCCGTCGAAAGGCGCGACGATTTTCGTCTGGCTGACCTCGATCTGCATCTGCTTCAGTCGCGCTTGCGCCGCGTCATGCGCGGCCTTGGAGGCGGCAGCCGCCGTCGGCGCGCGGTAGCCCTTCTCGGCTAGCTGGCGCGAGGCGTCGTATTCGAGCTGACGTTGACGCGCCAGCGCGCGCGCTTCGGCAAGCTGGGCGTCGCGAGCATTGAGGTTGATCGCACACAAGACGTCGCCCGTCTTGACGCGCGCGCCTTTCTCGACGGGAAGTTCCGATACCGTCCCTTGCGTTTCGGCGCGCACTTCGACAGCGCGCTTCGCCATCGTGCGCCCGCGGATCGCAACCACGCCCTGCCGGGCGCTCGCGGTCGACATCACGACGCGCACTTGCGGCATTGTCGCATTGGCCGCGTCGCGCTCGGCCGCCGTCCGGTCGTCGGTAGCGCCGTTGCCGCCGTTGAAAATGCCTGTGAGGAACCAGACCCCGATGACCGCGGCGATGCCGATGGCGATCAATTGCGAACGATTAAGTTTCGACGCGGCCTGACCGATGATATTCCGCTGGTGCTCAAACATGCGTGTGTACTTCTCTGGGGGCTTCCTGCGGCTTGTCGTCCACCGCAATGTCTTCGATCAGATGCCGGTTGTTCTCGAGAAAGGAGACGGATGCCGAGTAGACGGCGTGACCGTAGAGCCGCGCGAAATCCATGCCCGGTGTGTCGCCCGGATCCTTCGTCGCGAGTTCTTCGGTCTTCGCCTTCATCGCCGCAAGACGCTGATCGACAAGCTCGACCACGCGCGAGCGCGGCAGCAAATCGGCGAAAAGCACCGCGAACAGGAATTCCGACCGGAACTTGTCTTCGGCCAGCGGCGTATGCAGCGCCTCGCTGAGGCTCTGACGGCCCCTGTCGGTCAGGGCATAGATTTTCTTGTCGGGGCGGCGCTCCTGCTGCTCTGCCTTGCAGGTAACAAGGCCCTCATCCGTCAGCCGCGTCAGCGCCGGGTAGATCGAGCCATAGCTGGCATCAAGGAAATGGCTGAAAGGGCCATCCTCGAACATCTTGTTGATCTCGTAGCCTGTGGCTTCGCCGAAGACCAACGCGCCGAGACAGAGCGTGGTGACTTGCATCGGGGGTATCCTTGCCGCGCCGGCCGGAGGATGTCGCGGGCATATATGCTGGGCCGATATATGGCGTCTATATAGGGCCGATATATGAGAATCCAAGAGGTACGCCCCGGTTTCTCGCATGTTTTTCTGTATTTTTTTGCACTGCGGCAAACACGCAACACCAGCGTGACGCGAGGGATGTGGCCGCGTTTCAGGCGTCCGGCGCCGGGCGGGCACGCTGGTTGTAGAGCATCTTGCGGACCTTCTCCTGCTCGTCGGGCGTCATTTTGGAGAGGTCCATCGAGAGGTCGCTGCCCGCCTCCATGCCGCGCTTGACGGCGGGCCGTTCGCCGATCTCCTCGAGCCAGCGCTTGAAATGCTTGAATTCCTCGATGTCCTGTCCCTGCGCCTTCCAGTTGACGGCCCACGGATAGCAGATCATGTCGGCGATCGTGTAGTCCTCGCCCGCCATGTAGCGCCGGTCGTAGAGGCGGTTGTTCATCACCCCGTAGAGCCGGTTGGCCTCGTCGGTGAAGCGGCGCACCGCATAGGACTGGTCGCCCTCGCGCTCGCCCAGGCGCCGGAAATGGCCGCACTCGCCAAGCTTCGGACCTTGATTGGCCATCTGCCACATCACCCATTGGGTGACTTCGTATTTGCCGTGGGGGTCCTGCGGGAAGAACTTCCCGGCTTTCTCGGCGATATACATCATCATCGCGCCGGACTCGAAAATGCCGAGCGGCGCGCCGCCGCCTATCGGTTCATGGTCGATCAGGGCGGGCATCCGGTGATTGGGATTGAGCTTCAGGAATTCGGGGCTGAACTGGTCGCCGCGCCCGATATGCAGTGGGATCAGATTGTAGGGAAGGCCGCACTCTTCGAGCAGGATCGTCACTTTCTTCCCGTTGGGTGTCGGCCAGTAATAGAGATCGATCATGGCGGGCGTCCTCCCAACGCGCGTGACGACAGCTTTTTAGTTAGGGGCTGCAAGCGCTGCCAGCAAGAGGCGGCGGTAAAGCCTTTCGCTGAAAGACGAGGGTCTTGCGAGCCCCATCCGCTCGAGAGCGGCATTTGTTGCGGCATTCGAGGGGCCGCCCATCAGCGCCATGCGCGCGAGCTCCCGCTTCGAGGCCCGCGACAGGCGCCCGAGCGCCGGCATCAGCGCCTGCTCGACTGCGGTGAAATCGCTGCCGAAGGGGAAGAGCGGCAACAGACCTTGCGTCTTGGCATCCGCGAGCCCTGCGGCGATCCGCTCGGGCCGGTTGTTGCGCCGCGCCCTCGGGATCTCGTAATCCGCCGCGATCTTGCCGGCCTTCTTTGCACGCGCCAGCAACCCCGCCTGAAAACGCGAATCGGCGACGCAGAGCATCGCCGCGACGACCTCGGCATCGGTCTTGCCGCGCAGATCGGCGACGCCGTATTCGGTGACGACGATGTCGCGCAGATGGCGCGGGATCGTCTGGTGGCCATAGGAAAACACCACGTTCGAAAAGGTCTCGCCGTCTTTCTCGCGCGTCGCGCGCAGCGCGATCACCGAGCGCGCATCGGGAAGCGCAAAGGCCTGCGACACGAAATTATATTGTCCGCCGACGCCGCTGACGACGCGTCCGTCGTCGAGCCCGTCGGAGACGACGGCGCCCGATAGCGTCGCCATCATCGCGGTATTGATAAAACGCGCCCCCTTGCGCGCCGCACGCTTGCCCGCCTCGTCACCATAGAGCTCGTTGACGAAGGACACTGGCACCATCGCGATGCGCCGCCGCGCCTCGGGCGTCATTTCCTTCAGCCGCGCATAGAGGCTGCGCGAACCGAGAAAGAAGCCCGCATGGATCGCCACGCCGTCGACCTCGCGCTTGACGATACCGGCTTCCATCAGATCGAGAAAACATTCGACCAGCATCTCGCTGGCGCCGTAGAGCCCTTCCTCGAAGAGCGCCGTCTCGCGCGGCGGGCTGCCGAGGCGTTCAAGCGTTGCGCGCCAAATCGCGTTGTCGCGGTGCCGGAGCACAAGCCCCTGTCCGATCGCGTCGCCGATGGAACCGATGCCGACCTGCAGCGTTCCGCCGTCGGGCACGAGCCCGGCGATGTTGAGGCCGATCGCATAATCGGCCGGCGTCACGGGTTCGCGCGGCGGCGCGAACAGCGGGAAGCGGAGATCCTCGCCTTCGAGTAGGAAGTCGAACTCCGCCGCCGGCACTTCCGCCTGCCCGTCCATGAACGGCAGCGCGTCGTTGACCTCGCCGACAAAGACAATGTCCGACCTGCCGCCACGCCTTGCGGCCAGAAAATCGGGCGTGACGTCGGGATTGCAACTGAGGCTGTAGCCGCCGCCCGCGCGCTCCGGCGGCGCGACAAGCTGCGCCAGCACGTTGACGCCGCGTTCGAGGATGTAGCGCCCGACATGGGTGTAGTTGGCCGAGATGTAGTTCTGCTGCTGGCGCGGCGAACCGAGCCAGCGCCCGGCCATCATAAAGAACTCATGGACTTCGATGTTGGGGGGCAGCGTCCCCCGCCGCAGCGCCGTTGCGTAGAGAAGCTCGGGATAGCCCGAAAAAAGACGCTCGACCACGGGATCGAGAAAGCGCCGTTCGAGATCGCTCGACGCGCGCGGCATCTCGAGCGTCAGCGCGGTCAGAATGCTCAAGCTGATCGACGGATCGGCAATCGCGCGTGCCGTCAGCGCATTGACGATGTGATTGGGTTTGCCGAGTCCGAGCGGCAGCGCCATCACGATCTTGCGGCCGACCCGCGCGACAATGGTGTCCGCCAGTTGCTCGGCATCGTCGAAGCGTTCGGGTTGTCCCGGCATCGCGCTCTATTCCGCGCCTTCCATGGGGCGCGGCCGCAAGCCCGGACCCTCGATCCGCTCGATCTCGCTCTCGAGCCGGCGCTGCGTGTCGCTCGGCGACCCGGTGCGGCGCGCCAGCGCCTGATAGGCGACCGGCACCACGAAAAGCGTAAAGATCGTGGTGGCGATGACGCCGGAAAAAATTACGACGCCGATGGCCGTACGCGTCTCGGCGCCGGCGCCGAAGGAAAGGATCAGGGCCACCGACCCGGCGATCGTCGTGATCGCCGTCATCAGGATCGGGCGCAGCCGGATCGCCGCCGCTTCGATCAGCGCTTCGCCGAACTCCCGCCCCTCGTCGCGCAGCTGGTTGGCGAACTCGACGATCAGGATACCGTTCTTGGCGGCAAGCCCGACCAGCATGATCAATCCGATCTGCGTGTAGAGGTTGATCGTGCCGCCGGATATCCAGATACCGAAGAGCCCACCGGTGATCGCGAGCGGCACGGTCAGAATGATGACGACGGGGTGGACGAAACTCTCGAATTGTGCCGCCAGAACCAGGAAGACGACGACGAGGCCGAGCACGAAGATGAAGCCAAGCGCGCCACCGGCGCGCACGAAGTCGAGCGACTGACCGCGATAGTCGATGGCGACATTCGGCGGCAGGTGCTGGCGCGCGAGATCGCGCAGATGGTCGAGGGCGGCGCCCAGCGTGTAGCCGTCGGCGAGGTTGGCCTCGATCGTGATGGCGCGCATGCGGTTGTAGCGGTTGAGACTGGCCGGGCCCGCTGCTTCGTTGATGGTGACGAGATTGGCGAGCGGTATCAGCTCGCCCGTCCGCTCCGACCGCACGAAGACATTGCTCATGTCGCTCGGTGTGCGCTGCGCGGAGCGTTCGCCTTCGAGTATGACGTCGTATTCCTCGCCGCCATCGGTAAACGTCGTCACGCGGCGCGAGCCGAACACCGTTTCGAGCGTTCGTCCGATGTTGCCCACCGTCACGCCGAGATCGCCGGCATTGTTGCGGTCGATTTCGACACGAAGCTGAGGTTTTGTTTCTTGGAAGTCGTGGTCGATGTTGACGAGGCCGGGATTGTCCGCCTCGACCGCCGCGATCAGAATATCGCGCCACTCCCGAAGCTCCTCGTAGGAACCGCCGCCGATGACGAACTGCACAGGCTTGACCGCACCGCGCCCGAAGCCTTGCCGCATCATCGGCGAGGCCGTGACGCCCGGCAGGTCGGCGACGCGCGACCGCACATCGTCCATGATCTCCCACGCCGACCGGCGCTCGCTCCAGTCGGCGAGCACGACGATGGCGATGCCGGTGTTGAAACTCGACAGATTGCCGAACGACCGCGGCGCGCGCACCAGCAACCGGTTGATCTCGCCGCTCTCGACCAGCGGCATCAGCCGGTCCTCGATTTCGTTCATATAGTCCTGGATGTAGTTGAACGACGCGCCTTCGGGTCCGTTGACCATCACGAAGAATATGCCGCGATCCTCGCGCGGCGCATATTCGGACGGAATGACGATGAAAAGGCCGAGCGCCGCGACAACGAGCCCGCCGAAGGTCGCAGCCGTAATCGACGGCTTGAGAAGCGCACGCGCCAGCACCTCGCGGTACCGCGCCTTGAGCTTGTCGAAGCCCTCGTCGACCGCGATGTTGAAGCGGGTGCGATTGGACGTCGGCCGAAGAATTTTGGAGCACAGCATCGGCGACAGGCTGAGCGCGACAAGGCTCGAAAAAGCGACCGCCGCCGCCATGGTGATTGCAAACTCCGAAAAGAGCCGCCCGATCGCCCCTTCGATAAAGGCGAGCGGCACGAAGACCGCGATCAGCACCACTGTGGTAGCGATGACAGCAAATCCCACCTGCCGCGCGCCGCGATAGGCGGCGACAAGCGGTGTCTCGCCCTCCTCCATGCGCCGATAGATGTTTTCGAGCACCACGATCGTGTCGTCGACCACGAGCCCGATCGCGAGCACCAGCGCCAGCAGCGTCAGCAGATTGACCGAAAAACCAAGCGCGAAAAGCACGAGAAAGGGCGCGATCAGCGACACCGGCACGGTGACCGCCGGGACGATCGTCGCCCGCGCGCTGCCGAGAAAGACGAAGATCGTCAGGATGACGAGCGCGATGGCGATGAAGAGCGTCTTGTAGACTTCGCTGACCGCGCCTTCGATGAAGACGCTGGTGTCGTAGCTGCGCCTGATTTCCATGCCCTCGGGAAGGCCCGGCGCAAGACGTTCGGCCTCGGCCTTGGCGGCGCGCGCCACCGTCAGGGTGTTGGCTTGCGACTGCTTGATGATACCGATGCCGACCATCGGTATGCGGTTGCCGCGAAAGAATGTTCGTTCTTCGGCGGCCGCGCGTTCGACGCGCGCGACATCGCCGAGCCGCACCAGATAGCCGTCCGCACCCTGGCCGAGCACGAGCTGGCGAAAATCGTCCTCGCTGCGAAAGCCGCGTTCGACACGCGCGGTGAATTGACGCTGCACGGATTCGATGTTGCCAGCCGGCAGTTCGACATTCTCGGCAATCAGCGCCGCCTCGACATCGCCGACCGTCAGCGCCCGCGCCGCAAGCGCGGTGCGGTCGAGCCAGATGCGCATCGAATAGCTGCGCGCGCCGCTGAGCCTGACCCGCGCCACGCCGTCCTGCGTTGAAAACCTGTCGACGAGATGACGTTCCACATAATCGGTCAGTTCCAGCATCGACAACCGGTCGCTGACGACATTGAGCCACACGATAACATCGTCGCTGGAATCGGCCTTCTGAATGTCCGGCGGATCGGCCTCTGTCGGCAGGACGTCGAGAATCCCCGACACGCGGTCGCGAATGTCGTTGGCGGCGGCGTCGATGTCGCGGCCGGGATTGAATTCGATGGTGATGCGCGAACGCCCGTCCTCGCTCGATGATTGCACGAAGGAAATGCCCTCGATGCCCGCGATTCGTTCCTCGATGACCTCGGTGATGCGCGTTTCAACCACGGCCGCGGCCGCGCCGCGATAATCGGTGGTGATCGAAACGATCGGCGGGTCAATGTCGGGATATTCGCGCAAGGGAAGCCGGTCGAAGGCGACGAGGCCGAAGGCCACCAGCAACATGCTGACAACGGCGGCAAAGACGGGACGTGTAACCGAAACGTCGGAAAGTTTCATGCTCTCCCCCGCCTCCTACTGGACGACTATTGTGCCG
>PHEO01000056.1 GCA_002841195.1 Alphaproteobacteria bacterium HGW-Alphaproteobacteria-11
GCCCTGACCGCCGTAGTCCGGTGTTGCGGCGAGGCTGCCCCAGCCGCCTTCGACCCATTGACGGTAAGCGGCGGCAAAGCCGGAAGGCACTGTGGCGCCTGACTTTTCGAGCTTTGCGCCTGCGGCGTCGCCGGAGCGATTGAGCGGCGTCAGCACTTCGGCAGCGAGCTTCGCACCCTCCTTCATCACCGCTTCGACGAGCTCCGGCGAGAGATCGGCGAAGGGGCCCTTGCCCGCCAGCGCCGAAAGACCGGCGACTTCATTGAGCGCGAAGGCCATGTCGCGGACGGGCGGGCGGTAGGTCATGTGGGCTCCTCGGGAGGCGGAAAGTGACGGAACGGCGTGGCTTTTCGGCCTTTTACTGTATTCTCCGCCGCAACGGTACCGTTCAGACAGGTAGTTTCATGGCCGATTGCGTCGAGGCGAACGCAGCGAATATCGCGGCTGCGGGCGCGGCGATCCGCGCGGGGCGCCTTGTCGCTTTCCCGACCGAGACGGTTTACGGGCTCGGCGCGGATGCAACCGACGACAAGGCGGTGGCGCGCATCTTCGCGGCCAAGGGACGGCCGCGCTTCAACCCGCTGATCGTCCATGTGGCAAGCTCGCAAGTGGCTGAAAAACATGGCGTATTTACCGAGGAGGCGCGGAAGCTGGCGGGTGCGTTCTGGCCGGGCGGGCTGACGCTGGTGCTGCCGCGGCGGCCTGACACGCCGCTGTCGCTGCTGGTGAGCGCCGGGCTCGACACGGTGGCGCTTCGCGTGCCCGCCCATGAGATCGCGCAGGCACTGCTGAAAGCGGCGGAGAGGCCGATTGCCGCGCCGTCCGCCAACCGCTCGGGACGGGTCAGCCCGACACGGGCCGCGCATGTGATGGCGGAGCTTGGGGACGCCGAAACGCTGGCCGTGGTGCTGGACGGGGGCCCCTGCCGGCTCGGGCTCGAGTCGACGGTGATCGGATTTCCTCAAGGAATTCCGACACTTCTGCGTCCGGGCGCGGTGGCGCGGGACGACATCGAAAAGGTGCTGGGGCGGCGGCTGGCGGAGGCCGATGCGGCGGCGGGCGAGGAAGGCCGCGCCTCGCCGGGGCAGCTTGAGAGCCACTACGCGCCGGGCGCGCCGCTCCGGCTGAACGCGACGGCGGCGGGCGACGACGAGGTGCTGCTGGCTTTCGGGCCGAACGCGCCGGATACGAAAACCTCAATGAATCTATCGACTTGCGGCGACCTGACCGAGGCGGCGGCCAACCTGTTCGCGATGCTGAGGGCGCTCGACGCGGCGGCGCGCGGACGGACCATCGCGGTGATGCCGATTCCGCATGAGGGGCTTGGCGAAGCGATCAACGACCGGCTGAAAAGGGCTGCCGCGCCAAGGGGTTAGCGCTCACATATCAGCAGTGTTGGGACGCCGTTGGTCGGCTTGCGGATGGTCGCGACCTCGGTGCCGGGCTTGCGGCCCTTGCGGACTTCCGAGACATCGAGACCGGCCTTTGCGAGCCGGGCGACGGCCGCGGCGATGTCCGGCACCTTCCAGGCAACCCCCCAGAATCGTTCGGCTTTTGGCGCTTTTTCCTTGTCGAGCGGCTCGACGATTTCGAGCGTCAGACCGCCGGCGCGGAAGAAAAGCTGGCGGACGCCCCATTCCGGTTTCGTCTGGTCGAGCGCCAGACGGATGCCGAATTTGCCGCCGAAAAGCGATTTCGTCGCCTCCGCATCGGGCGTCAGCACCACGGCGTGATCGCATGCGGCAACGGCCTCGGCCTCGGAAACGCCGTCCGAAAGCGGCGCGGGCGGCAGCGCGTCGGGGTCCCCAAGGTGTTGAATTGCAAAGAGAAAAAGGCCGTTCGTCGCCTCGCGCGGGAACATGACGGTGCGCCAGCGGCGCGTCGCGCCCGTCCGATCGTCCGTACCCGAACCATCCATCGGCTGCGTGCCCGCCAGCCCGCGCGCGGCAAAGGCGGCATGGGCCGCGTCGGCGTCGGCAAGGCCGAGCGCCAGCCCGAAAACGCCCTCGCCCGCCTTGTCGAGATGGGCGTTGAGGGTGTCCGCCGTCGGCCCTTCGGCGACGGGAGCGAGCAGCTCCACATAGGTATTTGCGAGGCGGTACAAGACGTTAGCCGAGCCCATGCCCGGATGCGTCCCACGCCATGAGGGCTGCCGCCCGAAGATCGCCGTGTAGGTCTTCTCGGCTTGCTCAAGATCGCGGACCGCGATGATGAGGTGATCGACGGCGGTGACTTCACTCATGTTCGGGCTCTTTTGTGACAGTGCGGCGGTGCGGACTGCCGCGGACTCTAGAGCCAGTCGAATGTCGCCGCCAGCACCGCAAAAACGCAGGTGGATTTGCACTTATCCCGCATGGCGCGGCAATGACTGTCATCGAACTGTCAAAAATCTGTCACAAATGGGGTTATCCCCGGGGGGATTTTCGTTCGTGTACGGAGGAGTGGGGGAGTTATCCCCGGTTTTCGGGCGCGCGGGGTTGCGGCGGGCGATTCGGGATGCCGAGACGGAAGTGAAAATAATTTATCCCCGGTTTTTTGGGGGATGCCGGAGAGCATTTGCGTTTGCCCTTACCTCACCCAAGCCGTCATGGCCCGCTTCATGCGGGCCATCCACGTCTTTACTGGTTCAGCGTTTCATAGAGATCATCCCAATCGGGATTTGCCGCGTGAATAAGGCGTATCTTCCATGCGCGGGGCCACTTTTTGATGCGCGTTTCCCGTGCTATCGCGTCTGAAATCTCCTCGTGCCGCTCCATGTAAACGAGACGCTTGAGCCCGTACCGTTTTGTGAAACCGGGATACAGGCCGTCGCGATGTTCCCATGCACGGCGGGCAATGTCGGAGGTAACGCCGGTATAGAGCGTACCATTGCGCTTGTTCGTCACCATGTAGACCCAGCCACCCTTCATGTTCGAATTGTGCGTTTGTGCAGCGGCAGGCGTCAAAAAGAAAGACGTGGATGGCCCGCATAAAGCGGGCCATGACGGCTTTGGGGGAGGTGGTGTTGGGATACGTCGAAACAGCAAGTGCCGGAGTGACAACTGTTTTTGGGCTTTCGCCGGGGTGACACTTATATTTATGTCAGCGCCCGTGCCCACCTTCACAGCCGCCAGCGCGCGCCCTCACACAACCTTCCCCGGATTGAGGATGCCTTTGGGGTCGAGGATTTTTTTCAGTGTACGCATCAATTCGATTTCGACCGGGGATTTGGTGGCGGCGATTTCGTCGCGCTTCAGGCGGCCGACGCCGTGTTCGGCGCTGATCGAGCCGCCCATTTCGCGCACGATCCCGTGCACCAGCGCGTTCATGTCGTTCCAGCGGGCGAGGAAGGCGGCTTTATCCGCACCGATGGGCTGGCTCAGGTTGAAATGGACGTTGCCGTCGCCGATGTGACCGAAGGCGACCACGCGCACACCCGGTATTGCGGCCTCGACGGCGCGCGTCGCCTGCGCGATGAACTCGCCCATGCGCGAGACCGGCACCGAGACGTCGTGCTTGATGCTGCCGCCTTCGAGACGCTGCACATCGGAGAGCGTTTCGCGCAGACGCCAGAAATCGGCGCGCTGTTTTTCGGAATGCGCCAGCGCCGCGTCGGTCAGCAATCCCTGTTCGAGCCCTTCGGCGAGCACCGCTTCGAGCGTCGCGTCGAGGCCGGCAGTGGCGCTGCCGGCGCTCATTTCGATCAGCACATACCAGGGCGCGGGATCGGGCAGCGGATCGGCCGCGCCCTCGATGTGCCGCGTCACGAATTCGAGGCCGATGCGCGGCACCAGCTCGAAAGCCGTCACCATGCCGCCCGACACATTGTCGGCGACGCGCAGGAGCTTCACCGCCGCTGCGGGATCGGGCACGGCGGCGAAGGCGGTGGCGGTGGATTGCGGGCGCGGAAAAAGTTTCAGCACCGCGCCGGTGACGATGCCGAGCGTGCCTTCGGAGCCGAGGAAGAGCTGTTTCAGGTCGTAACCGGTGTTGTCTTTCCGCAAGCCGCGCATACCATCCCAGATGTCGCCGTTGGCCAGCACCACTTCGAGGCCGAGCACGAGATCGCGCGCATTGCCGTAGCGCAGGACCGCCGTGCCGCCGGCATTGGTCGAGAGATTGCCGCCGATCTGGCAGGTGCCTTCCGAGGCGAGGCTCAAGGGGAAAAGGCGGCCGGCTTCTTCCGCCGCGGCCTGCGCGGCGGCGAGCGTGACGCCGGCATCGAGTGCGAGTGTGTTGTTTTCGGCGTCGAGGGCGCGGATGCGGTTCATGCGCGAAAGCGACAGCACGACCTCGTTGCCCGCCTCATGCGGGATCTGGCCGCCGACAAGGCCGGTGTTGCCGCCTTGCGGCACGATGGCGGTGCCGGTCTCGTGGGCGATTTTCAGCAGCGCCGAAACTTCCTGCGTCGAGGCGGGCCTGAGCACCGCCGCCGCGCGGCCGACATATAGTTCGCGGCGCTCGGCGAGATAGGGCGCGACGTCGTGGCCCTCGACAACGCCCTTCGCGCCGACGACGGCTTGCATGCGGGCGAGTGTTTCGGGCGTGGGTTTGGGCATCTGTGTTTGCTCAGGCCGACCAAAGAATGTCATCCCGACACTTATATGTCAGTCGGCCACCCGGCGCACCTTCACTCCAGCCGCTTATGCGCCCTTGCGCCTTGATGGAGCCAGCGGGCGCGGGCGGCGGTGTCGGTGCCGAGGAAGTGGTATGTCTGGGGCAGCGTCATGCCGGGGGCGGTGCCGAGGAAAAGTTCGGCGTTCACCGCTTCGAGGGGCACGCGCTTCGGGCCGCCGGCGATCACCGCGTAGTCGGGCGCGGGGTGGCTTGTCGCGACCAGCCTCCCCTCCTCCACCGTCACCTCGATCGTTTCCATCGTGTTGGCGTAGCGGCCTTCGTAGCGCGCCGGATCGGCGCGGAAGGCGGGGTCGGTGGGCGGGAGTTCGGGCGGGGCGATGCCGGCGGCGGCTGAGAAGACTTCGCGGATCAGCGCGTCGGCCATCGCCTTGCCGTTGCCGCCATTGGTCAACAGGCAGAAAGCGGTGCCGCTGGCCGGGTGATAGCGCAACCACGCCGCCTGGCCGATGGTCGAGCCGTCATGGCCGAAGACTTCGTAGGTGCCGTCGCCATCCCAGTCCCACATGAAGGTGGCAAGGCCGATGGCGTCGATGTTCATGCGGCGCGGGCAGACGGTGTTCGCGGTCTGCATCGCGGCGACGCTTTCGGCCGCAAGCAGCCGTGCGCCGTCCGGCGCGGTGCCGCCCGCCATCAGCATCCGGGCGAAGGCGACGACATCGCGCGCCATCGCCATCGGCGTCGAGCCGACCGGGGCATTCGATTGCGCGAGATAAACGATCGGCGTCACGAAGAGCTTGCCGGGCTGGCCGAGATGGCCAACCGCCGTGCGGTAGCGCATCGCCTGTTCGGGAAGCGTCGAGAAGGCGGGCGTGCCGAGCGGTTTGGCGATGCGCGCGCGGACCGCCTTGTCCCAGATGCGGCCGTCCGCCACCTCGATCATGCGGCCGGCGGCGACAAAGCCGGTGTTGCAATAGGAAAACATTTCGCCGGGCTCATGCACCTGATCGAGCGCCGCCATCAGGCCGACGAATTTCTCGACGCGGTCCTCGCCGCGCCCGGCATCGCGGAAATAATCGCCCTCGATGCCGCTTCGATGCGCGAGCAGATCGCGCAGGGTGACGGAGGCGGCGACTTCCTCGTCCTTGACGCGGAAATCCGGCATGGTGTCGCGCACCGGCGCATCGAGCGCGAGCTTGCCTTGCTCGACAAGCTGGAGACAGAGCGCGGATGTGTAGAGCTTGGTGATGGAACCGATCTGGAAGAGCGCGTCCGGCGTGACCGGCACCTGCGTTTCGAGATTGCAGACGCCGGTGGCGGCTTCGGCAAGTTCGCCGCCCGCCCAGACCGCGACGGATGCGCCCGGCACGCCGCATTGGCGCGTCAGCGTTTCGAGCATGTCATGCAGGCGTGTGGGCGAGAAGGGCATAGGTGTTTCAGTCGGCGCTTCTGGCCAGCGCGCTGCCGATGGGCAGGTTTTGCGCGGGCACGATCAGCACCTTGTCGATGCGGGGGCCGTCCATGTCGACGACTTCGAAGCGGTAGCCGTTCCAGCCGAAATAATCGCCTTCGCGCGGCAGGCGGCCGAACCAGTTGAACATCACGCCGGCCAGCGTGTTGACCTCGCCGCTTTCGTCGCCGGGGAGCTTCGACAGTTTCAGCAGGCGGCGCACCTCGTCGACCGAGACGACGCCGTCGATGATGTAGGAGCCGTCTTCTCGGATGGCGACCGCCGCGTTGACATTGGCCGCGTGATCGGAAATGTCGCCGATCATCGCGAAGAAGATTTCCGACATGGTGATGGTGCCGACGACGTCGGCATATTCGTCGATGACGAAGGCCATGAACATGTTTTCGGACTGGAGAATGCTCAGCGCCTTCAAGACACTCGCGGTGCGCGGGATGTAGAGCGGCGGCGACATGCGCGCGAGCAGTTCGTCGTTCGATTTCGGGTGGAGGAAAAGCTCCTCCAGCCGGACCATGCCGACGAACGGCCCGTTGGCGCCCTGGCGCACCGGATAACGCATGTTGTGGTGCTGGCGGATCAGCGCGAGGTTGTGCTCGACGGGCTCGGTGGTGTCGAGCCAGACTAACTGGATGCGCGGCGTCATGACCTCGCTGACGCGGGTGTCGCCCAGACGGAAGACGCGGTTGACGATGTCGCGCTCGACGCTTTCGATGGCGCCAGCAGCCGCACCCTCCTCGATCAGATGCTTGATTTCGTCTTCGGTGACTTGCGGCGCTTCGCGGCCGGCGATGCCGTAAATCTTCAACACCCAGTCTGTCGAATGCGAGAGGAAGGTGACGGCGGGCGCCAGCATCCGCGCGAAGCCGCGCATCGGCCGGGCAACGGCCGAGGCGATGCCTTCCGGGTTCGACAGCGCGATGCGCTTGGGGACCAGCTCGCCCAGGATCAGCGTCAGATAGGTCAGCACGATGACGACGAAGCCGAAGGCGACGGGCTCGGCGTAAGGACCGATCCAGGGCCAATCGGCCATGAACGCCGAAACGGGACCGGCCAGCACCGCGCCGCCGAAAGCGCCGGTGAAGACGCCGACCAGCGTGATGCCGATCTGCACCGAGGAGAGGAAGCGGCCGGGCTCGGCCTGGAGCTTCAGCGCCGACTCGACCGGGGCGGTGGCGGCGCCCGACTGCTTGCGCGCGGTCAGCAATGCCTGCAAACGCTGGCGCCGCGCCGAAACGAGCGCCATCTCGGACATCGAAAAGAACCCGTTCACGAGGATCATGACGAGCAGGATGACGATGTTCGATAGCATGGGGTCCCCGGGGGCTGGACGATGAGTATAGGGGAGAGCGCGGGCGAGCGCGACGGGGTAGCGCGGACGGGCCGAAGGGGGCAGGATCGGCGGCTTTCTCAACCGGCGGGGAGAAGGCACATGCCTCACATGGATAACGAATCGGGGGTGCGGACGGCGCGGGCGGGCGACGGGCCGGCGCTGGCGGCGCTGTGGGAGGCCTGCGGGCTGACGCGGCCGTGGAACGACCCGGCAAAGGACTTTGCCTTTGCGCTGGCGGGCCCGGCCTCGACGGTGCTGGTCATCGAGCGGGAGGGGCGCATTGTGGCGTCGGCGATGGTCGGCCATGACGGGCACCGGGGGGCGGTCTATTACGTCGCGGCCGATCCGGCGATGCGCGGACAGGGGCTGGGCCGGGCGATCATGGCGGCGGCGGAGCACTGGCTCGCCGAACGGGGCGTGTGGAAGCTCAACCTGATGGTGCGGCGGGGCAACGAGGCGGCGACGGGGTTTTATGCGGCGCTCGGCTATGCGCAAGAGGAGGTTGTGGTGATGTCGAAGCGGCTCGACTAGAACAATCCCATCTGGCGGGTGTCGTTTGCCGGTTTTTTCGGGCGGGCGGGCTTTTGCTCTTCGGGTTCGGCCGAAACGCTGGCGGGGTCGAGGAGGCTTGCGTCGTCGTTCGCCACGCGGTTGATCCGTGTGCTGACGGGCTGGGCGTCGAGGAGGCCGGCCGGCGCGGGGCGCATGAGAGCTTGCAGTTCTTTCGGCGGGGTGGCGGGGTCGAGCCACTTCTCCCAGTCCTTCTCGTCGAGGATCACCGGCATGCGGTGATGGATTGGGTTCAGCGTTTCGTTGGCTTCGCAGGTGACGACGGCGCAGGAATCGATTTCGCTGCCGTCGGCGGGCATCCAGTTGTCCCAGAGGGCGGCCATGGCGAAAGGCGCGCGGTCGACACGGCGGATCACGTAGGGCTGCTTCTGCCCTTTTCCCTCTGCCTTCCACTCATAAAAGCCGTCGGCCGGCATCAGGGCGCGGCGGTGGCGGAAGGCGCCGCGGAAGCTCGGCTTTTCGGCGATGGTTTCGGCGCGGGCGTTGATCAGCAGCGACTGCGGCATTTCCTTCGCCCATGAGGGAACGAGGCCCCAGCGGACCAGCATGAAGCGGCGCTTGCCGCCGTCAAGAATGACGATGGGCACCGGCTGGGTTGGCGCGATGTTGTGGCGGGGCGGGAAATTGGGCTTCTCGAACCAGTCGAAAAGCTGCCGCATCGCCTCCGGCGCCGAGGTGATCATGTAGCGTCCGCACATGGGGCGAGGATAGCATGGAAGGCGACAGACAGGACTGTTACGTTGTAACATCCGTCCGACAGAGGAGACGACATGGCGGCGCGCGCGGCGGTCCACGCCCATACATCGCACAACCACCGGGCCTGCATCGACGATGCGCTGGCGACGGCGCGGGGCTTGTGCGCCGAGCGCGGCGTGCAACTGACGCCGCTGCGCGAAAAGGTGCTGCAGATCGTCTGGCGGAGCCACAAGCCGATGGGCGCTTACGAGGTGCTGGACGAGCTGGCGCGCAGCCACAAATCGGCGCGGCCGCCCACCGTCTACCGGGCGCTCGACTTCCTGATGGCCGAGGGCCTCATCCACAAGATCGAATCGCTGAACGCTTATCTTGGCTGCATCGAGGCCGGCGCCCCGCATTCGGGCCAGTTCCTGATCTGCCGGCAATGCGGCGCGACCGAGGAAATCGTCGATCCCAGGCTCGAAACGGCGCTCGAAGCGGCGGCAGGCCGGGCGCATTTCCGGCCCGAGCGCAAGGTGGTCGAGATTTCCGGGCTATGCGCGCGCTGCGGAAAATAAGCCCTCGTTGAAGGTTGGCCGCCTTCGGATAAGATCGCCGCTCGTTTCATAGCCCTCCCCCGGAGTTCGCGCGCCCCATGATCCGCCAGACATTCACGCTACTCGTCCTGACGCTGCTGGCGGCCGGGCCCGCGCTCGCGCAATCGGCCAAGTTCGAGCCCGGTACGCGGTCGGGCCCCTTTGTCGCGACCGACAAGTCGCTGACCGACCTGCTGGGCGACGGTTACCGCATCCGCGGCAATCTGGGCACGGCGCTGATCCTGCAAAAGGGCGCGTCTGTGTTTTCGTGCCAGGTGCCGCCCGACCCCGAGGCGCTCGACTTCAAACCCTATTTCGTCTGCGCCGAGCTCAGCGAGCTGCCGCGCGCGCCCGATGAGGCGGCGCCAAAGCCCCGAACGGGTAATTGACCGGCGCCGCCGCGCCGATTGCCATCCGCATCGAAAAACAGAAACCAGAACAGGGAGAAATCTCATGGCCTACAAACCCTTCGACCTCTCGGGCAAGGTCGCGCTGATCACCGGCGGCAATGGCGGCATCGGCCTCGGCATGGCCGACGCCATCGCGCAATCGGGCGCCGACGTCGCGATCTGGGGCACCAATGAAGAGAAAAACAAGAAAGCGGCCGATCAGCTGCGCGCTCATGGCGTGAAGGTCTATGCGCGGAAGGTGGACGTGTCGGACGAAAAACAGGTGGTGGACGGGATCGGCGCGACGGTGAAGGATCTCGGGCGCATCGACGCGTGCTTCGCCAATGCCGGCGTCGGCTTCGGCGCGCCGTCCTTTATCGGCATGACGACCGAGACCTATCGCAAGACGCTGGCGGTCAATCTGGACGGCGTGTTCTTCACGCTGCGCGAGGCGGCGCGGCACATGGTGGATCGCGCCAAGGCGGGCGATGCCGGCGGCTCGCTGGTGGGGATTGCAAGCCTTGCGGCCATCGAGGGCGCGGCGCGCAACGAGGCCTATGCGGCGACCAAGGGCGGCGTCATTTCGATGATCAAGAGCGTCGCCGTCGAACATGCGCGTTACGGCATGCGGGCCAATGCCATCCTGCCGGGCTGGATCGCCACCGACATGACGGCGCAGGCGCAGGCCGCGCCGGCCTTTGCCGAAAAGGTGATCCCGCGCGTGCCGGCGCGGCGCTGGGGCGAGCCGGAGGATTTTGGCGGCGTCGCGGTCTATCTCACCTCGGATGCTTCGTCCTATCATTCGGGCGACACGTTTGTGGTCGATGGCGGCTACGCGATTTTCTGAGGACAGATGACGGACAAGCGGAACGGCACCACGCAAGAGATCGACCGGCGGCTGATCCTGATGGCGCGCACGGTGGTGGTGCTGTTCCGGCAGTTCGAGGGAATCGCGCGGGAAATGGACATCACCATCCCGCAATACCGCTTCCTGCTGTTCCTGAAGCGCGGGCCGAAGCGGGCGGGCGAGCTGGCGGTGGAAGCCGCGATCCGCAAACCGACCGCTTCGGGCCTGATCGCCGACATGGAAAAGCGCGGATTGATCGAGCGCGCGCCCGACAAGGATGACGGGCGGTCGATCCGGCTGACGCTGACGAAGAAAGGCCTCGCCAAACACCGCGAATTCGAGGAGGCGCTGGCGCGCTATCTGCCGTCGCTGGTGGAGGAAGGGGACGCGGAGCGCATGCTGGAGGCGTTTACCGAGCTTGCCTATATCATCGACAGCAAGCGCGAGGGCGCGGGGCCGCTGGAGGTGGAGGAGTAGAGGTGAGGCTTTCTCCGGCACATTTTTTTGTTTCGTCATGGCCCGCTTCAGGCGGGCCATCCACGTCTTTCTTTCAGCAGTCGCCGCCAAGACGTGGATGGCCCGGACAAGCCGGGCCATGACGGTTTTTTGTTTGGTGACTGCGCGCTATCGGATGCACCATCCGTTCGTTCAACGGGAGGGAACCAGCCATGAGCCTCGATCTCAATCCGGTTTCGGTGTCGGACTACCGGGAGCTGGCGCGCAAACGGCTGCCGACGCAGTTGTTCGACTATATCGACGGCGGCTCCTATGCCGAGGCGACGCTCAGCGACAATGTGGCGGCATTCGAGCGGCTGAAACTCCGGCAGCGCGTGCTGCGCGACGTCTCCGCGATCGACACGGGCACCGAGATTTTCGGCGAACGCTGGAAAATTCCGGCCGCGCTCGCCCCGGTCGGTTTCGCCGGCATGTATGCAAGGCGTGGCGAGGTGCAGGCGGCGAAGGCGGCCGAAAGCTTCGGCGTGCCGTTCACGCTGTCGACGGTCGGCATCTGTTCGATCGAGGAAGTGGCCAAGGCGACGAGCGCGCCCTTCTGGTTCCAGCTTTATGTCATCAAGGATCGCGGCTATGCGCGCGCGCTGATGCAACGCGCGCATGAGGCGGGCTGTCCGGTGCTGGTGTTCACGGTCGATCTGGCGGTGCTGGGCGCGCGCTACCGCGACACGCGCAACGGCATGAACGTCGCCATGTCGCTCGGCAAGCGGTTGAAGGTCGCCGCCGATTTCGCGCGCCGGCCGGGCTGGATCCGCGATGTGGCGCTTGGCGGCAAGCCGCTCGATTTCGGCAATCTGCGCGAAGCGGTGCCGGATGCGCGCGGCTTCGGCGAATTCGGCATGTGGGTGGCGCAGAATCTCGATCCGGCGATGACCTGGAAAGACCTCGAATGGGTGCGCGCCAACTGGCCGGGCAAAATCGTCATCAAGGGCGTGATGGACGCCGAGGATGCGCGCATTGCGATGGCGGAAGTGGCGCCCGAAGGGATCGTCGTTTCCAATCATGGCGGGCGGCAGCTCGACGGGACGCCGGCGACGCTCGACGCGCTGCCGGCGATCCGCGCCGAAGTGGGCAACGCCACGACGGTGCTGCTCGATGGCGGCATTCGTAGCGGGCTCGACATTGTGAAGGCGGTGGCGCAAGGGGCCGATGCCTGCCTGCTCGGGCGCGCCTGGGCCTTTGCGCTGGCGGCGCGCGGCGAGGCGGGCGTCAAAGCGATGCTCGGCACGATGCGCAGCGAAATGAATGTCGCCATGGCGCTGACCGGGCACACCAAGGTGAGCGAGATCGGACGCGAAACGATTGCCGGCTAATCGTTGCGGATATCCGGCTGACGGAAGGCCGGATCGACAACCGCTTCGACATCGGAGGCTTTTCTGCGCCTGCCCTTTCCATCGACATAAGCGACCGCGATTTTTTCGCCGGTCGATTTCGCACGCAGCGTCAGCGGCAGTTTTTTCCCGCCGAGATATTTGTCGCCCCATTGTGTCATCGCCATGAAAGGCAGCGCCAGCGCCTGGCCCATTTCGGTCAATGGATATTCGACGCGGGTACGCTGGCCCTGGTCGCGGTAGTTGCGGCGCTTGACGATGCCGCTTTCGACGAGACCGGCGAGCCGGTTGCTCAGCACGGTGCGCGGGATGTCGAGATCGGCCTGGAAATCGTCGAAACGGCGGACGCCGTGGAGCGCCGAACGCAGGATCAACAGGGTCCAGCGGTCGCCGATCAGCTCGAAGCTGCGCGACAGGTTGCAGTCGGCGGCGGCGACCGGCGAGCGGCGGATGGGGGGTTTTTCCTTTTTTTCGGTCACGGACGCAGCCTATCTGAGTTGCATATCCGTATCCAGCCTGTCAGGATGCCCAGATCACCGTCCATAAAATGGACTCAGCAGAAGGGCCAATGACCGTGCGCGATCTCAAACAGGATGATGCGCTTGAGGATTTCACGCCGCGCGCGGTGACGATTAACGGCGTTGCCAAGACCGTGCATGTGGCGGGCGCCGGCCCGGCGGTGATCGTGATGACCGAGATGCCCGGCATCAGCCCGCATGTGGCGCGGTTCGCGCGCTGGGTGCGCGAGGCGGGCTTTACGGTCTACATGCCGTCGCTGTTCGGCCGTGACGGCGCCGTGCCGACGGCGGAGGAAGGCGCGGCGGTGTTCCAGCGCGTGTGCATCAGCGCCGAATTCCGCGCGCTGGGCGGCGGCGGATCGAGCCCGGTGACGCAATGGCTGATGGCGCTGGCGCGGTTGGCGCATTCAGAATGCGGGGGGCCCGGCACCGGCGCGATCGGCATGTGCTTCACGGGGAATTTCGCGCTGACGATGATGCTCGAGCCCGCCGTGCTGGCGCCGGTGCTGTCGCAGCCGTCGCTGCCGCTCGACGAACCGGCGGGGCTCGAAATCGCGCCCGAGGAAATCGCGGCGGTCCGGGCGCGGCTCGAACGCGAGGATCTGACCGTGCTCGCCTATCGCTTCGCGGGCGACAAGATTTGCCGGGCGGAGCGATTTGCGGCTTATACGGAAAAGCTCGGCGAGCGCTTTGTCGGACGGACACTGCCGGACGAAGCGGCGAATACGGACGTCGCGCCCTTCTTCGCCCGGCATGTCAACTTCCCGCACAGCGTGGTGACGCAGCACCTGATCGACGAAGCGGGCGAGCCGACGGTGGCGGCGCGCGACGAGATACTGGCGTTCTTCAAGCGGCGGCTGGCGGCGGCGTG
The DNA here is from genome assembly GCA_002841195.1 of Alphaproteobacteria bacterium HGW-Alphaproteobacteria-11. Lineage (GTDB taxonomy): Bacteria > Pseudomonadota > Alphaproteobacteria > Parvibaculales > Parvibaculaceae > Parvibaculum. Next base: position 13,663 of record PHEO01000056.1, read on the forward strand.
AGGCGCTAGAGGCCGAGTTCGGCGCGGCAGGCGGCTTTCAGCAACGGTAGCCGGTCCGTGACGGCAAGCCAAACGCGATCAGGGAGAACGGCATTGTAATCGTGCCGGAGTACCGATCCGAAATCCCGCAACTGTTTGAATTCGACTTCGGGATATTTCTCGTCAAGCATCGGGCCAATTTTTCTCGCTGCCTCGCATATTCTTTCGAGACAACGTTCGACTGCGTCATAAACCAGAGGATCATCCAAGAATTGCTCATGCGTGACATTCTCCACATGAGATTCAATACGTGCAATCTGAACAAGAATGTCATCGAGACGCTTTTCGGGCGAATTAGAAGACATAAATCTGGTCCTTCTCGACCTCGGACAGAAACGACGGCTTGAGACTTTTTCGTTCCAATACGTCGACTTGCCTTCCAAGCAATCTTGAAATGTCTCCCGCGATACCCGCAAGATCGAAAATGTCGAAATGCCGTTCGGGATCGATATCGACCACAATATCGATGTCACTATCGGGGCGGTCTTCCATGCGCGCGACGGAGCCGAAGACGGCGAGATGTTCAACGCCCCGCCCTTTTAAGTCGAGCTTCATTCTCTGAAGCACACGCAACGTATCTCCAAGACAGCTTGGCGGGTGCCGCACGTTCCCCGACAGTACAGCTTTTAAAGCAGCAAGACTTGTGCGGTGTGGACTTGCCTTACCCCTCTCAAAATTGACGAGAGTTGGACGCGAAACTCCAGCACGCTGAGCCAACTCTGCTTGAGTCAGCCCCGCGCGGGTTCGCGCGCTACGGCAATCATGTGGCGTCAAAATAGAATCCATCATCTCCATGTGTTCAGAATGTACAATATTTTACTTTTTGTCAAATATTATACTTTTCGAGTATGCGAATGCCGCCCGTGGACCCCGGCGTTCTCCCTTCGCTGCAAGACAGCTTCGGGAGACAGGTCGCCGGGGTGACACCCGAGATGGGGGAAGTGAGTCCTACTCGACCTTCGTAATGCGGATCAGTTCGCCGTTGGGGGCGTCGGTGAGGAGGTAGAGGGCGCCGTCGGGGCCGGCGCGGACATCGCGGATGCGCTTGCCGAGGTCGGCGAGCAGGACTTCCTCGCCCGTGACCTTGTCGCCGTCGAGCGTCAGGCGGTAGAGGCCGGGGCGCGCGAGGCCGCCGACGAACAAATCGCCTTTCCATTCGGGGATCGCATCGCCGGTGTAGAACGCCATACCGGAGACGCCGATCGAGGGCGTCCAGTGATAGATCGGGTCTTCCATGCCGGGCGCCGATTTCTCGCCGCTGCCGACGGGCGTGAAATTGTAATTGACGCCGTTGGAGACGACCGGCCAGCCGTAATTTTTTCCGGCCTCGGGAATGTTCACCTCGTCGCCGCCGCGCGGCCCGTGTTCGTTGGTCCAGAGGATGCCGGTTTCGGGGTGGAGCGCCGCGCCCTGCTGATTGCGGTGGCCCCAGGACCAGATTTCGGGCCGCGCATCGTCGCGGCCGACAAAGGGATTGTCTTCCGGCACCGAACCGTCGGGGAAGATGCGCACCACCTTGCCGAGATGCGAATCGAGATCCTGCGCCTGGGTGCGCAGGTTCGCCTTCGAGCGCTCGCCCAGCGCAATGAAAAGATGACCGTCGCGATCGAAGACGAGGCGCGATCCGAAATGCAGGTTGCTGTCTTCCTTCGGCTGCTGACGGAAGATCACCTCGACGTCCTGCAATTGCGGCGACATGCTTTCGGTGAGATGGCCGCGCGCGACGGCGGTGCCGTTGTTGCGGCCTTCGCCCTTCTCGGCGTAGCTCAGATAGATCAAACGGTTTTCGGCGAAGTCCGGATCGAGCGCGACATCGAGAAGACCGCCCTGCCCTTGCGCCACAACGTCCGGCACGCCGTAGATCGCGTCGGACACGCGGCCTTCGGGCGTCACGATGCGCAGAAAGCCCGGCCGCTCGGTGACGAGGAAATTGCCGTCGGGCAGGAAGGCGAGCCCCCAGGGACGGTCGAGGCCGGACGCGACCGCCTGGACGCGGATTCCGGTTTCGTCAGTCGCGTAAGTCTTGTCGAGCGCGAAAGCGGGCGCGGCGAGCGTGGCGGCAAGCGCGAGGGCGAAAGCGGGGCGGAAGATCATGCGTCACCTTTTTCCGGGGCGGATTTCGGGAGAGATTTACCCGCCTACGCGACCAAAGTAAGGCGGGCGGCGGCGCTTGACAGGGGCGCGGCCAGACGGTTTAGTTAGGAAACCGAACTAAAATGGCGGAACCGGCGGGATGCCGGCGTTTCCGCATGCAGGGAGAGACCCCCATGACCATCCGCACGCCGCTTTGCGACCTTCTGGGCATCAAATATCCGATCATGCTGGCCGGCATGGGCGGCGTGTCCTACGCCG
>PHEO01000057.1 GCA_002841195.1 Alphaproteobacteria bacterium HGW-Alphaproteobacteria-11
GCATGCCGCGCCGCTTGCGCGAATATGGTGTCGGTGCGCAGATTTTGCTCGATCTCGGCGTCCATGACATGGTGCTCCTGTCCGATACCGACCGCAGTATCGTCGGTATCGACGGGTATGGATTGCGGATCGTCGAACAACGGCCTATCACCGAGGCCGGAGCGAGCACCACAAAGGCGCGGCGCGCCAAGGAGACGACATCTTGACGACGGTCAATGCTCACATCCTGATCGTGGAAGCGCGTTTCTACGAAGACCTCGCCGACGAGTTGGCGCGCGGCGCCATTGCGGCAATCGAAGCGCGCGGCGCGACGTGGCAGCGCATCGCGGTGCCCGGCGTGCTGGAGATCCCGGCGGCGATCATGTATGCGATCGACGCGATGAAGCATGGCGCCTTCACCAAGGCCATTGACGGGTTCGTGACGCTCGGTTGCGTCATTCGCGGCGAGACGACGCATTACGACATCGTGTCAAACGAGTCGGCCCGCGCGCTGATGAATATTGCAGTCGAGCGGTCGCTTGCGGTCGGCAATGGCATCCAGACGGTTGAGAACGAGGCGCAAGCCTGGGCACGCGCCAAAGTGGATCAGAAAAACAAGGGCGGCGGCGCGGCCAATGCCTGTCTCGACATGATCGCACTCAAGCGCAGCATGGGAGCGTGAGCGGCAGCTCGGTATAAAATGACCACTGTGCCCGCACAACCAGCTTCAGGCCAAATCGTCGATCCGCGAGCGCGCAGCGCCGCGCGTCTCGGCGCCGTACAAGCGCTCTACCAGATGGACGTCGCGGGCACGCCGCTTGACGACGCGATTGAGGAATTCACGCAGCACCTGCTCGAACGGCCGGCCGAGGACGAGGAAATCGCCGAAGCCGACACGGCGCATTTCGACGACATCGTGCGCGGCGTCGTGCGCGAGCAGCGCGAGCTCGACCGCGAAGTCAACGGCGCGCTGGCGAAGGGCTGGGCACTGGGGCGGCTCGATGCAACGTTGCGCGCCATTCTGCGCGCCGGCGCCTACGAGGTTCGGCGTTGCAAGGACATCCCGCTGAAAGTCGTCATCAACGAATATGTCGACGTGGCGCACGCCTTCTTCGAGGGTGACGAGCCCGGCGTCGTCAATGCCGTGCTCGACCGGCTCGGCCGTGAGATCAGGGGCGGCACGGGAGCGGATCATGACGCCGCCGGACAAGGCTGACGCGCCCGACGAATTCGAACTGATCGCGGAACTGTTCGCGCCGCTGGCGGCATCCGCGCCGGAGGCGCTGGCGCTCAAGGACGACGCGGCGCTCCATGCGCCCACGCCCGGTTGCGAGACCGTGCTGACTATCGATGCGATGGTCGAAGGCGTGCATTTTCTACCCGACGACCCGGCCGAAAGCGTGGCGCGCAAGCTCTTGCGCGTGAACCTGTCGGACCTTGCCGCCAAGGGCGCGACGCCGCGTGGCTATCTTCTGGTGACAGCGTGGCGCGACGGCACGCCGCTCGCGTGGATGCGCGATTTTGCGCATGGGCTTGCCGCCGACCAGAAAATCTTCGGGATTCAGCTTTGGGGCGGCGACACGGTGCGGACGCCGGGGCCGGCGAGCTTCACGCTGACGGCCATCGGTGAGGTCCCGGCCGGGCAGATGCTCCGGCGGGGTGGCGCCAGCGCCGGCGACGGGCTCTATGTCACAGGCACGCTGGGGGACGCGGCGCTCGGCCTGATGGTCCTGCAGGGCGGTCTTGAAGGGCTGGGCGCCGCGCATCGGGACGATCTGGAGGGCCGGTACCGGCTGCCGGAGCCGCGGGTGGCGGCCGGCATGCGGCTGCACGGGATAGCCAGTGCGGCGCTGGACGTTTCCGACGGGCTGATGGCCGATCTGGGGCATTTATGTGCGGTTTCGGGCGCCGGGGCGCGAATCGAAATCGAGCGGCTGCCATTGTCCGAGGCCGGGCGCGCCGCGCTGGCGCTCGACAAGGGGCTCATCGAGGCGGTTGCCGGCGGTGGCGACGATTACGAAATACTGTTCGCGGCCCCGGCGGGCAGCGATGCTGCAATTGCCCATGTCGCTGCGGAAACCGGCACCCCGATTGTCCGGATCGGGACCGTTTTGCCCGCGGCCGAGGGGATAAATCCGGTTGACGGCGCCGGCCAGCCGGTTGCTCTCAAGCATTTGGGATACCGTCATTTTTAGGTCCGGCCCCCGGCCGGACGGGCGGTTGCTTTCCCATGCCGTATTTGGCATCTTTCCGCGCGATTTCTGCATTCGGCAGGGGGGAGGACTTCCGGCGCGCCCCGCGCTGGAGGCCGAGTGGAAAATTCCCGCCGGTACAATCCGTCAAGGAAACCTAAGGACAAAACAATGAGCACTGCTTTGTGGGCAATTATTGGCTGCGGCGTGCTTGCGCTCATCTATGGCATCTGGGCAGTACGCTCGGTGCTGGCGATGGATGCGGGCAATGCGCGCATGCAGGAGATCGCAGCGGCGATCCAGGAAGGCGCCAGCGCTTATCTCGCGCGTCAGTACACGACCATCGCCGCCGTCGGCGCTGTCATCTTTCTCATCGTCTGGTACCTGCTGACGCTGAAAGTTGCCGTCGGCTTCCTCGTCGGCGCGACGCTTTCGGGCGCTGCCGGGTATATCGGCATGCTGGTCTCGGTGCGCGCCAATGTGCGCACCACGCAAGCCTCGAGCGTCAGCCTGGCGTCCGGTCTCAACGTTGCCTTCAAGTCGGGTGCGGTGACGGGGATGCTCGTTGCCGGCCTCGCGCTGCTGTCGGTCGCGGTCTACTACGCGGTCCTGACGGTTCATCTCGGCCTTGATGCGGGTTCGCGCGAAGTTATCGACGCGCTGGTGGCGCTCGGTTTCGGCGCCTCGCTGATCTCGATCTTCGCCCGTCTCGGCGGTGGCATCTTCACCAAGGGTGCGGATGTCGGCGGCGATCTCGTGGGCAAGGTAGAAGCCGGTATCCCGGAAGACGATCCGCGCAATCCGGCGACCATCGCCGACAACGTGGGCGACAATGTCGGAGACTGCGCGGGCATGGCAGCCGACCTCTTCGAGACCTATGCGGTGACGGTCGTCGCCACGATGGTTCTGGCCTCGATCTTCTTCGCGGGCGCGGGGCTCGGCGACATGATGCTTTACCCGCTGGCGATCGGTGCGGCCTGCATCGTGACGTCGATCATCGGCACATTCTTCGTGCGGCTCGGCAAGAGCAACAACATCATGGGCGCGCTTTACAAGGGCTTCATCGCTTCGGCGCTGCTGTCGCTGGTCGCGCTTTATTTCGTGACCGACGCGGTGATCGGGCTCGACGCTGAATTTGTCGTCAACGGAAAACCCTTCACGGGCTTCAGCCTTTATATCTGCGGCGTCGCCGGCCTGATCGTGACCGGCCTCATCATCTGGGCAACCGAATACTACACCGGCGTCAATTATCGCCCGGTGAAGTCGGTGGCGGCGGCCTCGACCACGGGTCACGGCACCAACGTCATTCAGGGTCTGGCGATTTCGATGGAAGCGACGGCGCTGCCGGCGCTCACCATCGTGGTCGGCATTCTCGTGACCTACGGTCTGGCGGGCCTCTTCGGCATCGCCATCGCCGTGACGACGATGCTGGCGCTGGCCGGCATGGTGGTCGCGCTCGACGCCTTCGGTCCGGTGACGGACAATGCGGGCGGCATCGCCGAAATGGCCGACCTTCCGGCCGACGTGCGCAAGACGACCGACGCGCTCGATGCGGTCGGCAACACGACGAAAGCGGTGACCAAGGGCTATGCGATCGGTTCGGCGGGCCTCGGCGCGCTGGTGCTGTTCGCGGCCTATACGGAAGACCTGAAGTTCTTCGCGGCCAACTCGGAGACCTACGGGTACTTCGCCGGTGTCAGCCCCGACTTCTCGCTTTCCAACCCCTATGTCGTGATCGGCCTCTTCATCGGCGGATTGCTGCCCTACCTGTTCGGCTCGATGGGCATGACGGCGGTTGGCCGCGCGGCAGGTTCGGTCGTTGAGGAAGTGCGGCGTCAGTTCAAGGCCGATCCGGGCATCATGGCGGGCACATCGAAGCCCGACTATGCGCGTGCGGTCGACATGCTGACCAAGGCAGCGATCAAGGAAATGATCGTCCCGTCGATGCTGCCGGTTCTTTCGCCGGTTGTGCTGTACTTCATCATTCTGAGCATCGCCGACAAGTCGGCCGCCTTCTCGGCGGTCGGTGCGATGCTGCTCGGCGTCATCGTGACGGGCCTCTTCGTCGCAATCTCGATGACGTCCGGCGGCGGCGCCTGGGACAATGCGAAGAAGTACATCGAAGACGGCAACTACGGCGGCAAGGGCTCAGAAGCCCACAAGGCCGCCGTTACGGGCGATACGGTCGGTGATCCCTACAAGGACACCGCCGGTCCGGCCGTCAACCCGATGATCAAGATCACCAACATCGTGGCGCTTCTGCTGCTCGCGGTGCTGGCGCACTAATCCGGCTCCAAGACCGAGAAGGAAAGGCCCCGTGGGAGAAATCCCGCGGGGCCTATTCATATCGAGGAAAGTTTGACCGGCGGTTGGAATAGAATGAAACTTCAGGCGGTGCGACAGGGAGATACGGGTGCCGGAAGCGACGGTTTTCTATGAAATAGCGGCCCTCTTGATGCTGGCTTCGCTGATCGGGTTGTTGGGCATCTGGATGCGCCAGCCGATGATCGTCAGTTTCATCGTTGTCGGCATGCTGGCAGGCCCCGCCGGCTTCGACATCGTCCAGTCGACCGATTATCTGACGCTTCTTTCAGAGCTCGGTGTGACGCTGCTCCTGTTTCTCGTCGGTTTGAAGCTCGACCTCAACCTTGTGCGGACGCTCGGCGTGGTTGCGCTGAATACCGGCCTCGGCCAGATCATCTTCACATCCGTTGTCGGCTTTCTGATCTGCCTCGGTCTCGGCATGTCGCCCATCGCCAGCCTGTACGTGGCGGTCGCGCTGACCTTTTCCAGCACCATCATCATCGTCAAGCTGCTGTCCGACAAGCGCGAGCTGGATGCGTTGCACGGGCGCATCGCGCTCGGTTTCCTGATCGTTCAAGACCTGGCGGTGGTTTTTGCGATGGCCTTCATGTCGGCGCTGACGGCGAGTGCGGCCGAAGAGACCGGTCTTCTCGACGCGGCACTGGCGCTTGCCGCCGGCGCGGTGCCGCTGATCCTGCTCTGGCTGGTTGTCAGCCGCGTGGCGCATCCGATCCTGAGCCGCATGGCGAAGGCGCCCGAATTGCTGATCGTCTTTGCGCTGGGTCTTGCGGCGGCCTTCGCCGCGCTCGGCGAATATCTCGGCTTCAGCAAGGAGCTTGGCGGGCTGATCGCCGGCGTCGCACTTGCCTCAACGCCGTTCCGCGAAGCGATCGGTTCGCGGCTGACCAGCCTGCGCGACTTCCTGCTGGTGTTTTTCTTTATTTCGCTCGGTTCGCATCTCGATCTGCGTGTGGTCGGCGATGCGGTCGGCCCGGCGCTGCTGCTGTCGTTGTTCGTGCTGGTCGGCAATCCGCTGATCGTGATGATCATCATGGGGCTGATGGGCTACCGCAAGCGGACAGGGTTTCTGGCCGGCCTGACCGTGGCGCAGATCAGCGAGTTCTCGCTGATCTTCATTGCGCTTGGGCTCGGGCTCGGCCATCTGAGCGAGGATGCCGTCGGTCTTGTAACGCTGGTCGGCGTTGTAACGATCGGCATATCGACTTACATGATCCTCTACTCGCAGCCCCTCTACACATTTCTCGAACCTTATCTCGGCATTTTCGAGCGCAAGATCGCGCATCGCGAAGAAAAGATTGCCGATGGCGCGCATGCCGCGCGATACGACGTCATTCTTTTCGGGCTCGGGCGCTACGGGCGCGCACTGCATGCGGGGTTCAGAGAGCGCGGCCTCAGTGTGCTCGGCGTCGACTTCGATCCCGACGTGATCCGCGACTGGAGCCACGGTCACGCCAATGTCATGTATGGCGACCTGTTCGACCCGGACATGCATGAATCGCTGCCGCTCGGCGCGGCGCGATATGTCATCATCGCGGTGCCGCCGCACGAGATCGGCGTGACGCATCAGGATCCGCGTGTGGCGCTTGTCGAGGAAATTCGCGGGCGGGGGTTCACCGGGCATATCGCGGCGATCGCGCGCAACGATGCCGACAGTGCGATGCTGAAATCGAAGGGCGTCGAAACGACGCTCCGTCCTTTTTCGGATGCGGCCGAGCGCGCTGTTGAAAGGCTCTTCGAGAAACCGGCCGTTGCCGCAGGATAGCTGGCGCTTATCTGCGGTTGGGGTTGCCGGCTCCGGTGGTGGGTATGCCGGCGCCCGGTGCGTTGTAGCGGCCGAGATTGCCGAAGAGCTGGCCGAGCACGGTCAATTCCTTGCCGCGGGTCGGCGTCGTACGGTCGACGAAATTGACGATCTGTCCGTCTTCGAGGCCGTAATAAGCGACTTCCTGCACGACGTCGGTCTTTTCGAAATAGAACGCCGCGATGGCCCGGTCGATTTCCTGCGGACGATTAAAGGTGTAGGTTTCGAACTTGCTCGAGATGTAGTACCACGCCTCGCCGTCGATGGTGGAGGTCGTCGAGGGCGAACCCATGATCGTCCGGACCTGCTCCTTGCTCGTAACGCCGGCCTGTATTTTTGTCAGGTCCTTGGGATCGAATATGTAGCCCCGATCTTCCTTGACCGGCGAACAGGCGGCCAGCACCGCTCCTGCCGTAACGAGGCAGACGGCGGCCAGGATCGACCGGGCGGTACGGCGCAGACGCGGCGGTATCATGGTGGGGCTCCTCGGACCGGAAGTTCTTACGTTGACCTACCCTTGTCGCCGGGTAAATTCAATCGGCATATGCGGCCCCGGGCAAGCCGTGTGCGGCCCGGCGGGAGCGAAACCATGATATGGAAACGAATTTTCGGGCGCCAGCGCGGCGAGGAAGAGGCTTTTTCGCTTTACCGGGCGGTGGTGGCGCAGGCGCGTCTGCCGGCGCTTTACCTTCACGGCGGCGTCCCCGACACGGTGGAGGGCCGATTCGAGATGGTTTCTCTGCATGTCTTCATGGTTCTGCGGCGGCTGCGCGACGGGGGTGCGGACGGCCGGGCGCTGGGCCAGCGGATTTTCAACGTGCTTTTCGACGATATGGACCAGACCCTGCGCGAAATGGGCGTCGGCGACCTTTCGGTCGGCAAGAAGATCAAGGGACTGGCCTCTTCGTTTTACGGCCGAATCGGCGCCTACGAAGAAGGGTTGCGCGCCGAGGGCGATGCAGTCCTGGCGGGCGCGATTGCCCGCAACGTGTACGGGGATCCGGCCATGACGGATCGGGCGGCGGCGCTGGCAGCCTATGTCCGGCGTTGCGATGCCGCGCTTGCCGTGCAGTCCTACGACGATATCGCCGCGGGCCATGTCGTGTTCGTTGCGCCTCCCGCGGCAACGGGCGCTGCGGCGGCGCATGTTGCCGGGACCTGAGCCGTGGTGCCGGAATTCAGTCTGAAGCTTGCGGTGAAGGATGTGCCGCCAGCCGGCAAGAGCATCGAGTTCAACGCCGATGCCGAAACATGCGCTGCGCTGGCGCGGCGTTTCGGCATTCTCGAACTGCAAGGCCTCAAGGGAACAGTGACGGTCAGGCCGTTTCGCAAGCAGGGATTGATTGCCGATTGTCGTTTCGAGGCGACTGTCGTCCAGGCTTGTGTGGTGACGCTCGATCCGGTGACGCAGCGGATCGAAGAGAGCTTCACGCGGCGCTGGCTGCCCGAACAGCCGATCGAACCGGGGACAGCTATTGAGGCCCGCGAGGTACTGATCGAGGCGGAAGGCGAGGACGCACCCGAGCCGATGACGGGCGGTGCGGTCGACATCGGCGAGGCCGTTGCCGAAGAGCTGGCGCTGGCGATCGAGCCTTATCCCCGCAAGGCGGGCGTCGCCTACGATCTGCCGTCAGAGGCTCCTGAAGACGCTGCGGAAGAGCGGCCGAATCCCTTTACTGTATTGGAAAAGCTCAAGAAAAATGACTGAATGCGAAAAATATTCCTCCGCATCTGGCTATTGTCTCGCATCGTCAACCTTGTATCTTCTGGGCGCGCGTCGGCTGGCGAGCGCAGGTATTTGAAAAGGGCGCCCGGGTGACACGAGGGCTAACCATAGCGCTGGACGGCATGGGCGGGGACCACGGCCCGGCGACCGTTATTGGCGGCGCCGAAGTTGCGTCGATCCGGCATCCCGATATCCGTTTTCTGATTTACGGCAATGAAGCCGAGATCGCGCCGCTGCTCGAGAAGCATCCGCGTGTCGCGTCGGTAAGCGAAATCGTTCACACCGATGTCGCCGTATCGATGAACGACAAGCCGAGCCAGGCGCTTCGGCGCGGCCGCAAGACAAGCAGTATGTGGCTTGCCATCGACGCGGTGAAAGAGGGCCGGGCGCAGGTCGCTGTGTCGGCAGGCAATACCGGCGCGCTGATGGCGATGTCGAAAGTGATCCTCAAGACGATGCCGAATGTCGAGCGGCCGGCGCTTGCGGCACTCTGGCCGACGGCGCGCGGCGAGAGCGTGGTGCTGGATCTCGGCGCGACGATTGGACCCGATGCGGCGCAGCTCGTTCAATTCGCGGTGATGGGCGAAGCCTTTGCGCGTGTGATTTTCAATCTCGAACGCCCCTCCGTCGGATTGCTCAATATCGGCGAAGAGGAAGTGAAGGGCACGGAGCAGGTCAAGGACGCGGCGCAAATGTTGCGCGCCGCGCGGTTGCCAATGTTGTTCCACGGGTTCGTCGAAGGCGACGACATCGCCAAGGGCACTGTCGATGTGGTCGTGACGGATGGATATACGGGCAATATCGCGCTGAAGACGGCCGAAGGAACGGCGCGTCTCATCATGGACTATTTGCGTGCCTCCATCGCCGGTTCGCTGATGGCGCGTATCGGATATGTCTTTGCGCAAGGCGCGTTTAGGGCGCTTGCCAAGAAACTCGATCCCCGCGCTTCCAACGGCGCGGTCTTTCTCGGTCTCAACGGACTTGTGGTCAAAAGCCACGGCGGAACGGATGCGACGGGTTTTGCAGCGGCGATCGACGTTGCAGTGGATGTTGCGTCCGCCGATCTGGTCAGCAAGATCATCGCCGATCTCAACCTGATCGGCGGGTTTGGCGCTGGCGCAACCGGCCAGAACGAAAATACAAAAACACCGGAATCCGAGGCAGTTCTTTCGTGAGTAAAATCAGAACAACTATCGCGGGCACGGGAAGCTATCTGCCGGCCCGGGCGATGACCAACGACGACTTGTCGAAGATTGTCGATACGACCGATGAGTGGATCGTCGAGCGTACCGGCATTCACAGCCGGCACATCGCGGCGGACGGCGAATTGACGTCGGATCTGGCGCTGGCGGCGGCGCGGGCGGCGATTGCCGATGCCGGTATCGACGCGCAGGAAATTGATACGATCATTCTGGCGACGACCACGCCCGACAACACATTTCCGGCAACCGCGGTGACGGTGCAGGCCGGGCTTGGCCTTCATCACGGCGCGGCGTTCGACATCCAGGCGGTCTGTTCGGGCTTCGTTTATGCGCTGACCATCGCCGATACCTTCATCCGCACGGGGCAGTCGAAGACGGCGCTGGTGATCGGCGCCGAGACGTTTTCGCGGCTGCTCGACTGGACCGATCGGACGACCTGTGTGCTGTTTGGCGACGGCGCGGGCGCGGTGGTGGTCAAGGGTGCGGCGGGCGAGGGGACGAATGCCGATCGCGGCATCCTGACCGCGCATCTTCATTCCGACGGGCGCTACAAGGACAAGCTCTATGTCGATGGCGGGCCGTCCTCGACGCAATCGACAGGCCATGTCCGGATGGAGGGGCGCGAGGTTTTTCGCCATGCCGTGGTCAATATCGCCGAGGCGATCAACGAATCGCTGGCGGCGACGGGTCTCAGCGCCGACGATATTGACTGGTTCGTGCCGCATCAGGCCAACAAGCGGATTCTCGACGGCACGGCCAAGCGGATCGGCCTGCCGCCCGAGAAGGTGGTGCTGACGGTGGCCGAACAAGGAAATACCTCCGCGGCGTCGGTGCCGCTGGCGTTCGACACGGCGGTCAAGGACGGCCGAATCAAGAGGGGCGACCTTGTGCTGCTTGAGGCGATGGGCGGCGGATTTACCTGGGGATCGCTGTTGCTGCGATTCTAGGGCAGGCGTCGAATTAGAACTTGAATAAAATCGGCCATCCCATTGATATTGACGGGTTTCCGGGGGCGCAATAGGCTTCGGTTGAAACTACAGAGGTGGAGGCCATGGGGGAAACTGTGACGCGCGCGCATTTGAGCGAGGCGGTCTATCAGGAAGTCGGGTTGTCGCGGAACGAATCCACCGAGCTCGTGGAACTGGTGCTGTCGCAGATCGCGGACAGCCTGGCGCAGGGCGACACCGTGAAACTGTCATCGTTCGGGTCGTTCTCGGTACGGAAGAAGGGCGGCCGCATGGGTCGTAACCCGAAAACCGGCGAGGAAGTGCCGATCAAGCCGCGGCGGGTGCTGGTGTTTCGTCCGAGCCATGTGCTCAAGGAGCGCATCAACGGGGCGCTGAGCGGCAAGTCGGCGGCGGCCGACTGAGCGGCAGCGGGCGGTGCAATTGAGCAGATCCGCATTCATCCATCGGGTTGGGGAAGGCCAGCAGGGACCTGATTTGACGATACAAAAGTCAGCGGACGCCTTTCGTACAATCAGCGAGGTCGCGACCGAGCTGGATGTGCCCCAGCATGTGCTGCGTTTCTGGGAGAGCAAGTTCAACCAGATCAGGCCGCTGAAGCGCGGCGGCGGCCGGCGCTACTACCGGCCAGAGGATGTGGACCTGCTGCGCGGCGTCCGGACGCTGCTCTACAATGATGGCTACACGATCAAAGGCGTCCAGAAAGTCTTTCGGGAACAAGGCGTTAAGTTCGTCACCGAAACCGGCAAGGGGATGGTCGACGCATCGGTCGCCGAGCTTGCGCGCGAGGCGGTGGAGCGCGGCGACCAGGACGAGCGCGACGGACCGGCGCGTCCGATCGGCGCGCGCGGCCGCAAGCAGCTGGCGGCGGTGCTGGAAGACCTGATTTCGCTCAAGGACGAGATCGACGAGACGCTGTGGGCCGACGAGGAAGAGGAAGGCTAAGGGCCTTCAAAAATAACGGAAAAAGGCCGGTTTGAGCCGTTGCCGCGATGGGGGCGCGCGTCTATAGTCCGCGCCGCCCGAGGGGTTTGCTCCTCGTCCGGTCGGAGCGTAGCGCAGCCCGGTAGCGCACTTGTCTGGGGGACAAGGGGTCGTCGGTTCGAATCCGGCCGCTCCGACCAATTATTGCCACGCTACAAGGAGTTAGCCGATGATCGACGCCATTCTTCCGATCGTTCTTTTCATCGTCGTCATCTTCGTGCTCAACAAGGTCGTGACCGGCCGCTTCGGCTGAAACAGCGCAGCTGGCATCTCGCTGTCATCGAACTGTCAAAAATCTGTCACAAATCTGTCATGGGCGCTTCGGCGGGCGCGACGGACGGCTTTCGGGAGCGGGGATAAAATAAACTTGTCCCCGGATTCAGGCCGCGTCGGGACGGACCATCCAGACGATCAGATATTTCGCCGGGAAGGCCCAGGCGACGCCGGCGGTCAGGTAGTAGAAAAACTGCACCGCGCCGTTCTCCGGCAGGTGGCCGCTGACCGCAACCGTCATCACCAGAAACGAATAAAGCGTCAGGCCGATCAGCAGCACGACGGTGCCGATCAGTTTGCGCGTGCGGATGCCGAGACGCATGGGAACTCCGAATTGGCCGGACGGTTTTGCGTGGCCTCTCGATTAGCCCATTCGAACACGCCTGCATAGGCCGGGTGGCGCGGCGACCCGTCGCGGTCCGAACGGGCTAGGCGCGGGCGGCCCCAGCGGCTATTCCTAACTTCCATGAGCCTCCTGTCCCGGATCAATGCCGCCGAACGCAGCGACGCCGACCATCGCGCCATCGCGATCTGGCTGGCCGCGGTCGCCGCGCTCGTCTTCATCATGGTGGTGGTGGGCGGGCTGACGCGGCTGACCGAAAGCGGGTTGTCGATCACCGAATGGAAGCCCGTGACCGGCGCGCTGCCGCCGATGAGCGAGGAGCACTGGCAGGCCGAGTTCGATCTCTATCGCCAGATCCCGCAATACCAGCTCATCAACAAGGGCATGTCGCTTTCCGAGTTCAAGACGATCTACTGGTGGGAATGGAGCCATCGCTTTCTCGGGCGGCTGATCGGACTCGCGTTCTTTGTGCCTTTCGTCTGGTTTCTGATCCGTGGACGGATCGAACGGGCATTGCTTCCGCGGCTGATCGGCCTGTTCGTGCTGGGCGGGATGCAGGGCGTGCTCGGCTGGTGGATGGTGATGAGCGGGCTCGTGGAGCGGACGGAAGTCAGCCAGTACCGGCTGGCGGCGCATCTGGGGCTGGCGACGCTGATCTATATGGCGCTGGTCTGGACGGTGCTCGACCTTAAGCGCGGCAAGGCGACGCGGGCGCTTGACGGCATCGCCAAGGCGGCGCTGGCGCTCGCCGTCTTCGTCTTTCTACAGACGATCCTCGGGGCCTTCGTGGCGGGCTTGCGGGCCGGTGCCGTCTACAACACCTGGCCGCTGATGGACGGCGCATGGCTGCCGGACGGGCTGATGCGCATGTCGCCGCTCTGGCACAATTTTTTCGAGAACCATCTGACCGTGCAGTTCCAGCACCGGATCGCGGCCTATCTCTTGTTGCTGGCGGCGCTGTGGCACTGGTTCGCGGCGCGCAAGACGGCGGCGGCGAACGGCGCGGGGCTGTTGCTGCTCGCGATTGTCATGCAGGCGCTGCTCGGCATCTGGACGGTGTTGTGGGCCGTGCCGATCCCGCTCGGCGCGGCGCATCAGGCCGGGGCGCTGATCGTGCTGACGGTGGCGCTGTGGCACGCGCACCGGGTGATGCGGTAGGGCGCTCTTTAGCCACTGCTTTCCCACAGGCGTCATGGCCCGCTTTATGCGGGCCATCCACGTCTTGACGCCATGCGCTGAAAGAAAGACGTGGATGGCCCGGACAAGCCGGGCCATGACGTTTTTGTGGGGGGAAAAGAACTACGCCCCCAGCGCCTGTTCGAGGTCGGCGATGATGTCGGCGGGGTCTTCGAGGCCGACGGAGAGGCGGACGACGTCGGGGCCGGCGCCGGCTGATTTCTGCTGGTCCTCCGTCAACTGACGATGGGTCGTCGACGAGGGATGGATGATGAGGCTGCGCGTGTCGCCGACATTGGCGAGATGGCTCAGCAGTTCGACCTTGCCGACGAGCTTGACGCCCGCCTCGTAGCCGCCCTTGACGCCGAAGGTGAAGACGGCGCCGGCGCCTTTCGGCGAATATTTCTTCATCAGCTTGTTGAAGGGATCGCTGTCGAGGCCGGCATAGGAGACCCAGGTGACCTTGGGGTGATCCTTCAGGAACTTCGCCACTTTCAGCGCCGAGTCCGAATGGCGCTGCATGCGGAGCGGCAGGGTTTCGATGCCGGTCAGGATCATGAAGGCGTTGAAGGGCGAGATGGCGGGGCCGAGATCGCGCAGGCCCAGCACGCGGCAGGCAATGGCGAAGGCGATGGGGCCGAAGGTCTCGGCGATCTTCAAGCCGTGATAGGAGGCGCAAGGCTCGGTCATGGTCTTGTATTTGCCGGACTTCACCCAATCGAACTTGCCGCTGTCGACAATGATGCCGCCCATCGAATTGCCGTGGCCGCCGAGGAACTTCGTCGCCGAGTGAACGACGATGTCGGCGCCGTGTTCGATCGGCCGGCAGAGATAGGGCGAGGCCAGCGTGTTGTCGACGATCAGCGGCACGCCGGCGTCATGCGCGACTTTCGCAATCGTCGCGATGTCCATGACGATGCCGCCCGGATTGGCGAGGCTTTCGATGAAGACGGCTTTGGTCTTCGGACCGATGGCGGATTTGATCGAGGCCGGATCGGTGCCGTCGGCCCAATCGACTTCCCAGCCGAACTTCTTGAAGGAGTGGCCGAACTGGTTGATCGAGCCGCCATAGAGCTGCTTGACGGCGACGAAGCGGTCGCCGGGTTCGAGCAGGGTGTGGAAGGCGAGCATCTGGGCGGCGTGACCGGACGCGACGGCGAGCGCCGCCGTGCCGCCTTCAAGCGCCGCGACGCGCTCTTCGAGCACGGCGGTCGTCGGGTTGGTGATGCGGGTGTAGATGTTGCCGAAGGCCTGGAGGCCGAACAGCGAGGCCGCGTGATCGACATCGTCGAAGACGAAAGAGGTCGTCTGGTAGATCGGCGTGGCGCGGGCGCCTGTGGTGGGGTCGGGCTTGGCGCCGGCGTGGATGGCGAGGGTGTCGAATTTGCGGTCGGTCATTTGAGGCCTTGTTGGTTTTTTTCGTTTCGACTTTTTTTCATAGTTGTCATTGTCGGACTTGATCCGGCAATCCAGAAGGCGCGGCACGCGCCGTCTCGCTTCGCAAGAATCCTCGCTTGAGTGGGACGTGTAGGAGGCCAAGATTCTTTCGAAGACAGACGCCGCCTTGCGGCGGCTTCTGGACCCCCGGGTCAAGCCCGGGGGTGACAATAAAAGGGATGAGAGGTCGCACGATAAAAGTCACCGTCTCACCCCCAGTTTCGGAATCTCGATTTTCGGGCAGCGGTTCATCACGACTTTCAGGCCGGCGGCGCGGGCGCGGGCGGCGGCTTCCTCGTTGACGACGCCGAGCTGCATCCAGATGTATTTCGCGCCGATGGCGACCGCTTCGTCGGCGACGGGGCCGGCGGCTTCGGAGTTGCGGAAGACGTCGACCATGTCGATTTTCTCGGGAATGCCGGCGAGCGTTGCGTAGACTTTCTCGCCGTTGAGGTTCTGTCCGGCGAGGCCGGGATTGACCGGAATGACGCGGTAGCCCTGTCCCTGCAGGAAGCGCATCACCTCATAGGAGTCGCGGCGCGGATTGGAACTGGCGCCGACAAGCGCAATCACCTTCGTCTCGCGCAGGATTTGCTCGATGTCGCCGCGCTCAACCTCATTTGCGGATGAGGGGGGCATTAGCGGTCTTCCCATTTAGGGTCGCGCTTTTCGATGAAGGCACCGATGCCTTCCTCGGCGTCGCGGGCGAGCATGTTTTTGACCATCACCTCACTGGCAAAGTCGTAGGCTTCGGGCAACGGCTTTTCAAGCTGCTCATAGAAGGCGCGCTTGCCGATCGAAACCGTGTGGGCCGACTTCGAGGCGATGAGGCGCGCCAATTCGGCGACGGCGGCGTCGAGTTCCTCGGCCGGGACCGCGCGGTTGACGAGGCCGATCTCGACGGCGCGGGCGGCCGAAATCAATTCGCCAGTCAGCAGCATTTCCATTGCGTGCTTGCGCGCGACGTTGCGCGAGAGGGCGACCATCGGCGTCGAACAGAAGAGACCGATATTGACGCCGGGCGTTGCGAACTTCGCGTGGTCGGCGGCGACGGCGAGATCGCAGCTTGCGACAAGCTGGCAGCCGGCGGCGGTCGCGATGCCGTGGACGCGGGCGATGACGGGTTGCGGGCAGTGGACGATTGCCTGCATCAGCGCGCTGCATTGCTGCATCGTCGATTCGTAGAAGGCGCGGCCGCGATCTTCTTCGGCGCGGGCGGCTGTGAGTTCCTTCAGGTCGTGGCCGGCGCAGAAGCCGGGACCGGCGCCCGTCAACACGACGACGCGCACGGCGCGGTCCTCGGCGATGCGCGCGAATTCGGCCTGCATCGCGTCCATCAGGTCGCGCGACAACGCGTTGCGCTGCGCCGGGCGGTTCATGGTGAGGTAGGCGATTCCGGCTTTGTCCTCGCGGAGAAGCAGGGGCACGGCGGCGGCATTCGCGGCGGGCTGGCTCATGGTGGCGTCTCCCGGTTTTGCTTTTGGGGGAGCATAGCGGGGGCGGCGAGGA
>PHEO01000058.1 GCA_002841195.1 Alphaproteobacteria bacterium HGW-Alphaproteobacteria-11
GCCGAAGTTTCGGTTAGGCCATAACCGTTCGACGGCTGCACTTTCGGAAACTGCTGCTTGATGCGCGCCACGAGGTCGGGCGCGGACGGCGCGCCGCCATAGCCGATCGACTCGACGCTCGATGTGTCGCGCGTCTGGAAGTCAGGCGACTCAAGCCCCTGCCAGACCATGGCCGGCACACCGCCGAAAGCGGTCACGCGCTCGCGTTCGATCAGTTCGAGCGCCTTTTCGGGATTCCACTTATGGATGATGATGAGCTTGCCGCCGCTCGCATAGGTCGACACCAGGATCGAGTGGCAGCCGGTCACATGGAAGAGCGGCACCGAAAGCAGCGTGATGCGCGGCGGTGCGGCCGGATCGGGCGCCGGCGGAATTTCACCGCGGCGCATGAAGGCGCGGGCGCCGCCGAGCAATGCGTTCATCAGATTGGTGCAGATGTTGCGCTGCGTGCCGAGCGCGCCTTTCGGCTTGCCGGTGGTGCCGGACGTATAAAAGATCGTCGCGTCGTCGTCGGGGAGGACGCCGGGATCGGGCAATGTGTCGTCCGGCAGCTTTGCGTAATCCTGCGGTTTCGCGACCAGCGTTTCGAAGGCTTCCGCAACGCCGAGTTCGTCGACCGGCGTGCGCACGGCGACGAGACCGTCGAGCCCGAGCGCCTTCAGATGCGGACGAATGCGATCGAGACGTTCATGGTCGACGATCAGGACTTTCGAGCCCGAATCCGAAACACCATATTCGAGTTCGGGGCCCGTGCCCCAGGCGTTCAGCGGCACGATGACGCCGCCGATGGCGGCAACCGCCCAGAAGACGACCGACCATTCGGGAAAATTGCGCATGATGAGCGCCACGCGATCGCCCTTTTTCACGCCGTATTTTTCGCTCAGCACACGGCCGAACGCGGTCGCGGCGCGGTAGTGGCTTTCGTAGGTCAGGCGCTCGCCTTCATAGACGATGAATTCGCGTTCGCCCCAGGCGCGACCGAGATCGAAAATCGCACGCAGGGAAGGCGGCGTGTTCTTGTAGGTGCGGATCTTGTTGCCGCGGATGTCGACCGTTTCCATTTCGAAGGGCGAGCCCGGCGCGGTCAGGAAGGCATGCGCTTCCTCGATGGTCATGGCGGGCCATTTGGCGGCATTGTCGGCCATTGTCGTTCTCCCTGCAGGCGCGGTGCGCCGTCATTTTGTTTTTATGGTCTAGAGATACCGCGTTTGGCGGCAAATTTGAAGACGACCCGCTGCCCGCCGCCGGTTTTCAGAGGCCGAATTTCTTCAGAAGCGCCGTTTCCTCGGCGATGCAGGCGGCAAATCCCGGCCGCGCATGGATCGCCTTCAGGTAGCGTGTCAGGTTGGGGAACGCGCCGGCATCCGGCCGGAAGCCGCCATGGGCGAGGTTGACGAACTGGGTCCCGATCGAAATGTCGGCGATGGAGAAGGCATCGCCCGCGACAAATTCCTTCGCGCCGACCTCCTTTTCGAGCCAGGCGAAGTTTCCCTGCAGCTTTTCGGTGAAAGTTTTTTCGGCGGTCGCCTTGTCGGGTTCCTTGCCCATCAGGCGGCTGACGACCATCGGGCGGAAGACACCCATGCCGACGGCGCCGGCGAGATCGCTGTCGGTATATTCCTCGTACCAGAGCGCCTTGCCATAGGCGTAGGCATCGGCCGGATAGAGCGCTGGCGCCGGGAACTTGCGTTCGAGATAGCCGCAGATCGCCGAGCTGTCGGGCAAGGTCGCGTCGGCGCCGATGCTGTCGTCGCGCAGCACCGGAATGCGCTTCAGCGGCGAGATTTCGAGAAACCAGTCCGGCGGCGGGAAAATATTGACCTGCTCCAGCGTGTAGTCCTGCCCCTTTTCGGCTAGGAACACGCGCACCTTGCGGACGAAGGGTGAAAGGCTCGCGCCGTAAACGGTCAAAGTCATCGGCTCTCTCCTGCCCGGAATTCCGGGTTGTTTGGCGATTGTTCGCGATATGGGTGCCAGAAGGAAACACCGGTGGCGCGCCGGACGCAAGCGGCCGTTAGATTCCATTAACCGCGCCGTGGGACACTGGGGACGGTCGCCCTCGGACCTCTCGGAGCCAGGCTCTTGTCGTCATTCGTTTCAGAACTTGCGCCTCGCCGGATCGACACCGCATCGCCGGTGTCGCTGCTCGACGCGCCCGAAAACGCCGATGCGATTGCTCTCCACGATTACTGGCAGTCCAAGCGCGGCGAGCGACCGATGCCCGACCGGCGCGACATCGTGCCGTCCGAGTTGGTGCGCATGCTGCCTTCGGTCGCCATCATCGAGGTGATCGACGGTGGCCGCGATTTTCGCTTCCGCCTTTTCGGTAGCGAGCTTGCGACATGGATGGGCTGCGACCGTACCGGCCAGCGCTTCTCGGAAATGCAACCCGCGCCCAATGTCGACCTTACGCCCGAGCAGGTTCAAAAGCGGTGGGTCGATGTAGCGAGCGGTGCGCTTGCCGCGGCGCGGCCGATCTTTCCCAAGGCGCCGGTTCTCACTTCCGGCGCCGTTCTGACCATGCATGCGGTGATCATGCCGTTGACGGCGGGCGGCAGCGAAATCGAACAACTCTTCGGCGGCGCCTTCGTCACCTCGACGCCTGACGGCAACTGATTTTTCAAACACCCGGTCGCGGCGCGGGCCTCGCATCGAAATCCTCGTTCGGCATCGGCTTCCCCCCTGTTATGGCATTTACAATGTCATAATATGCGAGATCGGCGAAACGAAAAGCCGCGAGCGGGGCCGGCGTTCGGACAGGGATGATTTACAGGAGGGCTGGTTTACAGGAATGAATGGTACAGCCGCCCCGGATCGAACGGGGGACCTCTAGATCCACAATCTAGCGCTCTAACCAGCTGAGCTACGGCTGCACAAATCAAGCGGAGGCGCCCGCACGGGGCGCCCGCGATTGGCCGGGAACTTAATTCGCCGCCACGCCGATGACAAGGGCCGAGAAAGGCCGCGGGACGCCTAGATCAGCACATTGGCAACAAAGATCGAGACGACGCCCAGCGGCGCCACGAAACGCAGCGAAAAGCGCCAGAAACCAACCCAGCGCGCGCCGCTGACACCCAGCGCCTCCTCGACCTTCTCGCGCGTCAGCACCCAGCCCACGAATAGCGACATCAACAGGCCGACCGTCGGCATCACGATGTTGAGGACCACATAGTCGAGCACGTCGAAGACCGTCATCCCGGCGAGAATGCCGAGCGGGGCGAGCGGGTGGAAATCCGACCAGTGGTTGAAGGAGAGGACGGTGCCGAAGCCGAGTATCCAGACCAATATGCCGGCAATGATCGCGAGTTTGCGGCGCGACATGTCGACTGCTTCCTCGACCCAGGCGACGACCGGCTCGAGCAGCGAGATCGCCGAGGTGACGGCAGCAATCGAAAGCAGCAGGAAGAAGACCGACCCGATCAGCACGCCGCCGCCGATGGTGCCGAAGGCAATCGGCAAGGTGATGAAGGTGAGGCCCGGCCCCGCCGAGGGCTCGAGCCCATAGGTGAAGACCAGCGGGAAGATGGCGATGCCGGCGACGATGGCGATGGCGGTGTCGGCAAGCGCGATGATGACGGCGGAGCGCCCGATCGAAACGCTGCGATCGAGATAGGCGCCGTATGTCATCATGGCGCCGAGCGCGATCGAGACCGAGAAGAAACCCTGCCCGATTGCCGCCAGCACGGTCGCGGGCGTCACTTCCGACAACCTTATATCGAACATGAAGCGCATCGCCTCGCCGAAGCCCGGCATGGTGGTGGCATAGACCGCGAGGCCCGCGATCAGCAGGAAAAGCAGCGGCATCAGCGCGACGACGGCGCGTTCGATGCCGGAGGTCACGCCGACGGAGACGATGAAGACCGTGAAGCCGAGAAAGATCGTCTGCCAGAAGATCAACGCCCAGGGATCGGCGACGAAAGCTTCGAAATGCGCAAGCGTGGCGGCGTTGTCGTCGCCGGCAAACGCGCCGGTGACGGCGAACTCGATATATTTCAGCGCCCAGCCACCGATCACCGCGTAATAGGAAAGCACCACGAAGGCGCCGATGGTCCCGCCCCAGCCGATCAACGTCCATAGCCGCGCGGCCCGGTTTTCGGCCACAAGCTTGCGCATCGTGTTTATGGGGCTCTTGTGGCCCATGCGGCCAAGCAGAAGCTCCGCGGCCAGAATTGGCAGCGCGATGGCCAGCATCGTCAGGCCGTAGATCAGGATGAAGGCGCCGCCGCCGTTCTCACCGGCGACGTAGGGAAAGCGCCAGATGTTGCCGAGGCCCACGGCGCTGCCAATGGCCGCCATTAAGAAGGCAAAGCGCGAAGACCATTGCCGCGGCGCGAACGGTGTCGTCATTTCCGGTAACCCCCAATAGCCAGATGTCCGCCCTGCCCCGAGCGACGCGGGCCCAAGCCTAGCGCGGGCCGGCCCGCCGCGCCAAGCGCCGGACACTCGCGACGGCGATGGAATCGCCTATAGTCGCCCGCGACGCGTATCCGGCCGACCGGGAGACCCGCATGAACACCCATCCCATCCGCACCGCCTATATCGAGGCCAATGGACTGGCCTTCGAAGTCGATATTTGCGGCGACGGCGAGAAACTCGCGCTGCTGCTGCATGGCTTTCCGGAAAGCAAATATTCCTGGCGGCATCAGATGCCGGTATTCGCCGAACTCGGCTATACGGTCTGGGCGCCCAATCTGCGCGGCTATGGCGGCACGTCGCGGCCGAAGGGACGCGAGGCTTACGCGCTGCCACATCTCCTCGACGATGTCGCCGGGTTGATCGACGCGGCGCGGGCGCGCGGCGTATCCGGTCCGACAACGCTGGTCTCGCATGACTGGGGCGGCGTCATTGCCTGGACGTTCGCGCTGAAAAAGATGCGCCCGCTCGAACGCTTCATCGTGATGAACCTGCCGCATCCGGCATTGATGGCAAAGCGCATCCGCACATGGGCGCAGCTCAAAAAGAGCTGGTACATCTTCTTCTTCCAGATTCCGTGGCTGCCGGAAAAGCTGCTGCTGGCGCGCAACGCGCGCGCCATCGGCGAGGCCTTCCGCGGCATGGCCGTGGACAAATCGCGGTTTCCCGAAGAGGTGCTCGACCACTATCGCAAGAACGCGCAGTTGCCCGGCGCGATGACGGCGATGATCAACTACTACCGCGCCAGCTTCCGCGGCGAACGGCCGGCCGAGTGGACCGACCCTCCGATGCTCGAAACGCCGACGCTGATGATCTGGGGCGAGGAGGATTCGGCGCTCGGCAAGGAACTGACCTACGGCACCGATGAACTCGTCAGCGATTTCACGATCCGCTACCTGCCGCAGGTGTCGCATTGGGTGCAGCAGGAAGCACCGGAATCCGTCAACGCGATGATCCGCGCCTGGATCGAGGGCCGGCATGTGCCGCAGGCCGGACTTGGCGGACGGTTGCTCATCGCCGATTGAACAACCGCCCGCCGCGCCGTCTCAAGGCCGCCGGATCAGGCGCTTTCCGCAAACACATCGCGGTTCGTCGCGATCTGGGCGGCCTGCATGCGGCGGAAGACGCCGTCCTTGCGCGCCATCAACTCGGCATGGCTGCCCTGCTCCACGATCCGTCCGTCGTCGAACACCAGGATCCGGTCCATCCGGCGGATGGTCGAGAAGCGGTGCGCGATGACGAGCGTCGTGCGGCCTTCCATCAGCCGTTCGATCGCCTGCTGGATATGCGCCTCGGTTTCGGAATCGAGGCTTGACGTTGCCTCGTCGAGCACCAGGATCGGCGCATCGGCGAGGAAGGCCCGCGCAATCGCAATGCGCTGACGCTCGCCGCCCGAGAGCTTGACGCCGCGCTCGCCGACCAGCGTGTCGTAGCCCAGCGGCAGGCGCTCGATGAACGCATCGGCATGCGCCAGACGCGCGGCCTCCTCGATCTCGGCCCGGCTCGCGCCGGGCTTCGCATAGCCGATATTCTCGCCGATCGAGCGGTGGAACAGCACCGGCTCCTGCGGCACCAGCGCGATGGCGCGGCGCAGGCTTTCGCGCGTCGTGCCGGCGATGTCCTGACCGTCGATCAGGATGCGGCCGGCATCGGCGTCGTAGAGCCGTTGCAACAGCTTGACGAAGGTCGACTTGCCGCTGCCCGAGCGGCCGACCAGCGCGATGCGTTCGCCCGGCTTGATGTCGAGCGACAGACCGCGATAGAAGGCGCTGTTTCCATTCGGGTAACGGAAATCCACCTTGTCGAATTGGATCGACCCGCCGTCGACGCGCAGCGCCGGCAGACCCTCGTCGTCGCGATCTTCGGCCGCGGTGTCGGCATAGCGGATCACGTCCTCGATCTCGTTGATGCCGCGCTGCAGGTTCTGCATGTGGAAGCCGATGTCGCGCAGATAGCCATTGATGAGCAGATAGCTCGTCATGGCATAGGCGATGTCGCCCGGCGTCGCTTCCCCACGCGTCCAGAACAGGATGACGAGGCCGATCATGCCTGCCTGCAACGCCATCAGGATGCCGACCTGGGCCAGCATCGCGATGTCCATGGCGCGCCAGGCGCGCGCCGCCTTGCGCGCCCAGTCCTGCGTCAGGCGGCCGAGACGCGCATCTTCCCGTTCCTCGCCGCTGAAGGACTTGACCACCGGGTTGCAGGTGACCGCATCGGCGATGGCGCCGCCGACCACGCTGTCGGCGGCGACGTTGAGCCTGTTTTTCGGCGCGACATAGTATTTGATCAGGACGATGGTGAGGGCGAAGTAGAGAACAATGCCCGCCAGCACATAGAGCCCGACCAGCGGCCAGTGGAAGGCCAGACTGATGACTACGCCGACAAGTACGCAGCCCGTGGGAAAAAAGCCGATATAGATCGTGTCGGCCAGCGTGTCATAGGCCCACATGCCGCGCGTGATGCGCCTCACCGTCGCGCCGGCGAAGCTGTTGGAGTGCCATTCGGCGCTGTAGCGCTGCACGCGATGGAACGCCTCGGTGACGATGTCGCGCATGACGCGCACGGCAAAGCCCGCCCAGACAAGCATCGAGGCGCGGCGGGCGAGATGAAAGCCGACACCCTGACCAACAAAGAGCAGCAGGGCGAGGACGGCGAGATCGACGTCCTCGGCCGCCGGCGGGAAGCCGGCTTGCGCGACCGCATCGACGAGCCGTCCCGAGACGATCGGGAAGGCGACGTCGAAGGCGACGGAAAGAAGCATCAGGACGATGAGGGCCACGCCCGTGAAGGGATAGCGGCGCCAATAGGTCCACAGGAACGCGGCGGTGCGCCGCGCAGTGACTTGATTGCTCATTTTTTTCGACCGCATGGACCGAAGCCTCAGGCGGTATCCCTGAAAAGGTGCTGGAAAGCGCGCATGGCGCCGCATCCGGTTGTCGTTGGAACCGGGACCATCGAAGAAATCGCGCGGCGGCGCGCGAGGCACCGCATGGCAAAATGCTTTCGGATGGAAAAAAGCCCGGCGGATTACCCGGGCGCAGCGCTCAGCCTAACGGCGACGGCCCGGGAGGAAACACGGATTTGAAGGCACAGCTACGACTTGCATTCCGCTCCTCCTTTTGCGTTCGAGGTTGGCCAATATAAGCGCCGACATGGCGGGCGACTCACGGCCCGCAACCAGCCCTGAATTTCTACACCCGTTTGCACCGGATGAAAATATCCGACGTGCAAGGATGAATTCACGACGGCCGAAATCGGGCGATGTGTGGCAAAAGGTCCACGCTTTTGTGCGATGCAACGCCGAGCGGCAGCGCAGAACGGGCTTGCCAAGCATCATGTTGCCGCCATATTTGATCCGCATTCTCGCAAGGTCCGATCCGCCGAATTCCCCCGCCTGGAGCGCCCCATGTCCCGTCTTTTCGCCATCCTTGTCGGCCTCATCCTGCTTCTGGTTGCCGTCGCCATCGCCGTGCCGATGCTTGTTCCGATGGAGACCTACAAGGCGCAGATCGCTGCCGCCGTGAAGGAGCAGACTGGCCGCGACCTGAGGATCGACGGCGATATCGGCCTGTCGCTTTTCCCCAATGTCGCGGTCTCGATCGGCGATGTCGGCTTCTCCAACGCAAGTTGGGGCAAGGAGCGCGAAATGGCCTCGATGCAGGAAATGCGGGCGGCGCTGAAGCTGATGCCGCTTTTTCGCGGTGCGGTCGAGATCGACAGCTTCGTGCTGGTCGATCCGGTCATTCATCTCGAGGTGCGGCGCGACGGCACCCCCAACTGGCAATTCGAAACCGCACGGGCCGCGGCCGCGCCCGCCACGACCGGCAGCGAGGGCGGCGGCATAGGCGTCAGCGACGTCAGCCTTGGCGAAATCTCGATCCGCAACGGACGCGCCAGCTATGTCAACGCGCAGACCGGCACCAGTTATGCCACCGAAAAGGTGAATGTGAACCTTGCCCTTCCCGGCCTCGACCAACCCTTCGTCGCCGATGGATCGCTGGTCTGGAGCGGCGACAAGATCGACGTCGATCTCAAGGCCGACCGCCCGCGCGCCTTTACCGAAGGCGGCGAGACGCCTGTCGCGCTGACGCTTTCGGCGCCGAAAATCCGTGCGACCTATGCCGGAACGCTGAAAGCGCTGGACGGCGTCGCGTTCGCCGGCGATGTCGAGCTCAATGTCAGTTCGGTGCGCGCGCTCGCCGCCTGGGCCGGCAGCCCGATGCCCGACGGTGAAGGGTTCGGCGCACTTGCGCTTTCCGGCAAGGCGAGCGGCGCCGGCGACACCTATCGCTTCAGCGATGCGAAGATCGGCTTCGACGGCATGAACGCGACGGGCAACCTGACCGTCAATACCGGCGGCGCGCGGCCGAATGTGCGCGGCGCCCTTGCGGTCGACCGGATCGACGTCAACACCTATCTGGCCGATAGCGGCAAGGGTGCGGGCGGCGGCGGGTCCGGCGGCGCCGGCGACAGCGAATGGAGCAATGCGCCCATCGACCTTTCCGGCCTCAAGGCCATCGACGCCGATTTCGATTTTTCGACGCAGGAAATCCTCTTCCAGCAGATCAAGATCGGCGAGAGCGCGCTCAAGCTCAAACTCGCGAACGGTTTGCTCAATGCCAATCTTTCGCGGCTCAATCTCTATCAGGGCGCAGGCTCGGGTACGCTGACGGTCAACGGCGCTTCGGCAACGCCACAGATCGCCGCCAATTTCAAACTGGCCGGGCTCGCCGCCGAGCCTTTTCTCACCGATGCCGCCGATTTCAAGCGGTTGCAGGGCAAGACCGCAATCGACATCGCCGTCACGGCGGCCGGCCGCTCTCAACGCGACATGGTGTCGGCGCTCAACGGCAATGGCAGCGTCAAGTTCACCGACGGCAAGATCAAGGGCATCAATCTCGCCCAGCTGACGCGAAGCGTTTTCAGCGCCGCAACGTCGGGCTGGCAGTCCGGCGGGACGCAGGACACGGATTTCTCCGAGATGGGCGGCAGCTTCACGATCACCAATGGCGTGCTCAAGAACGACGATCTCAGATTGCTGTCGCCGCTGATCCGCGTGACCGGCGCGGGCACCGTGAACATGCCGCCGAAGACGCTCAACTACCGGGTCGAGCCGAAGCTCGCGGCCTCACTTGAAGGACAGGGCGGACAGGCGGATGTCAAAGGCATCGAGGTGCCGATCCTCGTTACGGGGCCGTGGTCCAACCCGCGCTTCGCGCCGGACCTCGCCTCGATGATCCAGAATCGCGAGAACATCGAAAGCACCATCAAGTCGATCAAGGAAGACAAGGGCAAGGGCCTGATCGACAGCCTGATGGGCCGACCGCCGGCTCAGCAGGCGCCCGCCGAGGGCGCAAGCGGCGACGAGGCGCCGGCCGAACCCGCGACGAAGCCCCGGCCCGAAGACGCGCTGAGACAGCTTTTCGGGCGGTAGGTCCGGTCAGACCTTTCTGAAATCGTCGAGGGCGGCGTGTTCCTTGACGCCGTCGACGCGGTACATGCGCCGGCCGAGGCGCGGATAGGTGCAGATGTCGATGGGCGCGCGCGTGCCGCCCATCAGATAGACGAGGTCTTCCGACGCGCCGGCCGGCACCCGCATCGAATGGGCCTGCGAATTTTTCGGGAAGGCCATGAAGTCGCCCGGCCCGACTTCGAACGTCTCCTCGCCGATCGTCGCCTCGGCGCGGCCGGAGAGAATGTAGAGGAATTCCTCATCCTGACCGTGGAAGTGGTGCTCGGTCGTTTCGCGGCCGGGCTCGACGCGGACCAGATGGACACCGACATCCGACAAGCCCAGCAAGTCGCCGATGGAGCGCGTGTTGCGGATCGCATTGGCGTTGAACTGGTGGACATTGGCGCGTTCCGGCATCCGCGCGATTTCTGCCGCGGTCAGGCGGCGGGCGGCCCTGCCTCGCGATTTGTCTTCGGTCGATGTCACAGGCGGCCTCCCAACAGGTTCACGGACATTCTATCCGGCCGAGGGAGATTTGGCTCTCTCGACGACCGGACAGCGCCTGTTTGCCTCAAATTTTGTGCCTCGCGCCTTCGCCGTCTAGACTGTCCGGGACTGATTCGCCGGGGACCGGGGCGACACCTCCATGATTCAAAACGCCTTTTCGGTGCTGATAAAGTTTTTCATCGGGGCGGTGGCCGTCGGGGCGCTGCTCAACGCATTCGACATTTCGGCCGAACAGGTGCTTCAGGACGTCGGTTTCACGCCGGAGGCCGTCATTGCCTTTGTGCGCGACGGGATTGGCTGGGCGCTGCCTCACTTCCTTCTGGGCGCGATGGTGCTCATTCCAATCTGGCTGATCATTTTCCTCCTGAAGCCGCCGAGCTTCCGCGGCTGACCTTCGCCTGTTGCACGACGGCACAAGCTATGTAGAGTCCGTTGGTTAACGGCAGCGGGGCACAAAGTTCCCAGGCCGGACAGGGGTATAATTTGGGAGGATATCCATGAAGAAGACGATTTTTGCCGCGGCTCTGGCCGTTTCCGCCATCGCGCTTGCGGCGCCCGCCACGGCCGATGTCGGCGCCGGGCTCGTCGGCAACACCGTCACGCTGACGGCGGCCGACGGTGCGGTGACCAAGATCTATTACCCCGATGCGTCGAACATCGTCGTCAAGGCGGCGGACGGCTCGGAAATCAGCGGCAGCTGGCGCGTCTCCGACAACACGATCTGCACGACGATGGGCGAAGCGCCCGAGAACTGCACGCAGCCGATCGAGGAAGCACCGGCCGTTGGCGGCTCGGGCACCATCGAGGGCGAGCAGGGCGACGTCGCGTGGACGGTCACGGCCGGCAAGGACTTCTGATCCAACGCCGTTTCCGTCTGTTCCCTGACGACCGCTTTCACTAGAGTCGCCGAAACGAAATCCGGCGAATCGAAGGAGAAGCGATCATGGGACGACTTTCGGGAAAACGCGCAATCGTCACGGGCGCTGGGAGCGGTATCGGCCGCGCCAGCGCCCGTCTCTTTGCGGCGGAGGGCGCCCAGGTCGTCGCCGTCGATCTCGTGGAAGCAGCGGTCGACGAGACGGCCGAAATGATCCGCAAGGATGGCGGCACGGTTTCATCCGTCGCGGCCGATGTCAGCGACGAGAACGCGGTCAAGGCCTTCGTCCAGCACAGCATCGATCAGCATGGCGGCGTCGATGTGCTCTTTGCCAATGCCGGGATCAGCGGCGGGCTTGTGCCGCTGCAGGAGCAGACCGTTCCCTACTGGCAGCAAATTCTGGCCGTCAATCTGATCGGCCCGTTTCTCGCAATCAAATATGCAAGCCCGCACATGCTCGCCCAGGGCAAGGGCTCGATCATCTGCACGGCCTCGGTCGCGGGCCTGCGCGCCAATGCCGGCGCCACCGCCTACAGCGCCTCGAAGGCCGGCGTCATCAGCCTCGTGCAGACGGTGGCCAACGAGTTTTACGGCTCGGGCGTGCGCGTCAACGCGATCTGTCCGGGCCTGATCGAGACCGGCATGACGAAGCCGATCTTCGACGGGGCAAGGGCGCGCGGCAGCGACGACAAGATCGGCCAGCTCAATCCGATGAAGCGTTACGGATTGCCGCCGGAAATCGCCCATGCGGCGCTCTTCCTTGCGAGCGACGACGCTTCCTATGTCAACGGACAGGCGATTGCCGTCGATGGCGGGCTGTCGAGCACGCATCCGTTTGCGGGACGGCGCTGACCGCCGACCGTCAGAGAATGTCGATGAGCCAGGCAAGTCCCGAGCGGTTGCAACACCGTCAGGGGTAGTGCCGGTGCGCATGGGCCGCGCCACCGTGCCAATAGAGCGAATAGGCCGATTTCTCGATCCGTTCGAGCGTCAGCACATCGCCCGCATGCGACGGGCGGGATATTTCGCCGGCATAGAGCGGAACGGCGGACATCGGGCCAACGCGCCACGCCTCGACCAGATCGAAATAGCCGGCGGGAAGGCCTGGAATTTCGTCACCCCCGAAAATCGAAAGCCAGGTTCCGGCACGACAAACGGCGATGGCGCGGTGGCCATCGATGCTTCGGACGACCGGCGCCACCGCGTCGATCGCGTCGTCGCCGTCGAAGTCGCCTTCGAGCCAGCGCGGAAGCAGCCAGGCCTCAAGCCGATAGGCCGACGGCAGCCCGCAGGCACGCATCCGCTCTTCTTCTTCCGGCGCGAAATTCGGATCTACGGCCCATGCCGCCGCATCGATCTCGGCTTGCGTCTTCGGAACGACGAGGCAGATGTCGAAACGCATATAGACCATGCGGGCGCGGGCGCCGGGTTCCAGATCGGCAAGGCCGTAGTCGAGAATCTTCAGCCACCCGTATCCTTCATCGGTCTCGCCGCTTTGGGCGATGACAAAATTTCTCTCGCGTTGCGGCGCGTTGACATCGCCGAGATTGGGGCCGCTGTTGTCGAGGCTCCTGAAGTGCCAGCCGTAGAGATCCCTTGGATTCGTTTCGCCGTGCAGAGGCGGCGTTGCCGCGGTCAAGTCGCGGCCGCCGGTATCGAGCAGGCGCAACTGCCAGCCATGTGGACGCGGCTCCAGCATGAAGGTCCAGCCGCGGGCCGTTTCGAACCCGAAGTGATGCGCGCCCGCGATTTCGCCGCCGAAGCGTTGCGCGTCGTGCCGGCCGTCGGTTTCACAGGAAAGCGCCTGCGCCGTGCCCGCACCAATGGCGGTGGCGGCGAGAAAAACCAACAGGGCCGCGATGCGCGGCGCGGCTTGCGGCCTTGTCATTCCACCGGCGCGGCGACAGGGGCTATCGTCTTCGTTTCCGTCATTGTCGTTGTCTCCGTTTCCGCCTGCGCCGCGCGCGCGGCGCTGAGCTGCTGATAGCGGAGATACAGAACACTGGCGATCGCACCGGTGACAAGAACGGCGACGAGAAAAACCCGCATCAACGCCCGCGTGTCGAGACGCCAGACCAGTACGCCCGCGGCGATGGCGGCAACGCCCGCCACCAGAAGGCCGTAGCCCAGCGCTTCGACCGGTCCGGCAAGGCCGGAACCAGCCGGTACCAGAAAGGCGCCCGCCAGCGAAGTTCCGGCGGCGAGACCGAGCGCCGCAGCACAGACGACGATTACGGCCGTCAGGAGGACATGCATACCGATCCCCTTCACGGCCGCTCGACCAGTTCGACGCGACGGTTCTTCGTGCGTCCGCCGTCGGACAAATTCGAGAACACCGGCACCAGCGGACCGATGCCGTGCGCTTCGAGGCGAGACGCCTTTATGCCGTAGCGGTCGACCAGTTCCTTCGCCACCGCCGCCGCGCGGCGTTCGGAGAGCGACTTGTTGTAGGCGAAGGTGCCGGTCGCGTCCGTATGCCCCACGACATAGAAGTTCATCGAGCCGCGGGACTTCAGGAGTTTGGCGATCTCGTCGAGCGCCGGCTTCGAGGCGGGCGTCAGCGTCGCCTTGTCGTGATCGAAGAAGAGACCGTCCAGCGTGACACGGCCATACTCATCGATCTCGTTGCCCATCGCCTCGGCGTTCACCGTGACGAGGCCGGTCTTGACCTCGTCGACCTCGACGACATCGACCAGCGTTGCGACGATGTCCTGCGCATGTTGCGCGATACCGATGGCGACATAGATTGTGCCCGCCGCACGCTCCTTGCGGGCGGCGAGGAAGCCCGAGCCGCCGCTTGTCGACGAGCCGGCGAGAAGGCGGAGACCGACCGGCGGCAATTCGTTGCGCCGGTACTGAACCTCAAGCCAGGTCCGGCTGCCGATCGCCGGTGTGCGGCTGGATTGCGGAAAGAGGCCTTGCGAGATGAACTCGAAACCCTCTTCCTCCAGCGCCCTCTTGTAGTTGGCGTAGACTTCGGTGTGCGTCTTGTTACCTTGCAGCTCATAATAGACGCGCGTCAACCGGCCTTCGGCTTCGGTCCATTCGTCGATTTGCCGGTAGCCGGTAACCGGGCCCGTGGCGATCGCGTAGGGATTGAAGGCCTGCGTGTCGTGCCACTTGATCAGAGAGCCTGGATAGCGCGACACCGCCGGGTGATCCTTGGCACCGGGGACGTCGCCCGGCTGCGACCCGCCGGCGGCGGGGCGGCCCGGACTTTCGACCAGTTCGACCGTGTCGCCGCGGGCTTCCGCCGTCCTGACGCAAGCCGTGTCGCCCATTGCACAGCGGACAGCACGGCGCGACTCCTGATCGACCTTGCGCTGCAGCTCGCTTTCGACCGCGCGTTGCGCCGTGCCGAGCAGACTGTCGGTGAAGTCGATCGCGGCTGCCGGCCCGCTCAAGCCGGCGAGGCACACGACAATGGCGGCGGTCGATATGACAAATCTTCTCATCGGTTTCTCCCCGGGTTTCCCGAATGCGCGGCATGCGCTGCGTGTGCCAAATCTTTCTGTCAGCGGCGTGGATCGAACCAGAGCGCGGCGATCTTCTCGCCCTCGTCGACCAGTTCGACATTGTAGTTGAGCGACCACTCCCTCAGTCCGCGCGCGACGATGTCTCCGGCGCTGGCCTGCCCGGCCATTGAAATCGGAAGAGCGTCGAGCGAAATTCCCTCCGGCATCATTGCCTGCAATTGTTCGGCGTCCGGCACGTCCTTGCCGCCCGACATGGCGCGCGCCATCGCAAGTGCATCGGCTATGGGCATCGAGTTGACGGGCGCGTTGGCATGCGCGGCCGGCGCCTGGGGCACGGGTCCACGCCCGATCAGATAGACCGAACGCCGCGGCCAGCTCATGTAACCGGCGGCATAGCCCGAAGGGATCTCGACTTCCTCAATGTTGGCGCAGGCGTCGAGGACGACGGAGATCATGTAATCGACATTCAGTCCCTCGAAGGTGTTGGAGCCATCGGACACGCGCTGTTGCGCATGTTCGGCAACCTTGCGCGTCTGCGGATCGCCGCCGTGAAACGCCTGCCCGGCGAATTTCACCATTTCAATCATGGTCGCGATCGAGCTGTCGAAACTCTGCCCGGCCGCACGGTTGACCGCTTCGGCGACGGCCCAGGAGACGACACCACCGACACCGGCGGCAATTCGCGGCGCATGCTGGAAGATCGGCGTGAGCACCGCGTTGATGAGACCGATTCCGGAATTCATGTTTCCGACAGCGTCGACCGCCTGACGCATGTTGAACGTGCCGTCTCCAAAGCTCGCCTCGCTGCCATTGTCGAAGCCCTCGGGCACGGGCAGGGGGCCGAATGCGCTCCAGTCGACGGGGTTGTTGTCGCCATGCACGATCATTCCCCAGCTTCGGTTCATTTCGCGGTACATCTCGCCGGCGGCATTCTCGAACTGCTCGCAGGCATTTTCGAAGTCCGACGGGTCGATGTCCGAGGCGCGCGGGTAGGCGGTGAAGTGGAGCGGCGCGATGTGGCCCGCCGTGGCGTATTCCATTCGCAGCATGCCTTTGCCGCTGCTGATTTCGGCCATGCCGCCGTCCGTGCAGAATGTTTCGCCCGGCGCCCATTCGCGCACATCGCCGTGCAAATAGAGCGCGGCTTGCCCGGTTTCCTGATT
>PHEO01000279.1 GCA_002841195.1 Alphaproteobacteria bacterium HGW-Alphaproteobacteria-11
CCATTTTCGGCAGCCACTTCCTTTTCTGTTCTTCGGTGCCGTAGGACTGAATGTAGTGCGCGACGATGCCGGAATGCACAGAGTTGCCGAACCCGGAAATGCCGATGCGGCTCTGCTCTTCGGCAATGACCATCTCGTGAGCGAAAGTGCCGCCGCCGCCGCCATACTCCTCCTTGATGGAGGCGCAGAGAATGCCGGCTTCGCCCGCCTTCAGCCAGGCATCGCGATCGACGCTGCCCTGCTCGTCCCACCGCTCGCTATGCGGCAGAAACTCCCTTTCGTAGAACTTGCGGACCGCACCCTGGAGGATTTCGAGTTCCTCGTTCAGCCAAGGCGATTTGTAAGCGGCATCCAAACTCATTCGTCGTTCTCCCTGTCTTCGATATTCAGAATTCGTTGGCGGCCATCGCCATCATGGGATCGGCGCCGTGGCGGATGCGCGCGAGATGCATCGCCGTTTCGGGCACCACATGTTCCATGTAGAAACGGCCGGTCTTGATTTTCGTTTCGTACCAGGCCCTGTCGCCCTCACTTTGGGCGGCGAGCTTGTCGAGCGAGACTTTCGCCATCATCGCCCACATGAAGGCAAGGCCGGTGACGCCGAAGAGATGCATGTAAGGTGTTGAACCTGCGCCTGCATGATCCGGGTTCTGCAGCGCGTTTTCCATGAACCACATGGTCGCCGCTTCAAGATCCTTGCGCGCGGCGGCGAGCGGATCGAGAAACGGTTTCAACTCGGCGTTCGCCTTGTTGGCGGCAATAAAGTCGTCGATGGTCTTGAAGAAGGCGAAGACGCCGCGGCCGCCGTTCTGCGCCAGCTTGCGGCCGACGAGATCGAGCGCCTGCACGCCGTTGGCGCCTTCATAGATCATGGCGATGCGCGCATCGCGCACGAACTGGCCCATGCCCCATTCGTCGATATAGCCGTGACCGCCATAAACCTGCTGCGCGTCGACGGCATGGGCGAAACCGCGATCGGTGAAATAGCCTTTCAACACCGGCGTCAGCAGCGACATCATGTCGTCGCCGAATTCGCGGGTCTTTTCGTCGTTGGAGCGGTGCGAGAGATCGCCATGCAGCGCCGTCCAGACCAGCAGCGCGCGGGCTCCTTCGTTGAAGGATTTGGCGCTGAGCAGCATGCGGCGGATGTCGGGATGGACGATCAGCGGATCGGCGGGCTTGTCCTCAGCCTTTGGGCCCGTGAGCGAACGACCCTGAAGACGCTCGAGCGCATAGGTCACCGCATTCTGGTATGCGACTTCGGATTGCGAGAGACCCTGCAGGCCGACGCCGAGGCGCGCTTCGTTCATCATCGTGAACATGGCGCGCAGGCCCTTGTGCGCTTCGCCGACCAGCCAGCCGATCGCTTCGTCGTAGTTCAGCACGCAGGTCGCGTTGCCGTGGATGCCCATTTTCTCTTCGAGCGAGCCGACCGAGACGCCGTTGCGGTTTCCGAGCGAGCCGTCGTCATTGACCAGGAATTTCGGCACCAGAAATAGCGAGATGCCCTTGACGCCGGCAGGCGCGCCTTCGATGCGGGCCAGCACCAGATGCAGGATGTTGTCGGCAAGGTCGTGATCGCCGGCCGAAATGAAAATCTTCTGGCCGCTGATCTTGTAGGAGCCGTCGCCGACCGGCACCGCCTTCGAACGCAACAGGCCGAGATCGGTGCCGCAATGCGGCTCGGTCAGGTTCATCGTGCCGGTCCATTCGCCGGTCACGAGCTTGGGCAGATATTTCTTCTTCTGCTCGTCGGTGCCGTGCTGCGAGAGCGCGGAGTATGCGCCGTGGCTGAGGCCCGGATACATGCCGAAAGCCATGTTGGCCGACGAGACCATTTCGTTGAAAATGACGCCGAGCGCGTTGGGGAGCCCCTGCCCGCCATAGGCCGTGTCGGCGACGAGCGCCGGCCAGCCGCCATCGACCAGCAATTTGTAGGCATCCTTGAAGCCCGTGGGCGTCGTCACCACGCCGTTTTCGAGCTTGCAGCCTTCGCGGTCGCCGATCTGGTTCAGCGGCTGCAGAACTTCCTCGGTGAGCTTGCCGGCTTCCTCGAGAATGGCGTCGACCAGATCGGCCGGCGCGTCGGCGAAGCCCGGCAGATCGCCATATTGCGAAAAGTCCAGCAACTCGTTCAGCAGAAAACGGTATTCGCGCAGCGGCGCTTTGTAGGTCGGCATGGGTTTCCTCCGGCGGGTTTGCGGGGCCGGTCTTTGCCGGCCGCGCCAAGCCTCAGACGATAGCCTTTTCCGGCTTTTTCGTCTTCGCCGCTTCGGAGGCGACGAGCTTCTTTTCGGCCCGGTCGCGCTTTTCGCTGGCCGCGATCTGCGCCTCGAGGCGGGCGCAGCTCTCTTCCAGCGTCTTGATCTGGAGGTCGATCTCGCGGCGCTGCTCCTTGAGGCTTTCGATGCGGCGGCGGAACTTGCCGATGGCGACGCGGTTTTGCGTCACGCAGCCGTCTTCCTGGTCGTAGTGGCTCAGGATCTCCTTGATCTCGGCCAGCGCCAGCCCGACGTTCTTGCCGCGCACGATCAGCGTCAGGCGGGCACGGTCGCGCGGGTGGTAGACGCGGGTCTGGCCGCGGCGCTCGGGCGACAGCAGCCCCTTGTCCTCGTAGAAACGGATGGCGCGGGTCGTCAGGCCGAATTCCTCGGCAAGCTGGGTGATCGAGAAGGTCTCGCCGGCGGCATCGCGGCTGTTGCGGCGGGGCGCCTCGATGGCGCCGTGAAGCTGCTGGTCCATGAGATGATCGCTCCCTGAATGTGATATTTTTGGCTGTTTTCAGCCGTTTTTCGAGGTGGACCGGACTCTAGTTTACGTTGACGTAAGCGTCAAGAAGAGTCGGCGGCGGGACGATCTGATATGTTCGCCGTGACCTGTACGGAGACATGACATGCGACCGACAACGCTCCCGATTGCGGCC
>PHEO01000280.1 GCA_002841195.1 Alphaproteobacteria bacterium HGW-Alphaproteobacteria-11
AGGCATCGAGCGCCGCAAGCCGCCTTTCGGCCAGCTCCCCCTCACCGACGAGCATCGCCTTGAGGGAGCCGAGATCGAGCATGACTGGAAACACGGTGCGCACCTCCGGGGGCAGCAAGCCTTCCAATTCCCGTTAGAGATAGCGATTGTGCCGAATAATTCAACTTAAGTCCGTATAATTCAATAATTCACACAGATATAAATGTAGAACAATAAAAAAGGGCTCCGGATGGAGCCCCTGCCGAAACGAAATAGCTGAATGATTTCAGTCGTGTCGCTCGCCGGCTTCGATGCTGGAAATGACGGAGGTGATCGAGACGGCAACGCGTTCGCCCTTGACCACGATCTCGCCGCGCGCGATCGGCACGTTGTTGGCGAGCACCCAGACTTCCTCGTCCTGGAGGGTGCCAAGCTCGATGACCGCACCGCGGCCCATCCTCAGAAGCTGATGGATCGGCAGCGTCGTCCGCCCGAGGACGACCGAGATTTCAACGAAGACATTGTTGACCGAATTCACGCGCAACCCCACTTGACCCGGGGAGCCGAAAGGGCCCCAAGTGCTTTACCGGACTACCAAATTGCCATGCTAGAGTTACCCGATGGTTAAGCCCCTGCCGCTCCCCGACACGAGCCCGCAAAACGTCGAATGGCGTGTTGCGGATGCGCCGGTGCCCTATGAAACGGCGGTGGCGGAGATGGAGGCCAGGGTGGCGGCGATCGCCGAGGGGGCGGCGCCGGAGCTCGTCTGGCTGCTCGAACACCCGGCGCTCTATACGGCCGGGACCAGCGCCGACGACGCCGATCTCATTGATCCCAAACGCTTTCCCGTCTTCAAGACAGGGCGCGGCGGGCAGTACACCTATCATGGGCCCGGCCAGCGGGTCGCCTATGTGATGCTCGACCTGAAACGGCGGAAGCCGGACGTCCGCGCCTATGTGCAGGACCTCGAAGCCTGGCTGATCGCCACTTTGGCGCGCTTCGACGTGACCGGCGAGACGCGGCCCGACCGCGTCGGCGTCTGGGTGCGGCGGCCCGATCGCGGGCTGACAGCGGAAGACAAGATCGCCGCCATCGGCGTGCGCCTGCGGAAATGGGTGACGTTTCATGGGGTTAGCCTCAACGTCGATCCCGACCTCGATCATTTTTCGGGGATCGTGCCGTGCGGGATCGCACAACACGGCGTCACCAGCCTCGCCGATCTGGGGCGCAAGGCGACGATGGCCGATGTCGACAAGGCGCTGCGCGAGACTTTCGACGGCGTCTTCGGCGCGCGCTAAAAACATCCGTACACAGATGATATAGGGGATAATCCGGGATTCCGTTGCTGACCGAAGGACTTCGCCGCGCAAACGCAGATTTCAGGCGAAGAACTGTCACACGACTGTCAAAAAACTGTCACAAACCGCGAAAAACAACATCCGTGTACGGATCGACAGGCGCCTTATCCTCGGGTTTATCCCCGCTTCGACGCGCCGCGCCGGCCGACGGCGAAAAAGCGGGGACAAGTTTTTCTGCACGAAAAGGCAAAAATACTTGTCCCCGGTTTTGGCGCCGCCCTACGAAGCCGCGCGTTCCGGCCCCCACAGCGCCATGACGACGAGGCCGAGGCCGGCGGCGACGGCGGCAAGCCAGACGATGGCGCCGAGGACCGGGATCGAGATGGCGAGCCAGAGCAGGGTCGCGGCCAGCACGATGCCGACGACAAGGCCGAGCGCGCCCTCGCCCGCCGAACCGATGCGCGCCGCGATGAGCCCGCCAAGCGCGGTGAGCGCCGCGACGAGGCCGAAGACGATCCCGAGCGGGTAAAGCAGCATCAAGAGGAAGGCGACCGGCAGGCCGACCAGCGTGATTGCAGTGGCGACGGCAAGCACCGGCACGCCGACAAGCCAGACGAAACCGAGGCCGAGCGCCTGCCACGGCTCGGCGACAACCGCGTCGCGCATCCGCCCCGCCGCGCCCGGCGCGATCAGTCCGAGCAGCAAGGCGAGGCCGCCGAACACAACCGCGCCGCCCGCCGACATGTGATAGCCGGGCGCCGAGAGGCCACCGCCGCGTTCGCGCATGTGGCTGTCGCGCCAGCGTTCGCGCGTGTCGTCGCGCGCAACGGTGTCGCCGCCGATGCGGAAGGCATTGCCGTTGACCTCGCCCTTGACGACGGCGCCCTTGTCGATCCGCGCGGTCGAGGCCGAGTAATAATCGACGTCGCCGTCGATGCGGGCATCGGGGCCCAGCGACAGCTCGACGCCGTAGAAGGTCACGTCGCCCTTCACATGGCCATTGATGAGGGCTTCCTGACCGCGGATCGAGAGATCGCCTTCGAGCTCGCCCTCGATCGCCGCGCGCCGCGCCGCGATCCAGGCATCGCCCTTCACATGCGCATCGCGCGTGAGGATCACGATCTGGCCGGCCGCCGTCAGCGCGCCGTCGACCCGGCGGTCGATGGTGAGTTCTTCCGCCGCCGCGAAAACATCCTTGCCGCTGACCCACTCGACCGCGCGGCCCGAAGCGGGCTCCGCATGGGCCGTCCCGATGCCGGTTGCCAGGGTCAGAATGACAAATGCCGTCCGGATTGCGCCGCGCATGGTCTCTCCTCGCGATTCATTTGGCCCCGGAGAGGACTATAGCGCGGGAATGTGGCGGGCGCATGGGGCGGGTAACTTTGCAGACCGGCCCAATCACGTTTGGACAGAGAGACAAATTTACATCAGGCGAGAATGCATATTTAAAAGCACTCGCGCTTAGGAGATGACCTGTGCGTCATTAGCTATAAGTACCTACCAATGCGCGATTCCTGAATCGCACACATCGGAATGCAACGGGATCTACAGCGCGAAGTTTTGTGTCAACGACCGATATGAATCCGCAGCAGCACAGAATTGAAGACTAGCCAGAAAAATGGTACTCATAGTAC
>PHEO01000059.1 GCA_002841195.1 Alphaproteobacteria bacterium HGW-Alphaproteobacteria-11
GCTTTTCAGGCATTCGTCGAGCGTCCAGCAATCGGCGGCGCCGAGGCCGGCGATGAAATCCTCCCAGGCCTTTTCGTGCGCATCGCTCCAGCGTTCCTCGGTGATGCGCCACAAGCCGTCATTCGCCGAAGCGACGGGCGTCATCGAGAACAGCGCCGCGAATACGACGCTTAAAGACAGAATGACAGCTTTGTAGCCCTGACCCAGCATTTCGACGCCCTACCCTTTGCCGCTTTTCAGCCTGTGGGCGGGCGCTTCGCCTGTCAACAAAAGCCGGAAGGTGCGCCGGTCATTTCACCGGTTTGTGATGCAATCTTGCACAGGCCTCGGCCAGAGCATGGTTAGCGCCGGAAACGTCGTGGCCGTCGATGGTGGTCCGGCCGGTCGTCATGTCGATGCTGACGCGGGCGACGGTCATTTCTGTTGCCGAGCTGAAGGCGGGATTGCGGCCGATCAGCGGGTCGAGCGTCATATCGAATTCGTAAACTGGACGGAGACCATAGGCATAGCCACCGCCAAGATCGGCAGGGGCGACGCGGCTGCCGTCGGCGGCGACGCCCGGCACATAGTCGGCGCCGCCGGGGAAGTGGACGGCGATGGCGTCGCAATCGGATTGCTCGATATAGGCGATGTCGGCGCCCGCCAGTTCCTCGGCCGCGGCCGGGAGGGCCAGCAGAAGGACCGCGCCCACAATAATGCCCTGCTTTGTCATGCCTCCATCCTGCCCGGCTTCGCCTTAAAGGAGTGTTGCGGGGATTTGTCGCCGACACAAACGGCATGCGGGGGCTTTGCCTTCGACCGGAAATTTCCCGACTGCATGACTCGGGTTTGCGAAAATTGCCGGGAGGCGCAAAACATACGTGACACGTCGCCGCAGGCTGGCTATAGTCCGCAGCACAAGAAGGGGACCAAGCGTTCAAACGCGGCCCAAGTTTAGGGAGGATACGCAGACTTCATCCGCCGGAAACGGGCGGTGGAGGCGCGACAAGAGGGAAAGACTATCGAAGCAAGGTCGCGCAAGCGGACCTTGCTTTTTTTTGTCTTGTTCGCTCCGCGAACGGGGGCGGCGAAAGCTGGCCTTGCTTTTTTTGTCTTGTTCGCTGCTAAAGGCGGAGCGGAAGATATCCCCAATTGTCAGCGGGGCGCTCGGACCCCACCTATCCATTAACTCCAGAATTGGGCGTGTAGCGGCGATCGCGCCGCTTCAGTATTCGCTTCCGAAATCCGGCATGAAGGGGATGCGGTCATAGGATATCGGCTGGTAGACGATCAGCCAGGCGACGAACAGCCAGACGAGTGTGGCAACCAGGGTCGTAATTCCCGCCTTGCG
Source organism: Alphaproteobacteria bacterium HGW-Alphaproteobacteria-11 (assembly GCA_002841195.1). GTDB lineage: Bacteria > Pseudomonadota > Alphaproteobacteria > Parvibaculales > Parvibaculaceae > Parvibaculum. Next base: position 1,331 of record PHEO01000059.1, read on the forward strand.
CAGAACACGCGGCGCGACCGGGGCGCCGGGATCGGTGCCGGGGGCGATGTCGCCATTGCCGGCCGGCGCGCGGACGCCCCAGGGCAGGACCGCGAAGAACGTCAGCCACCAGAGGACCAGATAGATCGCCAGACCGGCTGTCCAGGTCATTCGCCCCCCTACCCGTTTTTACGGCCGCTCAAGCCTGTTCCAGCTCGACCAGCGTTCCGTTGAGATCCTTCGGATGCAGGAAGACGACCGGCTTGCCATGGGCGCCAATGCGCGGCTTGCCGGTGCCGGTGATGGTGACGCCTTCGGCGTTCATCTTGTCGCAAGCCGCGTCGATGTCGTCGACCTCGATGCAGATGTGATGGATGCCGCCTTTCGGGTTCTTCGCGAGGAAGCCGGCGATAGGCGAGTTTTCACCCAAGGGCTCCAGCAGCTCGATCTTGGTGTTGCCGAGATCGACGAAAACCGTGGTGACGCCGTGGCCGGGCTGCGGCACCGCATCCGACACTTTCGCGTTGAACTTCTTGCGGTAAAGCTCGCCCGCCGCCTTGACGTCGGGGACGGCGATGGCGACGTGATTGAGGGGACCAAGCATCGGATTTTCCTTACCGTTGAATTCGAATAGCCCATGTTTAGGCCGGTTTTCGGATGTGGGCAAGCAAGCGTCCCCCGCCCCAAACCGCCTGCAGCGGTTTGACCCTCCCCAAGGGGAGGGTGGGTAGAACGGACGACGCGTCCGATCTAGATGCGCGTGACGACGACCGCGACCTGGGGTTTCTTGCCCCATTCGCGGCGGAGCGCGCCGCGCACGGCGCGGCGGAGAAATTCGGCCACCGTGTCGTCGTCGCCGCGGCGCTTGGCGGGCAGGCGGTCGAGCGCCGTGTCGATCGCGTCGAGCGCGATGTCCTCGAAATCGGTGCCGTTGCCGTCTTCTTCCGGCAGGCCCATCAGGCGGACCTGCGGGTCGCCGCGAAGCTGGCCTTTGCCGTCGAGCACCACGCTGACGAAGACCGAGCCGGCAAAAGCCAGGCGGCGGCGCTCCTGCACCGCGCCTTCGTCGGATTCGATCAGCACGTCGCCGTCGAGATAGATGCGGCCGGAAGGCGCTTCGTCGACGATCTCGGCCGGACCGGGCGCGAGGCGGAGCATCAGGCCGTTGCGGATGACGACCTGTTGCGGCACCTGAAGCTCGCGGGCCAGCGCCGCGTGTTCGGCGAGGTGGCGGGCCTCGCCGTGAACCGGCACCGAAATTTCAGGCCTGATCCACTGATACATGCGGGCGAGTTCGTCGCGGCAGGGATGGCCCGAGACATGAACGAAGTGATCCTTCTCGGTGATCACGCGGATGCCGCGCAGCGCCAGCGTGTTCTGCAGGTCGAAGATCGAGGTTTCGTTGCCGGGGATCACGCGGGAGGAAAAGACAACGCAGTCGCCCTGACCCAGCACGATGTTGGGATGGCCGTCCTCGGCGATGCGGGCAAGCGCGGCGCGCGGCTCGCCCTGACTGCCGGTGCAGATGAAAAGCACTTTTTCGCGCGGCAGATAGCCGGCGTCGTTTTCGCTGACGAAGGGCGGCAGGTCGTTGAGATAGCCGGCATCGCGCGCGGCGGCGACGACACGATGCATGGACCGGCCGACCAGCACCGCGTGGCGGTCGCAGGCGGCGGCGGCACGGGCGATGCTTTCGAGGCGCGCGACATTGGAGGCGAAGGTGGTGACGGCCACCCTGCCCTCCATCGGGCGGATGAGTTCGATCAGGCTTTCGGCGACATCGGCCTCCGACCCGGACGTGCCGGGCGAAAAGACGTTGGTGGAATCGCAGACGATGGCGCGCACGCCTTCGTCGCCGATTTCGGTGAGACGGGCGATGTCGATGTCGTCGCCCAGCACGGGATCGGGGTCGATCTTCCAGTCGCCGGTGTGCATGACGAGGCCGAGCGGGGTGCGGATGGCGAGCGCATTCGGTTCGAGGATCGAATGGGTGAGCGTGACGAGTTCGATGTCGAAGGGCCCAAGATCGAAGCGGTGGCCGAGCGGGATGATGTGCATGGGCACTTCGCCTTCGAGACCAGCCTCGATCAGCTTGCCGCGCACCATCGTGGCGGTGAAGGGCGTCGCATAGACCGGGCAGCGCAGGCGCGGCCAGAGATGCGCGACGGCACCGATGTGATCCTCATGGGCGTGCGTCAGCACGATGCCAAGCAACTCTTCGCGGCGGTCCTCGATGAAGGCAGGGTCCGGCATTATGAGATCGACGCCGGGCGTGCGCTCGTCGCCGAAGGTGACGCCGAGATCGACGATGATCCATTGGCGGGCGTTTTCCGACCCGTAGCCGTAGAGATTGAGGTTCATGCCGATCTCGCCCGAACCGCCCAGTGGCAGGAACAGGAGTTCGTCGTCAGGGTTTGGCGATCCGGGGGATTTGGTCATGGGCACAAACTAGTGCGTCGCGGCCGGAAAGAACACATCTCCCGCCGAGACAAGGCGCAGCGTGCCATCGGCAAGGCGAAGCTGCAAGGCGCCGTCGGGGGCGAGGCCTTCGAAGGTGCCGGTGAAGGTTTCGTTCGAAAGACGCACGGTGAGATTTTCACCGAGACCCGCGGCGCGTGTAAGCCAGGCTTCGCGGATGGCGGCGAAACCCTGGACACCGCGCCAGACGGCGAGCCAGCGCTCGAAAGCGGCGGCGAGTGCCGCCAGCGCCTCATCGGGCGCGACCGGCGGCGCGCCGATGGCCGGAAGCGAGGTGGCCGGGAATTCGACGTTGTCGGGGTGGCCCGCGAGGTTGATGCCGATGCCGATGGCGAGCCATGCGACCTCGGCGCCGGCAACGCCGGAGGATTCGAGCAGAATGCCAGCGAGCTTGCATCTGTCATGCAGCAGGTCGTTCGGCCATTTGAGGCGGAGGGTGGCGCGCGCCGGCGGCGGCAGCAACGCCTCGACCGCATCGAAGACGGCGACAGCGGCGACGAAGGACAGCTCGCCGGCCTGACGCGGGCCGCAGCGGGGCGTCAGATAGAGCGTGCCCATGAAATTGCCGGCGGGCGAGACCCAGCTTCGTCCGCGCCGGCCGCGACCGGCGGTCTGGCGTTCGGCGACAATCCAGAGCGGGCCCTGCGTGCCCGCCTCGCCGAGACGGCGGGCCTCATCGTTGGTGCTGTCGATTTCCGCGAAGCGGCGAAGCGCGACACCTGGCGGGAGTTCTGCCATGGCCGGTCAGGGTATCAGCGCGCCGACCGCAACCTGCGATGCGACGATGAGCGGCGCCGGATAGAGGACGAAGAAGAGCGTGAAGACGCTCGATATACCGAGCACCGCCGTCAACTCGCCGGGCATCGGCTGTTCGAACGCGTCGGCCGGTTCGTCGAAATACATGATCTTGACGATGCGCAGGTAGTAGAAGGCGCCGACGACGCTGGCGAGTACACCGATGACGGCCAGCGGATAGAGACCCGCCTGGATCGCCGGGGCGAAGACATAGAACTTGCCGAAGAAACCGGCGAGCGGCGGGATGCCGGTCAGCGAGAACATCAGCATGGCGAGCATGGCGGCGACCATCGGCTGGTTGCGCGACAGGCCGGCGAGATCGCCGATGGTTTCGACATAGCCTTCCTTGCGGCGCATGGCGAGGATGCAGCAGAAGACGCCGGCGTTCATCACGACATAGATGACCATGTAGATCAGCACGCCGCGGATGCCTTCGGGCGTGCCGGCGGCGAGGCCGACCAGCGCGAAGCCCATGTGGGATATCGACGAGTAGGCCATCAGGCGCTTGATGTTGGTCTGGCCGATGGCGGCGAAGGCGCCGAGCACCATCGAGGCGATGGAAATGAAGACGACGATCTGCTGCCATTCGGACATCATCGAGGGGAAGGCACCAAAGAGGATGCGCAGCAGCAGCGCCATGGCCGCGACTTTCGGCGCGCCGGCGAAGAAGGCGGTGACGGGCGTCGGCGCGCCTTCATAGACGTCGGGTGTCCACATGTGGAAGGGGACCGCCGAAATCTTGAAGGCGAGGCCGGCCAGCACGAAGACGATGCCGAAGACGACTCCGATGTTGGCGCCGTCGCTCGCGAGCACGGCGGCGATCGCGCCGAATTCGACGCTGCCGGTGAAGCCGTAGATCAGCGAGGCGCCGTAGAGCAGCATGCCGGAGGCGAGCGCGCCGAGGACGAAATATTTGAGGCCGGCCTCGGAGCCGCGACCGCTGTCGCGATTGAAGGCGGCGATCACGTAGAGCGCGAGGCTTTGGAGCTCAAGGCCCATGTAGAGCGCGATCAAGCCGTTGGCCGACACCATCATGAACATGCCGAGCGTCGCCAGCACGATCAGCACCGGGAATTCGAAGCGGTCCATGCCTTCGTGGCGGACATAGGAGAGCGACATCACCATGGCGGCGGCGGCGGCCAGCAGGATCAGCAGCTTCATGAATTTGCCGAACCCGTCGACGATGAACATGCCGCCAAAGGTGTGGATCGTGATGCCGGGTTCGACGACCAGAAAGGCCGCAACCAGCAGGAAGAGACCGAGCGCGCCGTAGCTAGCCTCGCGGGCCGTGCAGTCCTTGCGGAAGACGCCGTACATAAGCAGCGCCATGGCGCCGACGGCCAGCAGGATTTCGGGGAACGCCGGCAAGAGCGGGGGGACGGTCATTGCATTTTCCATTTGCCGTTCTCCCTATCGGCCCGTGAAGAGGGCGGCGATCTGGGACATCGCCCCTGCCCCTTCGGCCAGCCGATGCGCTTCGACGGCGGCGTTGTAGTTCGATACCAGATTTTCGACCGACACCGCCGTCACATCCATGATCGGCGCCGGATAGATGCCGAAGAAGAGCGTGGCGGCGAAGAGCGGACCGAGCGTCGCGACTTCGCGGCGGTTGAGATCGGCGATGGCTTTCAGCGTGTCCTTCTCAAGCGCACCGAAGACGACGCGCCGGTAGAGATAGAGCGCGTAGCCGGCGGCGAGAATGACGCCGGTGGCAGCGATCGCGCCGACCCAGGTGCTGACCTTGAAGGCGCCGACGATGGTGAGGAATTCGCCCACGAAACCGCTGGTGCCGGGAAGGCCGACATTGGCCATGGTGAAGACCATGAAGGCCACCGCATAGAGTGGCATGCGATTGACGAGACCGCCATAGGCCGAAATCTCGCGCGTGTGCATGCGGTCGTAGATGACGCCGACGCAGAGGAAGAGCGCACCGGAAACCCAGCCGTGGCTCAGCATCTGGAAGATGCCGCCCTGCACGCCCTGCTGATTGGCGGCGAAGATGCCCATGGTCACGAAGCCCATGTGGGCGACCGAGGAATAGGCGATCAGCTTTTTCATGTCCTCCTGCACCAGCGCCACGAGCGAGGTGTAGACGATAGCGATGAGGCTGAGGCCGAAGACCAGCCAGGCGAGATCGGCCGAGGCGACCGGGAACATCGGCAGCGAAAAACGCAGGAAGCCGTAGCCGCCCATTTTCAGGAGGATGCCCGCCAGGATGACCGAGCCTGCCGTCGGCGCTTCGACGTGTGCGTCGGGCAACCAGGTGTGGACCGGCCACATCGGCATCTTGACCGCGAAGGAGGCGAAGAAGGCGAGCCATAACCAGAATTGCATGTCGGCCGGGAAGTCGTGCGCGAGCAGCGCCGGAATGCTGGTGGTGCCGGCCTCCCAGTACATCGCCATGATGGCGAGCAGCATCAGCACAGAGCCCGCCAGCGTGTAGAGGAAGAACTTGAAGCTAGCATAGATGCGCCGCTTGCCGCCCCAGACGCCGATGATCAGGAACATCGGAATCAAGCCGCCCTCGAAGAAGAGATAGAAAAGCACGAGATCGAGCGCGCAGAAGACGCCGATCATCAGCGTTTCGAGCACGAGGAAGGCGATCATGTATTCCTTGACGCGGGTGTCGATCGACGTCCAGCTCGCCAGGATGCAGGCGGGCATCAGGAAAGCCGTCAGGACGACGAAGAGCACCGAAATGCCGTCGACGCCCATGTGGTAGTCGATCGCGCCGCCGAGCCATGCGGCGCGCTGCACGAACTGGAAATCGGCCGTCGTCGGGTCGAACTGCGCCCAGATGTAGAGCGAGAGGACGAAGGTGACGCCGGTGGTCCAGAGCGCCACGTAGCGCGCATTGCGCGCAACCGCGGCCTCCTCGCCGCGCACCGTCAGGATGATCAGCGCACCGACAAGCGGGAGAAAGGTGACCAGAGAAAGGATGTAGCCGTCGGCCATCACTGCGCTCCCCCGAGCATGAACCAGGTCACCAGGCCGGCGACGCCGAGCAGCATGGCAAAGGCATAGTGGTAGAGATAACCGCTCTGCAGCCTCACGACGCCACGCGTGATGTCGAGCACGCGGGCTGAAATGCCGTCAGGACCCCAGCCGTCGATGATGCGGCCATCGCCCTGCTTCCAGAACAGGCGGCCGAGCCAGAAGGCCGGGCGGACGAACAGGAAGTCGTAGATTTCGTCGAAGTACCACTTGTTGAGCAGGAAGTTGTAGAGCGGCTCCTGCGTGCGCGCGAGCTGCTTTGGAATGTCGGGCCGTGCGATATAGAAGAGCCAGGCGGTGGCGAAGCCGACAATCATCATCAGCGTCGGCACGAAGGGCACCCATTCGGGCACGTTGTGGAATTCGTGCATGATGTGATTTTCGGCGCCGCGATAGATCGCCTCGAGCCAGAAAGCCTCGTGGGCCTGGCCGATGAAGAGCGGCGCGAAGAGGAAACCGGCGCCAAGCGCACCGACCGCCAGAATGAACAGCGGCACCAGCATGACCAGCGGCGACTCGTGCACATGGGCGATGGTTTCGTTCGAAGCGCGGGATTCGCCGTGGAAGGTCATGAAGATCAGGCGCCATGAGTAGAAGGACGTCAGCAGCGCCGCCGCGACGGTGAGCGCGAAGGCATACATGTGCGCCGGGTTGTGGGCCGCAAACGCCGCTTCGATGACCGCGTCCTTGGAATAGTAACCGGCCGTGAAGGGGAAACCCGTCAGCGCCAATGTGCCGATGACCATCATCAGCCAGGTGATGGGGATCATCTTGTAGAGACCACCCATCTTGCGCATGTCCTGCTCGTCGCTCATCGCATGGATGACCGAACCCGAACCGAGGAACAGGAGCGCCTTGAAGAAGGCGTGGGTGAAGAGGTGGAACATCGCCACTTCATAGGCGCCGACGCCGATGGCCACGAACATGTAGCCGAGCTGCGAACAGGTCGAATAGGCGATGACGCGCTTGATGTCGTTCTGCACGAGGCCGACGGTGGCGGCGAAGAAGGCCGTGGTCGCGCCGATGACCGTGACGACGGTGAGCGCATAGGGCGAGAATTCGAAGACGGGCGAGAGGCGGGCCAGCAGGAAGACGCCCGCCGTGACCATCGTCGCCGCATGGATCAGCGCCGACACAGGCGTCGGGCCTTCCATCGCGTCCGGCAGCCATGTGTGCAGGAAGAACTGCGCCGACTTGCCCATGGCGCCCATGAAGAGCAGCAGGCAGGCCGTGGTGACGACCGGCAGGTCGAAGCCGAGGAACGAGAAGGTTTCGTCGGCAAGCTCCGGGATCGCCTTGAAGACCGTGTCGAAATCGACCGAGCCGACAGTGAGGAAAAGTGTCGCGATGCCGAGGATCAGGCCGAAGTCGCCGACGCGGTTGACGACGAAGGCCTTGATGGCGGCGGCATTGGCGCTCGGCTTCTGGTACCAGAAGCCGATCAGCAGGTAGGAGGCGAGACCGACGCCTTCCCAACCGAAGAAGAGCTGCACGAAATTGTCCGCCGTCACCAGCATCAGCATGGCGAAGGTGAAGAGCGACAGATAGGCAAAGAAGCGCGGCTGGTGCGGGTCGTGGCTCATGTAGCCGATCGAATAGATGTGTACCAGCGCCGAGACGACGTTGACGACGACGAGCATCACCGCGGTCAGCGTGTCGATGCGCAGGCGCCAGTCGGCCTCGAAGCCGCCGGAATCGATGAAGGTCAGCACCTGCACGGTGGTCGTCTCGCCGCCGAGACCGACGGAGACCAAAGCGACGACCGACAACAGCGCCGAGACGACGAGGAGGCTCGAGGTGACGATCTGCGCGCCGCGGACACCCAGCCAGCGGCCGAAGATGCCGGCGATCAGGAAACCCAGAAGCGGCAGAAAGACGATGGCCGAATACATTCTGCCTTACCCCTTCATCACGTTGATGTCTTCGACCGCGATGGAGCCGCGGTTGCGGAAATAGACGACCAGAATGGCAAGGCCGATGGCGGCCTCGGCGGCCGCGACCGTCAGGACGAAGAGCGCGAAGACCTGGCCCACCAGATCGCCGAGATGGGCGGAGAAGGCGACCAGATTGATGTTGACCGCGAGCAGCATCAATTCGATCGACATCAGGATGACGATGACGTTCTTCCGGTTGAGGAAGATGCCGAAAATGCCGAGCGTGAAAAGGATCGCCGCCACTGTCAGATAATGTCCGAGGCCGATTGCCATTCTCTATCTCTCCTGTCCCGTCGCGCCAGTTGCGCGGGGACCAGTCCTCTCTTCTATCGTTGTGCCCGTCAGAGACCCTGACCGGGCTCGACCTTCTTCATTTCGACGGCCTGATCGCGCGTCCGCCCGACCTGATTCGCGATGACCTGACGTTTCACATTCGGCTTGTGGCGCAACGTCAGCACGATGGCGCCGATCATCGCGACCAGCAGGATCAGGCCCGCCGCCTGGAACAGATAGGCATATTGCGTGTAGATGAGCTGGCCGAGCGCCCGCGTGTTGTGGGTGTCGGCAATTGCCGGCGCGGGCGCCGCGGCGACGCCGGCCGCTTCCGGCGAAACGATCCATGCGCCGAGCACCAGCAGCAGCTCAACGAGCAGGATCAGACCGACCAATGCGCCGACGGGCAGATATTGCAGATAGCCCTCGCGCAGATCGCGGAAGTCGACATCGAGCATCATCACGACAAACAGGAAGAGCACCGCGACCGCGCCGACATAGACGATGACGAGGATCAGGGCCAGGAACTCGGCGCCGAGCAGCACGAACAGCGCGGCCGAATTGAAGAAGGCGAGGATCAGGAACAACACCGAGTGAACGGGGTTGCGCGCCGCAATCACCATGAAGCCCGCGGCGACGGTTATGCCCGCGAAAAGATAAAACGCGATGGCGGTGGCAATCATTTGGACCCCTCGTCCCCTCGACGATCTTCGTTCAGCGGTAGGGCGCGTCGAGCGCGATGCTCGTCGCGATCTCGCGTTCCCAACGGTCGCCATTGGCCAGCAACCGATCCTTGTCGTACATCAGCTCTTCGCGGGTTTCGGTCGCGAATTCGAAATTCGGGCCTTCGACGATCGCATCGACAGGGCATGCCTCCTGGCAGAGACCGCAATAGATGCATTTCGTCATGTCGATGTCGTAGCGCGTGGTGCGCCTTGTGCCGTCGTTGCGACGCGGGCCCGCCTCGATGGTGATGGCGAGCGCCGGGCAGATCGCCTCGCAGAGCTTGCAGGCGATGCAACGCTCCTCGCCGTTCGGATAGCGGCGCAGCGCATGCTCGCCGCGGAAGCGGGGCGAAAGCGGGCCTTTCTCGAACGGATAGTTGAGCGTTACTTTCGGTTTGAAAAAGTAACGCATCGCGAGCACGAAGCTCGATACGAACTCCGCGAGAAAGAGCGACCGCGCCGACTGTTCCAGCCAGGCCATTGTTCAGTCCTTTCCCGTATGTGTCATCGTGCCCATCCTCAATGCTGCGGCACGATGTCGAAGCCGACCAGCACGCCGGCCGTCAGCACAACCCAGAACAGCGAGAACGGCAGGAACACTTTCCAGCCAAGACGCATGAGCTGGTCGTAGCGGTAGCGCGGCACGAAGGCCTTGACCATCGCGAACATGAAGAAGACGAACAGCACCTTCAGCAGGAACCAGACGATGCCGGGAACCCAGTTGAACGGTGCGATGTCGAAGGGAGGCAGCCAGCCGCCGAGAAACAGGATCGTCGTCATGGCGCACATCAGCAGGATCGACACATATTCGCCGAGCATGAACATCATGTAGGCCGTCGAGGAGTACTCGACCATGAAACCGGCGACGAGTTCGGATTCCGCCTCCACCAGATCGAAGGGCGGGCGGTTGGTTTCGGCCAGCGCCGAGATGAAGAAGATCGCGAACATCGGCAGATGCGGGATGAAATACCAGACGGTCTTCTGCGCCTCGACGATTTCGGTGAGGTTCAACGTTCCGGCGGTCAACAAAACCGTGACGATGACGAAGCCGATGGAGACTTCGTAGGAAACCATCTGTGCGGCCGCGCGAAGCGCCGAGAGGAACGGGTATTTCGAGTTCGACGCCCAGCCCGCCATGATGACGCCGTAAACGCCGAGCGAGGATATGGCGAAGATATAAAGTACGCCGACATTGATGTTGGAAATGACGACGCCGGCGTCGAAAGGAATGACGACCCAGGCCGAGAGCGCCAGCACAACCGTGACCAGCGGCGCCAGCAGGAAGACGCCTTTGTTGGCGCCTGCCGGGATGATGACTTCCTTGAAGACGAATTTCAGCAGGTCGGCGAAAGATTGCAGCAGGCCGAAGGCGCCGACGACATTGGGACCGCGGCGAAGCTGCACCGCCGCCCAGATCTTGCGGTCGGCCAGCAGCACATAGGCCGTGACGATCAGGATGGCGACGATCAGCGCCAGCGATTGGCCGACGATGATGGCGAGCGGGATGCCGTATGCGATCAGAAATTCGGTCATGCCGCCCTCACTCCGCCGCCTGGATGCGCGACGGCGCGAGTTCCGCCGAGCAGCGCGCCATGACCGCGCTCGCACGCGCAACGGGGTTTGTCAGATAGAAATCCTTTACCGGCGTTTCGAACGGCGCGGCGTCGAGATCGCCCTGCGGCAAGTCGGGCAAGGGGCCCGCCGGCACGGCCATGTCGATCTCGGCAAAATGCGGCGCGGCCTCGGCCATCGCGGCGCGCAGGGCCGTCAGTTTGTCATAGGGCAAGGTATGACCGATGACCGCCGACAAGGCGCGCAGGATCGTCCAGTCCTCGCGGGCGGAGCCGGGTGGGAAGACCGCGCGATTGCCAAGCTGCACGCGGCCCTCGGTGTTGACCCAGGTTGCGTTTTTCTCGGTGTAGGCGGCGCCCGGCAAAATGACATCGGCGCGGTGGGCGCCGGCATCGCCATGTGTGCCCTGATAGACGACGAAGGCCGAGCCGAGGCGCGACATGTCGATCTCGTCGGCGGCAAGGAGATGCACGAATTCAATTTCGCCTTTCGAGGCGCCATCGAGGATGCCTTCGACATCGCGGCCGTCCGCGCCGGGCACCAGGCCGAGATCGAGGCCGCCGACGCGCGCCGCCGCCGTGTGCAGGACGTTGAAGCCGTTCCAACCGTCGCGAACCGCGCCGACCAATTTCGCCAGTGCGATGGCGGCCGCGAGCACGGCGGCGCCGTCCTTGCGGCTCAGCGCGCCCTGCCCGACCACGATCATCGGGTTCGCGGCGTTTTTCAGAACATCGGCGAAACCGCCGAGGTCTTTCAGCGATTGCGGGCCAGCGCCGAGATAATCGTAAGCGTAGGAGAGATCAGCGCGAGGGCCGACGACGCCAACCTTGAGGCCGCCGCGGCGGGCGCGCTTCAGGATGCGGGCGTTGAGGATCGGCGCTTCCTTGCGCGGATCGGTGCCGATCAGGAGGATCGCATCCGCTTCCTCGATGCCGGCGATGGTGGTGTTGAAGATGTAGGACGCGCGGTTCGCGGCGTCGAGCTTCGCGCCATCCTGACGGCAATCGATGTTGGGCGAGCCGAGGCCCGCGTATAGGTCTTTCAGCGCCTTCATGGATTCGGCGCAGGCGAGATCGCCGGCGATGGCGGCGATGCGATCGCCCTTGACGCCCTTGAGGCGCGCGGCGATGGCGGCGAAGGCTTCGTCCCAGCTGGCGGCGCGCAGGCTTCCGCCCTCGCGCACATAAGGCGTGTCGAGACGCTGCGTCCGCAAGCCGTCCCAGACGAAGCGCGTCTTGTCGGAAATCCACTCCTCGTTCACGTCTTCGTTGAGGCGCGGCAGAATGCGCATCACGGCGGGGCCGCGCGCGTCGACACGGATGTTGGAGCCGACCGCGTCCATCGCATCGATGGATTCCGTCTTGCGCAGTTCCCAGGGACGCGCCGTGTAGGCGTAGGGGTGGAAGGTCAGCGCGCCGACCGGGCAGAGATCGACGACGTTTGCCGACAGTTCCGAGGTGAGCGCGTGTTCGAGATAGGTCGTGATCTCCATGTCCTCGCCGCGGCCGATGGCGCCGAGCTCCGGCACGCCGGCGACTTCCTGCGAGAAGCGGATGCAGCGCGTGCAATGGATGCAGCGGGTCATGATGGTCTTGACCAGCGGACCCATATATTTGTCTTCGACGGCGCGCTTGTTTTCGACGAAGCGCGAACCGTCGACGCCATAGGCCATCGCCTGATCCTGCAGGTCGCATTCGCCGCCCTGATCGCAGATCGGGCAATCGAGCGGGTGGTTGATCAGCAGAAATTCCATCACGCCTTCGCGGGCGCGCTTCACCTGTTCGGTGCGCGTGTGGACGACCATGCCCTCGCCCGCCGGCATGGCGCAGGAGGCCACGGGCTTCGGCGACTTTTCGACTTCGACAAGGCACATGCGGCAATTGCCGGCAATCGACAGGCGCTCGTGATAGCAGAAGCGCGGAATCTCGGCGCCCGCTTCCTCGCAGGCCTGCAACAGCGTGGCGCCGTTTTCGACCTCGACCTCTATGCCGTCGACGATAAGTTTTGGCATGCCCCTACTCCGCCGCCGCCTGCGCGATACCGCGTTTTGCCGCGATACGCTCTTCGATGGTGCTCCGGAAATGACGGATCAGGCCCTGAACCGGCCAGGCCGCCGCGTCGCCAAGCGCACAAATGGTGTGACCTTCGACGCGCTTCGACACGTCGAGCAGCATGTCGATCTCCTCGACCGCCGCTTCGCCCGAGACCAGACGCTCCATCACGCGCCACATCCAGCCCGTGCCTTCGCGGCAGGGCGTGCACTGGCCGCAGCTCTCATGCTTGTAGAAGGCCGAGAGGCGCGCGATTGCCTTGATGACGTCGGTCGACTTGTCCATGACGATGACGGCTGCGGTGCCGAGGCCGGTCTGCACGGCCTTCAGCGAGTCGAAATCCATCAGGATGTCGTCGCACACCGATTTCGGAATGAGCGGCACCGACGAGCCGCCGGGGATGACGGCCAGCAGATTGTCCCAGCCGCCGCGCACGCCGCCCGCATGCTTCTCCAGCAGTTCCCTGAGCGGGATGCCCATTTCCTCTTCGACATTGCAGGGGTTGTTGACGTGTCCCGAGATGCAGAAGAGCTTCGTGCCGGTGTTGTTGGGGCGGCCGAGGCCGGCGAACCAGGTGGCGCCGCGGCGCAGGATGGTCGGCGCGACCGCAATCGACTCGACATTGTTGACCGTGGTCGGTGCGCCATAGAGACCGACATTCGCCGGGAATGGCGGCTTCAGGCGCGGCATGCCCTTCTTGCCTTCGAGGCTTTCGAGCAGCGCCGTTTCCTCGCCGCAGATATAGGCGCCGGCGCCGTGATGGACATAGATTTCGAAGTCCCAGCCGGAGCCGGCCGCGTTCTTGCCGACAAGGCCCGCTTCATAGGCTTCATCGATGGCGGCCTGAAGCTGTTCGCGCTCGCGGATGAACTCACCGCGCACATAGATGTAACAGGCATTGGCGCCCATCGCGAAACTGGCGATCAGACAACCCTCGACCAGCTTGTGCGGGTCGTGACGCAGGATGTCGCGATCCTTGCAGGTGCCGGGTTCGGATTCATCGGCGTTGACCACGAGGTAATGCGGGCGGCCGTCGGACTCCTTCGGCATGAAGGACCATTTGAGGCCGGTCGGGAAGCCAGCGCCGCCGCGACCGCGCAGGCCCGACTTTTTCATCTCGTCGAGAATCCAGTCGCGGCCCTTGGCGATGATTTCCGCTGTGCCGTCCCAATCGCCGCGCGCGCGGGCGCCTGCAAGCCGCCAGTCGTGATGGCCGTAGAGATTGGTGAAAATGCGATCCTTGTCCTCGAGCATCACTCGCCCCCGCTCGTTTGCGCGACCGCGGCGGTCAGGCTTGTGAGGCCGCCATGCGGTTCCGACGAATGCCGGGCGCTTTGCGGACCGGGCTTCACGTCCTTGCCGGCGCGCAGGTCGGAGAGAATGCGCTCCAGCGCCGCGGCGTCGAGGTCTTCGTAGAAGTCGGCATTGATCTGGACCATCGGCGCGTTGACGCAGGCGCCGAGACATTCGACTTCGAGCCATGAAAGCTTGCCGTCGGCGCTGACCTTGCCCTCGGGGCCGATATGCTTGCGGCAGACTTCTTTCAGTTCATCGGCGCCGCGCAGCCAACAGGGCGTCGTGCCGCAAAGCTGCACGTAATGTTCGCCGACCGGCGATAGATTGAACATCGTGTAGAATGTCGCGACTTCCAGCGCGCGGATGAAATCCATGCCAAGCATTTCGGCGACGTAG
>PHEO01000281.1 GCA_002841195.1 Alphaproteobacteria bacterium HGW-Alphaproteobacteria-11
CGAGCGGTCGAGAAAATCTCCCAATAAATCCTCGTCGGCCGCGATGTGGCCGAGGGCATGGATCGCCACGAATTCCGCCTCGTCTCCGGTCATTTGCCGCTTCATCCGATTTACACACGCAAACTTAATCATAGGCACAGTTTAATTAGAAACCGAAGGAAAGCCGGGGGCCGGACATCCCCCGTTAAATACTTAGTTAAGGATATTCGGGTCATATGACCCATAGCGGCGTCCCTTTCGGGCGCCCCGGAAGCCGGGGATTCGGTTCGCAGACGGGCATGCCCGGTACAGGTGGAGTTCTGGAGCTATGGACGCAATGTCTAAGAAGGTCCTGATCGTTGAAGACAATGAGCTCAACATGAAGCTCTTCCACGATCTGTTGGACGCGCACGGCTATCAGACGCTGCAGACGCGGGACGGCATCGAGGCGCTCGAAATCGCGCGCACGAATCGCCCCGACCTGATCCTGATGGATATCCAGCTTCCGGAAGTGTCGGGGCTCGAAGTCACGAAGTGGATCAAGGAAGACGACAGCCTGCGCTCGATCCCGGTGGTGGCTGTGACGGCCTTCGCCATGAAGGGCGACGAAGAGAAGATTCGCGAGGGCGGTTGCGAAGCCTATATCTCGAAGCCGATCTCCGTGACGCAATTCCTGGAGACGGTTCAGCGTTTCCTTCGCTAATTTCCGTTCGCTCGGCAAGGATACGAACCTGTGACTGCTCGCGTTTTGATCGTCGATGACGTTCCGGCCAATCTGAAGCTGCTCGACGCCAAGCTCACATCCGAATATTTCGATGTGCTCAAGGCTTCGTCCGGCCCGGAAGCGCTGGAGGTTGCGCAGGAACAGCAGCCGGACATCATCCTGCTCGACGTGATGATGCCGGGCATGGACGGTTTCGAGGTCTGCCGCCGCCTGAAGGCGATGCCGGAGACCGAACATATTCCCGTCGTCATGGTGACCGCGCTCGACCAGCCGAGGGACCGGGTGGAGGGCCTTGAGGCCGGCGCCGACGATTTCCTCACCAAGCCGCTCAACGATCTCGCGCTGTTTGCGCGGGTGAAGAGCCTTGTGCGCCTGAAGATGGTGACCGACGAACTGCGCATGCGCGAGGCGACCGGCCAGCGCATCGGCGCGCTGAGCTCGAATGGCGGCGACAATTTCCTGATGAAGGAGCCGGGGCGCATCCTCGTGATCGACGACCGGCCGACTTCGCTGAAGCGCATCACCGAGACGCTTTCGAGCGAGCACATGCTGACGGTGGCGGAAAGCCAGGACGAGCTGCTGGAGCTTGCCAGTCAGGGCAGCTTCGATCTGCTGATCGTCAGCCTGACATTGCAGGAATATGACGGCTTGCGGCTGTGCTCGCAGTTGCGCGCGCTCGAAGCGACGCGGCAGACGCCGATCCTCGCGATCGTCGAGGAAGGCGATACGGCGCGGCTCGTGCGGGCGCTCGACATGGGCGTCAACGATTATCTGGTGCGGCCGATGGAACGCAACGAGCTGGTGGCGCGGGCCCGCAGCCAGTTGCGCCGCAAGCGCTATCAGGACTATCTGCGCGACAAGTTCCAGCAGGGGCTGGAGCTTGCGATCACCGACGGGCTGACCGGGCTCTACAACCGGCGCTACATGGAAGGTCATCTGTCGACGCTGGTCAGCGACGGCATCAAGACCGGCAAACCGGTGGCGCTGCTGATTTTCGATATCGATTACTTCAAGCCGGTCAACGACACCTATGGCCATGCGGCGGGCGACGCAGTGTTGAAGCAGTTCGGCGAACGCCTGTCGCAGAATGTGCGCGGCATCGATCTCGCCTGCCGGCTGGGCGGCGAAGAGTTTGTCGTCGTGATGCCGGACACCGATCTGGCGTTTGCGATGACGGTGGCCGAACGGCTGCGCCAGTGCATCGCCATGCGGCCCTTCGCGATCGACGATGCGGGCAAGACGCTCGACATCACCGTCAGCATCGGCATCGCGGTGACGGGCGGGGCGCTCGACACGGCCTCGAAGCTGCTCGAACGCGCCGACCAGGGGCTCTACCGGGCCAAGCGCGACGGGCGCAACCGCGTGGTCGCCGAAGCCGCCTGACGGCATTACTGTCCAGTTCAGTCCAGTTGCAGTCTTCGTGAGATTTCTTGCGGGGTGGGGCGTCGTTAACCTTGTATTTTCATGGTTAACGCGGTCGATCCAAGAAAATCCGCGTGAATTCCTTTATTGGCACAACAGAGCGTGATAGCTTTCTTCAAGGCACATCGGTTTCGCTGCCGGATGCGCGTTCGCTCTTGCTGGGGGGTGAGTCGGACGCGGTACACAGGCGGCGATGCGTGTCCTCGTGGGGCGCTCAGGTCCGCCGCATCTCCTGGGTCCGCGAGGCACGGCCGGTCGGGGCGTGGTTCATGGAGTGGCCTCCTCTGATAAGCCGCGATCACCCCGGCCGGCCACCTTTTCTTCTATACCGACAACGAAAAAGCCGGTCCCAAGGGACCGGCTTTTTTGCGTTTGGAGCGCTGAAAAGCGGCTCTTACTTGATCTTGGTTTCCTTGAACTCGACATGCTTGCGCGCGATCGGGTCGTATTTCTTGATGACCATTTTTTCGGTCATGGTGCGGCTGTTCTTCTTCGTGACGTAGAAGTAGCCGGTGTCGGCGGTGCTTTCGAGCTTGATCTTGATGGAGGCGGGTTTCGCCATGGCCGAAAATCCTTGCAGTTACAGGGGCTTGCGGTTCACGCCCCGGATGCCGCTCGGGATTTCCCGGCCGGCCGATTTGGGCGCAGACTACTCACAGGCGGGCCGAAGTCAAGCGGGCGGGCGGTCGCGGGGGGCGGTGATATAGCGCCAGCCGGCGACGGCGACATAGAGGCCGCACAGGCCGGCCATGACGACGATCAGGCCGTGGGGGTCCCAGAGGTC
>PHEO01000060.1 GCA_002841195.1 Alphaproteobacteria bacterium HGW-Alphaproteobacteria-11
GTCCGCGAATTCGGGCTTCGGGCCCTGATCGGACTTCTGCACACGGAGGGCGCGGAACGTGTCGGTCATCTGGTGGAGTCCTTCCCTGAAATTGCGGGCCGGTTTGACGGATTCCAGCCTCTTGCGGCGACAAACGAACCCAAATCGCGGGCCGGGTCAAGCGGAGGGCGGCGGGCTGGCACTCGCCTCGGCTGGCGAGTGCCAAGCCCATGATTTTATTGAACGAATCGCCTTGTAGCGAATTTGTCAATATCGACAGTGCGAGAATTATTGCTCAGGATTCGCATGTGTTCGCGTTGTTGCCCGGAGGTGTCGCGTGAGGCAGGTTTCCGAATTCAAGAAGATGCTCGATGGCTACAGGCTGGTGACAGCCGAAATTCTCTACCGGATGCCCGACCATCCGAAGCTGCTGCAGAGCTATGTCTGGCAGGATCTGGACATGGCGCCGAAATACCCGGTGCTCGGCAAATTCCTCGATTTCTGGTCGCGCGAGCTCGACGGGCCGATCCATTCGGTCACAGTCGGAACAAGGCGGGTGATCCACCCGAGCGAGTTCATCCGGGCGGATTTCGTGGCGACGATTCATTAGGCGCCGGGCCGCGTCAATGATGCGGCAGGTTCTCGACAAAGAGGATCGGCTCGCCGGTAGCCGCGCCCTGCAGCTCATCGTCCCACATGACGCGGCGGCCGCGGACGACGGTGCCGATGGGCCAGCCCTTGACCTTCATGCCGTTGTAGGGCGTCCAGCCGCATTTCGAGGCGATCCATTTGTCCTCGATCACGCGGGTGGCGGCCATGTCGACCACGGTGATGTCGGCGTCGTAGCCGACGGCGAGGCGGCCCTTGCGGGACATGCCGAAAATGCGCTGCGGGCCCGCCGATGTCAGATCGACAAAGCGTTGCAGCGTCAGGCGGCCTTCGTTGACATGGTTGAGCATGACGGGCACCAGCGTCTGCACACCGGGCATGCCGGAAGGCGATTTCGGATAGGTCTGTTCCTTTTCCTCGATCGTGTGCGGCGCGTGATCCGAACCCAGCACATCGACGACGCCCGACGCGATGCCCGCCCACAATCCGTCGCGATGTTCGTGGCCGCGAATGGGCGGGTTCATCTGCGCCAGCGTGCCGAGCGCCTCGTAGCATTCGGGCGCTGCAAGCGTCAGATGCTGCGGCGTCACCTCGACGGTGGCGATGTCCTTGGCCGCCGCCAGGATCGGGATTTCGTCGGCGGTCGAGACATGCAGCACATGGATGCGCTTGCCGGCCTCGCGCGCCAGCCGCAACAGGCGCGTGGTGCAGAGAATGGCGGCCTCGGCATCGCGCCAGACGTGATGCGTGTCGACATGGCCGAGCAGCGCCAGCTCGCGGCGCTCGCGCAGGCGGAATTCGTCCTCGGAATGGACGGCGGCGCGGCGGCGGATCGCCTTCAGCACGCGCAACACGTCCTCGTCCTTGTCGACCAGCAGGTTGCCGGTGGAGGAACCCATGAAAATCTTGATGCCGCAGCAACCGGGCTCGCGCTCGATGTCGGCGAGAATGTCGACATTCTCGGTCGTCGCGCCGCCATAGAAGGCGAAATCGCAATACATGCGGTGGCGGGCGCGGGCGACCTTGTCGGCCAGCGCTTCGGGCGTCGTCGTCGGCGGCTTGGTGTTCGGCATTTCGAAGACGGCGGTGACGCCGCCCAGCGCCGCGGCGCGGCCGCCCGATTCAAGGTCTTCCTTGTGCTCGTTGCCGGGCTCGCGCAGATGCACCTGGCTGTCGACAACGCCGGGCAACAGGTGGAGGCCGGTTACGTCCACGGTTTCGGCGGCGGCGGCGCGGGAGAGGTCGCCGATGGCGGCGATGCGGCCGTCCTTGACCGCCAGGTCAGCCTTGCCCGTTCCATCCTGATTGACGACGGTGCCGCCACGGAAAACGAGATCGTAGGTCTGGCTCACAGCGGGCTCCTCTCAGGCCTGGAGCGGCATTGCCGCCACGCGCGATCGTTCGCGTCTCCTGCGGGTTATAAGTGGCGGGGTGACGGAAGCCAAGCCGGGCGCTTGCGGGCGGCGGGCGGCGGGCCTACATCTGAGGCACCATGAATCGGGGCAAGACGCCATGAACGGGGTGAAGGCCCGTGCGCTGAGCGGGCGCGGGGTACTGAGGGTCGGCGGGCCGGAGGCGCGGAGCTTCCTGCAGGGGCTTATCACCAACGATGTCGAGGCGGCAAGCGGCGACAGGGCGGTCTATGCCGCGCTGCTGACGCCGCAGGGCAAGTTCCTTTTCGATTTTTTCGTTTTCGCCGATCCAGCGGACAAACAGGCGCTGCTGCTCGATTGCGACGGCGCGCGGATCGCCGACCTCGTCAAACGGCTGACCATGTACAAGCTGCGCGCCAAGGTGACGATCGAAGATCTGAGCGCGACGCATGGGGTTGCCGCCTACTGGAACGAGGACGGCACGGCGGTGACCGCCGAGGGCGCGCGGCTTGCCGACCCGCGTCTCGCCGCGATGGGCGCGCGCGCCATCCTGCACATAACGGCGCTTGCGGCGCTTGGCGACGACATGGCGGGCTGGCAGCGCCACCGGATCGGCCTTGGCGTCGGCGATGCGGCCGAGGATTTCGAACCGGACCGGACTTTTCCACTGGAGGTCAATCTCGACCTCCTCAACGGCATCGACTTTCACAAGGGATGCTATGTCGGACAGGAAGTGACCTCGCGCACCAAGCGGCGCGGCAGCGTGCGCAAACGGCTCGTGCCCTGCGACGTCGAAGGCGACCTGCCGGCGCCGGGAACGCCGGTGAAGGCCGCGATGCGCGAAGTCGGCACGGTGTTTTCGGGCGACGCGGAGACGGTGCGGGTGATGGCGCTGCTCCGGCTCGACCTCATCAAGGATGCAACGCTCGAAGCCGGTCCTTCGGGCCTCGCGCCCGACATTCCGGCCTGGCTCGCGCCCGAAATTCAACCGGAGGACGGCGACGATGACGCCTGAAGCGAAACGCTGCCCCTGGCCGGGCGAGGATCCGTTCTACATCGCCTATCACGACGAGGAATGGGGCGTACCGGAATATGACGACCGGGCGCTTTTCGAGAAGCTGGTGCTGGACGGCTTTCAGGCCGGATTGTCGTGGATCACCATTCTGAGAAAGCGCGAAAGCTTTCGCGCGGCCTTCGACGGCTTCGAGCCGGAGCGCATCGTCCGTTACAAGCCGGCCAAGGTCGAGAAACTTCTCCAGAACCCCGGCATCATCCGCCATCGCGGCAAGATCGAAGCGACAATCGGCAATGCGCGGGCCTGGCTCGATATCATGGAAGAAGATGGCGGCTTCTCCGGCTTTCTGTGGGACATCGCCGGCGGCGCACCGAAACAGAACAAGTGGAAACGCATCGGCGACGTGCCGGCCGAAACGCCGATGAGCGTTGCGATGTCGAAGGCGCTGAAGGCGCGCGGGTTCAAATTCTGCGGGCCGACGATCGTCTATGCGTTCGCGCAAGCGGTCGGCATGGTCAACGATCACCTCGTGAGCTGTCCGCGACACGCCGACTGTTCCGCATTGGCGCAAAATAAAAACCGATAATTAAGCGTCGTTACGGGCAGTTGTTTCGGCGCAATCAATCTTCCGCCACAATGTCGGCACATGCGGGCCACGTTGCGATTTTAGGTTGAACGACGTTTCAGCCAGCGGAGGGGATTTTCAAAAATGTTCAAGCGCCCCAAGGGTGTTTCCGATCCGGATTCTTCCATGCCACCCAGCCCGCAGGAACGCGACGCCGCGTCCCATAATGCGCGTGCCGAGGCGACCGGCGACGACAGCGCCGACAAGGGAACCCGCGTCATCACACCATCCTACCAAGCAAGGAAACCAACTGTGCGCACGCTTCACACGCCGGGCGGGCAGACGTCCGCCACAACGCCTACCCACGCCGCCAACCTGCATGTGGGGCGCGGCCTCAAGCTCGAAGGCAAGATTCAGTCCTGCGATGCCCTCGTCATCGAGGGCGATGTGCAGGCAACGATCGAAAGCGGCACACTGACCATCAGCGAAACCGGCGAGGTGCGCGGCGAGGCGACAGTCGACGAGGCGGAAATCAACGGCAAGTTCGAGGGAACGCTGACGGTGCGCAAGTGCCTGACCATCAACGCGACCGGCCGCATCAACGGCAAGGTCCGGTATGGCGAACTTCGCGTCGAGCAAGGCGGCCAGATCAGCGGCGAGATTCAGGCGGAAGACGCCAAGGAAGCGCCATCGCGGCCGACGAGCGTCAAGGCGGCCGAAAGCAGCGACGCCAAGAGCGATACCGGCGCGAACACCTCGTCCGCCGGCAATGAGCGCGCCGCCTCGCTGAACTGACCGCCTTCGCGACCGGTCAGGGCACCAGCCACTCGACGGCCGGCACATCCGCCGGCCAGCGGATGCGCGCGCGGCGATGGCCGCTGCGGCTCAGCACCACCAGGTCGGCCTCATCGAAGCCGAAACGGATCAAGGCGAAATTGACACGGCCTTCCTCCAGCCTGTCGGCCGAGGGGATCATGCCCTCGACCTCGGGCGGCAGGCCGGAGGTGGGGCTGTCGCTCGCCGTGCCGGGCGCGGCAACCGCCAGATAGGCGCGCCGGCTCGGCAGACCCGCCGCCGCCCATGCCGCCTCCGCCGCCGGGCCGGTCAGCGGCACGGCCTCACCCGCCAGGCGCAATTGCACGTCGCGACGCGGATCGTAGAACATCATCGAAGCGCGGGGCTCGCGCGCCAGTTCGGCGACCTTGGCAGAGCGGGCGTCGGTGAACAGCTCAAGCATGCGGTCCTTCGGGTCGAAATTGCGCAAAATCACCGTTCTGACCGCCGGCGCGCCCGCCGCCGACAAGGTCGCGAGCGCCGGTTTACGCAGGGGCGAGGCTGCGTCCGCCGCTCCTTCCTCCAGCAGCGTGAATGCGAGCGCCGCCATGTCCGGAAGGGTCAGGGCGTGCAGCGCCGCGCCCTCGAAAGGCGCCGGTCCCGCGCGCCCCGCCCCGCTGTCATTAGCCATATTGCACTCCAATCCGCTCAATCGGCCGCTCGGCAGTGGAAACGCCGGCGGGCCTGTTCTAATTTAACCCGGCGGCGGGGGAGAGCCGCATGCTTCTTCGGAGCACTTCTCCGACGACACTCAAGACAAAAACATTCAGAGACACGCCGGCAGGGCGGATCAAGAAGAATCGGGTGGACATTGACCAAAGTCGTCATCAGCGGGACCGGCGTCTTCACGCCATCCCAATCCGTCAGCAACGCGGAACTCGTCGAAAGCTTCAATACCTATGTGCGCCGTCACAACGAAAAGCACGCCGACGCCATCGCGCGCGGCGAGATGGAACCGCTTGCGGAATCGAGCGTCGAATTCATCGTCAAGGCATCGGGCATCGAAGCGCGCTATGTGATGGACAAATCCGGCATTGTCGATCCCGAGATCATGGCGCCGCGGCTCCGGCAGCGCTCCAACGACGAACCGTCGATCCTGGCCGAAATGTCGGTCGATGCCGCCAACAAGGCGATGAAGCGCGCGGGCAAGACGGCCGCCGACATCGACGCCGTGCTGGTCGCCTGCTCCAACCTCGAACGTCCCTACCCCGCCATCGCCGTCGAGGTGCAGGAGCTTCTCGGCATCGAGGGGTTCGGCTTCGACATGAACGTCGCCTGTTCGTCGGCGACCTTCGGCATCCAGACGGCCTACGACATGCTGCGTTCGGGCTCGGTCGATTGCGTGCTGATCGTCGACCCGGAAATCTGCTCGGGGCATCTCAACTTCCGCGACCGCGACAGCCATTTCATTTTCGGCGATGTATGCACCGCGATCATCCTCGAGCGCGAGGAGACTTGCACCGTCGAAGGCGCGTGGGAAATTCTCGGCACGCGGCTTCTCACCAAGTTCTCCAACAACATCCGCAACAATTTCGGCTTCCTCAATCGCGCGACGCCCGAAGGCGTCGGCGCCAAGGACAAGCTGTTCGTGCAGGAAGGCCGCAAGGTCTTCAAGGAAGTCGTGCCGATGGTGTCGCAGCTCATTCTGGAGCACATGGCGGATGCCGGGCTCGATCCAAAAGACCTGAAGCGCATGTGGCTGCATCAGGCCAACAAGAGCATGAACGATTTCATCGGCCGCAAGGTGCTGGGCCGCGACCCGGAACCCGGCGAGCAGCCCAACATCCTGCAGGAATACGCGAACACGAGTTCCGCCGGGTCCATCATCGCCTTCAGCAAGTTCAGCGAAGACATGAAGCCCGGTGATCTCGGACTGATCTGCAGCTTCGGCGCCGGCTATTCGGCCGGCAATGTGCTGGTCAGGAAGCGCGCATAGGCGTCAGCCCTTCAACGGCTTCACCGTGACGATGCGGAAGGTCTGCATCTCGCCGTCCTGTTCGGTGACGGAAAGATATTCGCCCGATTTGAACTCGTGACGGTCGAGCTTGAAGAAGGGCTCGTCGGCTTCCGGCGTCGAGAGGTCGTAGTCGATCGCCCAGCCGCGGCCGATATGGCGCAACAGGCCCTTCTGATCCGCCTCGCCCTGCCAGAAGCGGCGCACCATGCATTCCTTCGAATGCGCTTTCCATGCTACCGGATCGAGCATCATGTCACCGTCGAGCGGTACGACGAGATCGTAGCCATGTGCAGGCGAGCCGCCCGGAAATTCCTCGTTGCGGGCGAGGGTCATGTGGACGTGATAGAGGGTCATTGAGAGTTCCGTTCCGGTTGTTCAGTGCGCCATCAGCACAGGAATGGTGGCATGGGACCTGATGTGTTGCGTTACGCCGCCAATGATGAATTCGAGCAGGCGGCTGTGGCTGTAGCCGCCCATGACGAGGAGGTCGGTACCCGCCTTCTCGGCGGTTTCGAGCAGCACTTCGCCGGCGGCGCGGCCGCGCGCATCCACGAGGTGCACATCGGCGACGACGCCGTGCAGCGCCAGATAGTCGGCAAGCGTCGAGCCGGGATCGGGATTGAGTTCCTTGTCGCCGATGCAGAGGATCGTGACCTTGCGCGCCTTTTCGAGAAACGGGATCGCGGCGGTGACGGCGCGCGCGGCTTCGGCGCTTTCGTCCCAGGCGATGGCGACGGAACCGCCGACCGGCGCCCATGATTTTTTCGGCGCGATCAGCACCGGACGTCCGGCGCTCATCATCGCGGCTTCGAGCGCCGTGCCGCCGGCGATGCCGGTGGCACTTTCACCAAACACGATGAGGTCGGAGAGACGGCTGTGACTGGCGACGACCTCGTCGCGGCGCCCGGTGACGTCGAGAAAGCGAACGGAAGGCAGCGGCGGTTCGGCGCCCTTGCCGACGATCGGAAAGCCCGCCTTTCCTGCCGCTTCGTTCAACATGGTCAGCACGCGGGCCGAGGCATCGTCGGCGCCCTCGCGGGCCGCCTGCAACAAGTCCTCGATCACCTGACCCGACACCCCATCGCCCAGATAGGGCAAGGCCTCGGTCGGGTCGGGCCGCGCGAAAAGCGCCACGATCTGCGCGCCGAAATCGCCCGCGATGGACAGCGCCGTGCCGAGCACCTCGTTGTCCGAGGGGCGGCCGGCAAGCGGCACCAGAATTTTCTTCACGGACATGGATCAGGCTCCCTTTTCCGCGGGTGAAGATGCCGGACGCGGTTCGCGCTCGGCACCGAGAAGGAGGATCGGACAACCGGCCGCCGCCGAAAGACGCGCGGCGTCCTCATCGTCGCCGAGCCATCCGGCATTGACAATCAGCAAGCCGACACCCGCCGTCCGTGCCGCCGCCGCGATGTCGGCGGGGCTGCGGCCCTTCGCGCCGAGGCGGCGGAAGGGCGCACCGATGCGGGCGGCCAGCGTTTCGGCAAAGGCCGAACAGCTTTCGCCGATGCTTGAGCCTTCGTCGACCGACGCGACACCGCGGCCGGCGGCGCCGGGCGGCAATGCAGCGGTGAAAGCGCCTTTCAGGCCGATGCCGCGCGCCACCAGCAAAACGTCGGCATGCGCATCGAGCGTCGCGGCGCGCACGGTGCGGCCGACCTCTTGCGAGGGCGCCGATGCGGAGCGGATGACCAGCGTGTCGTCGGCGCTCGCGCCGGCCACGATCGAGGTGAGCGGGCGGCCGCGCTTCACATCGAAGCTCCAGTCGACATGGGCCTCGGCGGCGACGCGCGCAAGCACGCGGCGCGCGCTTTCGGCCTGGGCGCGCATGGCGCGCAGCATACGCTCGGGATCGAGTTCGCGCACCTCGCCCGAAAACGAAACCTCGCGCGCAAAAGGCAGACTCGACAGGGCCAGCAGGTTTTCATCCTCGACGAAAATGCCCTTGAGGCGCGCATCCATGGACGCCGCCAGACGCGCGGCCAGCGACAGGGCCTCGCGCGTCAGGAACGAGGTGTCGAGCCCAATGACGATGCGTGTCGCGGCGGCATCTTCGGATTGCGCCGCTGGTGGTTGCCGTTTGTCGCGGGCGGCCATCATGCCCCCCTCTTTCCGTTGTCGTCGGAACGCTGGGCGAAGCGGCGCTGATTGTCGGCGAAGGCCGCGAGCCGGTCTTCGGTGCGCGCATAGATCGTGCCCGGCGGAAACCGGCCGTCCGATCCGCGAACGCCTGCGGGTGCACCCATCAGCAGTTCAACGCCTTCTTCGACATGCTCGACAGGATAGATCGCAAACATGCCGCGTTCCACCGCATCGACCACGTCCTGACGCAACATCAGGTGCTTGACGTTCGCGGCCGGGATCAGCACGCCCTGCTCGCCGGTCAGGCCGCGGCGCATGCAGATGTCGAAAAAGCCCTCAATCTTGTCGTTGACGCCGCCGATGGCCTGCACTTCGCCGAGCTGGTTGACCGAACCGGTGACGGCGAGGCCTTGCGCGATGGGCGCTTCGGCCAGCGCCGAGATCAGGGCGTAGAGCTCGGCGGAGGAGGCGCTGTCGCCGTCGACGCCGCCATAGGATTGTTCGAAAACAATACTGGCGCTCATCGACAGCGGAATTTCGGGCAGGAACTGGCCGGAGAGATAACCGGACAGGATCAGCACGCCCTTGGTGTGGATCGGGCCGCCCAGCGCCACCTCGCGTTCGATGTCCATGACACGCGCGCTGCCGAGGCCCATGCGCACACGCGCCGTGATACGGCTCGGGCGGCCGAAGGAAACGCTGCCCATCGAGAGCACCGAGAGGCCGTTGACCTGACCGATACGCTCGCCCTCGGTGTCGATCATCACGATGTCGCGCGTGATCATTTCGAGGCTGCGTTCGCGCAGGCGGTCGGCGCGGCCGATCTGGGCATCGACGGCGCTGTCGATGTGGTCGGCCGTGACGGCGATCGCGCCTTCGCTGCGCGCGATGTGGTCGGCCTCGCGCAAGAGGTCGACAATGGGGCGCAGGATGGTGGTCAGCTTCTCGGCATCTTCCGCCATGCGCGCCGAACGCTCGATGACGCGGCCGACGCCGGCGCGGTCGAGCGGCAGCAGATTTTCCTCGCGGCAGAAGCCCGCCAACAGGCGCGCATAGAGCAGTTCGTTTTCGGGTTCACGGTCGATCTCGTCCTCGAAATCGGCGGCGACCTTGAAGAGTTCCTCAAAATCCGGATCGAGATTGCTCAGCATGTAATAGAGATAGCGATCGCCGAGCAGCACGATCTTGATGTCGAGCGGGATCGGGTCGGGCTCCAGCGTCACGGTGCTGATGAGGCTCAGATATTCGCCGGCGCTTTCGATGACGACCTTGCGGCGGCGAATGGCGCGCTTCAGCGCCTCCCAGGCCAGCGGTTCGCGCAGCAGCTTCAAGGCGTCGATCAGCAGATAGCCGCCATTGGCACGGTGCAACGAGCCCGGTTTGATGAGCATGAAGTCGGTGACCAGCGCACCCATTTGCGGCATGTGCTCGACGCGGCCAAGCAGGTTGGCCATGGTCGGGTGATCTTCGTAGAGGATCGGCGCGCCGCCGCCGATATAGCCGCCGGCATCGGCGAGGTCTTGCGCCTTCAGTGTCGCCGAGCCGTGCTGGCGGGCGCTTTCGCTGTTTTCGACAACGATGTTGACTTCGTAACGGCGGAAGGGGTTTGCCGCCGGAAAGCCGCCGCCCTGCCCTTGCGCCAGCGCCTGCATGACCTGCATCTGTTGCGGCGCCTGGCCCGGTGCTTCGGCGCCCGCGCCGGCAAAGAGACCGATATTCTCGATCAGATCCGCCTTCACCGCATCCAGCCAGTTTCGAACGGGCGTTACGCCGTCGAAAAAGGCGCGCAGCTCGTGCATCACGCGCTCGACCTCGCGCTCGGCAACCTCGCGGTTCAGCGACTGGATGCGCAGACGATGTTCCTTCTGCCAGCCGGGAATATGTTCGATGGTTTCGGCGAGTTCCTTTTGCAGGATCTGGATGATGTCCTCGATGCGCTTGCGTTCGTCCTCGGGAAGTTTGTTGAATTCCTCCGGCTTCAGCACATTGCCGTCATGCACCGGCACCGGCGCCAGCGCGAAGCCGGCCGGCGTGCGCAGCAGCGCGATGTTTTCGGCTTCCGCATGGGTGCGCAGTTCCTCGAAAGCCTGCTCCTGCTTCTCCTGATACTCCTCGTCGATCGACTGACGCCGGTTCTGATATTCCTCGCTTTCGACGATCGCCGGCATCGTCGCCTTCAGATCGTCGACGAGACGCGCCATGCTTTCCTTCAGCGTGCGGCCGGTGCCGGCGCCAAGCTCCAGCGCCACCGGCTTGTGCGGCGTGTCGAAATTGTTGACATAGACCCAGTCGGAGGGCGCGCGCTGGCGCAACGCGACGCCGGAGAGGAAACGCAGTACCGCCTCGTGCTTGCCGGCGCCGTCGGGGCCGAGCACAAACAGATTGTATCCCTGACGGCGAATGCTCGCGCCAAAGCGCAGCGCTTCCAGCACCCGCTCCTGACCGACAAGGCCGCTGTGATCTTCCAGCTCGGCCGTGGTCGCGAAGTCGAATTGCGCAAGGTCGCAAGAGCGATAGAGAAGTTCCGCCGGAACCGGATCGACTGCCATTCTTCCCTGGTTTTTCCGGCCGCATTGTTCGCCGCGCGGCCGTTGCAAGCATAGCCCCACATTGATCATGGACAAAGTCCGGGGCAGCGCAACCACAGCATGGCCACTAGCGGGTGCGGCAGATGCGCCCGACCGCGCATCTCGGCCTTGTCGACAAGGCGGTTGACGCGCCGTAAGTTTCGCCTCCGCATTCGTGAAGGCAGATTTTCATGACCAAGGTCCGTTTGCCGCGCGGCACAGACAAGAGCGGCCCCGCGCCCCGCGCCTGGCAACGGATGCTGAGCGGGCGGCGGCTCGACCTGCTCGATCCCTCGCCGCTCGATGTCGAAATCGAGGACATTGCGCATGGGCTGGCGCGCGTTGCGCGCTGGAACGGGCAAACGGAAGGCGATCATGCCTTCTCCGTCGCCGAACATAGTGTGCTGGTGGACGATATCTGCACGCGGTTCCGGCCCGGCTGGCCGGCGCGGTGGCGGCTGGCGGCGCTGCTGCACGATGCGCCCGAATATGTGATCGGCGACATGATCAGCCCGTTCAAGGCGGCGCTCGGCATCGACTACAAGGCGTTCGAGCACCGGCTGGCAGCGGCCATTCATATGCGCTTCGGCCTGCCGAAAGAGTTGCCGCAGAATATCGAGGAGACGATCAAGCGCGCCGACAAGGCGTCGGCCTTTCTCGAAGCGACGCAGATCGCCGGGTTTTCAGACGACGAGGCGGCGCGGATTTTCGGACGGCCGCGCGGACTTGCGCCGATCCCCATCGAACCCTTGCCGACGAAGAAGGCGCAGGCGCGCTTCCTCGCCCGGTTTCGTCTGCTGACCGAAGACAATTGAGGCCGTAAGGGCCCGTTACGGCTCGATTATGCCCCGACTTTGCACAAATCTGTGTTATTCAGGGTCCATGATCGATTCAGCCGGGTTTAGTCCTTCGCCGAGTACAAGATGATCTATGTCAGCCCCCTCAGCGCCGTCGAGGATGCCGTTGCTTCGCTGCGGCCGTCGCATCTCGTCAGCCTGCTCGATCCCGAAACCATGATCGGCACGCCGCGCGGCATCGCGCCGGCGCGTCACCTGCGGCTCGGGGTCAACGACATTGCCGAACCGCTGCACGATCTCGTGCCGCCGGGTGCCGAGCATGTCTCGTCGCTGATCGAGTTCGTGCGCGGCTGGGACCAGCAAAGCCCGCTGCTCGTTCATTGCTGGGCCGGTATCAGCCGCTCCTCTGCGGCAGCCTTCATCGCGCTTTGCGCGCTCAACGAAGATCATCCGGAAGCCGAGCTTGCGCGGCTGATCCGGTCGCGCGGGGCGCATGCACACCCCAACCGCCTGATGGTGCGGATCGCCGACGAATTGCTGGCGCGGCAGGGCCGGATGTCGGCGGCCGTCGAGGCGCTGGGGCCGGGACGCGCGGTCTGGGAGGGCGAAATTTTCTCGGTGCCCGTGCGGCCCGGCGCGGCGTGACGGACCCCAAAATGGCGAAAGCGCAGGGCACAATATCCAGCCAGTCCGCCGCCGAGGCCGCGATGCTCGCCGACAAGGCCGTCGTCATCGGCCTCAACGCCGCCATCGTGACCGTGTCGGACGACCAGCCGAAAATCCTTGTCGTGCCGCATGACGAAACCGACGGCGCCAGCGGCTGGGACGCGCTGCCTTTCGGCCCGTTCAACCCGGTGCGGCACAGGACGCTCGAAATCGGCCTGCGCGCCTGGGTGCAGGAACAGACACAACTGGAACTCGGCTATGTCGAGCAGCTCTACACATTCGGCGACCGCGGGCGGCATTCGCTCGAAAGCGACGCGCCGGGCGAGCATGTCGTTTCGGTCGGCTATCTGGCGCTGACGCGCGGGCACGACGAAGCGCTGAAGGGCGCCGCGTGGCGCGACTGGTATCAGTATTTCCCGTGGGAGGACTGGCGCGCGGGCAAGCCCCCGATCATCGACCAGGCGATCGTGCCGCTGCTGCGCGAATGGGCCGGGCGGCAATCGGAAGCGCCGCCCGAGGAACTGGCGCGCGGCAAGCGGCGCGACCGGATGCGGCTTTGCTTCGGCATGGACGGCGTGCCATGGGACGACGAAAAGGCGCTGGAGCGCTATGAGCTTCTCTACAGTGCCGGGCTGCTGCTCGAAGCAGCGCGGGACGGACGGCCCAATGCGCGCGGCCTCACCGGCAAGCATGCGCCCAATCTCGGGCGGCCGATGCAGTTCGACCACCGGCGCATTCTCGCAACCGCGATGGGCCGGTTGCGCGCCAAGATCAAATACCGGCCGGTCGCCTTCGAGCTGATGCCGCCGAGCTTCACGCTTTACGAGTTGCAGAAAACGGTGGAGGCGCTGCTCGGCCTGCATGTCCACAAGCAGAATTTCCGCCGCCTTGTCGAGAATGCCGGCCTTGTGGAGCGCACGGGACGGATGTCGACGCGCACCGGCGGGCGGCCCGCCGAACAATTCCGCTTCCGCCGCGAGGTGCTTAACGAGCGCCCGGCGCCTGGCCTCAAGCTCGCGCCTTCGCGGAGCCGGGCGAACAGCTGATGTTTCCGCCCGTCATTTAGCGGGTAAAGCCGCGCGCAGGTGCGCGCCGCCAAAGAGATAGATTTCATCCACCTTGAAGGTGCCGAGATAGAGAAAGCCCTGCCTTTCGAGGTAACTCCTGATGTCGTCGGTGTAATAGTTGTTCTCGACCGAAATGACAGACACCGGATAGCGGCCGAAATCGATGCTCTTCAGGATGTCGAGTTCGCCGCCCTCGGTATCGACGCTCAGGAAATCGATGCTGCGGATGTCAAACCGGTCCATGAGCGACGCAAAAGTATGGCAATCGACCTCGATGGTCCGCGTCGCGGATCCGTGACGCTGGCGGCTATGCCGCAGGCGGCGCGCCGTCAGGCCGCGATTGTGGGTCTCGAGCGTGCTCAGCATGTTGGGCGCGCCAACCATCTCGACAAGCTGCGCCTTGCCGCCCTCAGGTGTCACGCAACCATTTACGAGATGGCAGGACCGGTTTGCCGTCAACTTCTCGAAGACGGAGGGAAGCGGCTCGACGGCGATGCCCGTCCAGCCGAGTTCTTTTTCGAAGCGATAGCTGTTGCTCACCGTCACGCCATCATTGGCGCCGATATCGACGAAGATTCCATTGCGCTTGCCGCCGAGCAGGTCGGCGACAAAGAAATCCTGTCCGCAGGCGGCAACTTTGCCCCCCTCGATCGGCGGCAGCATCCGCCTTCGGCGGTGATAGAAGAAGCGGTTGATGTGATGGCGGAGCTTCAGCGCGGATTCGGCAAGGGCGTACATGGGATAACTCAAGGTGGGGCGGGCCCAAGCCCGGTGGAAGCCGGCGCGCACCTTATCACGAAGCGCCTGCCTGTCTCGCCGCGCATTAGTCGCGGCCGCCGCGCCTTGAATTCGGGTCCTGAGGCGCCATATCATCGCTGTTGACGGCCTTAATACTCAGTTGTAGCATAAGCCTGAGTGAGAGACCGGCCTCCTTTCGGGCCCCGTTGTGGTGTGAAGACGGAAGCCGGTGTTTTTGAGCCCTTATATATACTCACTATGAGCATATAGGGACAGCAAGAGGAGGCCGACATGGCCCTTGCAGGCGAGATTGAAAAGAGCGCGGCAGCAAAGCCCGCGGCGCGCGCGTTCAAGCCGTTGGAGATGCCCGAGCTCGAATACACGCCGGGCCTGGCGAAGGAAATGGCGCCTCTCTACGAGAAGGTGAAGAACGTCATTCCTTCGGTCGAGTGGCCCTTCTTCGCGCCCTATATCCACGCCATCAACCGCCTCAAGAAAGAGCGCAACGCGGTGGTGCTGGCGCATAACTATCAGACGCCGGAAATCTTCCACGGCGTCGCCGACATTGCCGGCGACAGCCTGCAGCTTGCGAAGGAAGCGGCGAAGGTCGATGCCGATGTGATCGTGCAGTGCGGCGTCCACTTCATGGCCGAGACGTCGAAGCTCCTCAATCCGCACAAGACGGTGCTGATCCCCGATGTGAAGGCCGGCTGCTCGCTGGCCGATTCGATCACCGGCGCCGACGTGCGGCTGCTGCGCGAGAAGTTTCCGGGCGTGCCGGTCGTCACTTACGTCAACACGTCGGCCGAAGTGAAAGCGGAGAGCGACATCTGCTGCACGTCATCGAACGCCTTGCAGATCGTCGAGAGCTTCGGCACCGACCGGGTGCTCTGCATCCCGGACGAGTTTCTGGCCAAGAACATCGCCAAGCAGACCAAGGTGAAAATTCTCACCTGGAAGGGTCATTGCGAAGTGCATGAGCGCTTCACGGCGGAGGAACTGCGCCAGTATCGCCGCGACGACCCGAACATCGTCATCATCGCGCATCCCGAATGCCCGCCCGACGTCGTCGAGGAAGCGGATTTCTCCGGTTCCACCTCCGGCATGATCAAATGGGTGAAGGACAACCAGCCCAAGCGCGTCGTCATGGTGACCGAGTGTTCGATGAGCGACAATGTGGCGGTCGAAAACCCCAATGTCGAATTCGTACGGCCCTGCAATCTCTGCCCGCATATGAAGCGCATCTCGCTGAAGAACATTCTCGAGAGCCTCGTCTATATGCGTGAGGAAGTGACGGTCGATCCGGCGGTCGCGGCGCGGGCGCGCCTTGCGGTCGAGCGGATGATAAATCTCGGCAACTGATCCTTTCGAGGGCGCCATCATGGCTCACGGCAATATCGTCGATGCCGGCGACGTTCTGATCGTCGGCGCGGGGCTTGCGGGCCTCTTCACGGCGCTGAAGCTTGCGCCCCGCCCGGTCACGGTGCTGGCCGGCGCGCC
>PHEO01000282.1 GCA_002841195.1 Alphaproteobacteria bacterium HGW-Alphaproteobacteria-11
AGTCTCGGCTCTGCCCGGCGGGCTATCGGCGGATGGGAGCGAAGCTAGTGGCAGGCAGCGCATACGGCAAGGGAAGCGGAGGCGCGAAGGCGTGCGCGTTGTTCCGCGCCGCATCGCGGCTTTCGAACAGCCGCGGCGGCATCGCGCTGATCGGCATGACCGACACCGTGCGCTTGCCGAACCCGCTGAGGGCGCTCGATGCATTGCCCGCCGGATCTGCGCTTGTCTGGCGCGCCTATGGCGCCGGAACGGATGCCGCGGATTTTCGGCGGCTGGCGGCGCGAGCGCGAGCAAAGAAGTGCCTGTTGCTGATTGCCGGCGAACCAAAACTTTGCCGCCGCCTTGGCGCGGGCGGTCTGCACCTGCCCGAACGCCTGCTCGGCCGCCACCATGGAGCCGGATTGGGAGCGACAACGGCGGCCGCGCATTCCGAAGCCGCCATCCATGCCGCCGCGCGCGCCGGCGCCGCCGCGGTTTTGATTTCGCCGGTCTTTCCGACGGCGAGCCATCCGGGCACGGCCACGCTCGGCATTGTCAGATTTGCAAAACTCGCCCGCCTCGCCCGCGCGCTTGGTTTGGCGCCCTATGCGCTGGGCGGCATCATCACCGGCGCCCACATACGCCGCCTTACGGGAACGGGTGCGGCCGGCGTGGCCGGACTCGGCTTTCTTCTCGACTGAGCGTCAGGTGTAGTCAGGCGGAACGTAGCCGAAGCGCGCCATCTGCTCGCGATGACCGGCAATGATACGGCGGACCTGCTCGGGCGTCAGCACTTCGCGCCACTGCTCGGCGCGACCTTCGCGGAAGAAGCTGTCGGTATGCTCCGGTCGTTCGCGAAACCCGTCGCGCTGCTCCTGTGCCTTCAGCACTTCGAATGACGAATTTCGGACGGCGCGGTGGAGCCTCTCCTGTGAAGGCTGGAGTCCGAGGAACCCGGCGGCGACGCCAAAATGCTTTGCCGGATCGGCAAGCAAGTCCTCATAGCGCAGCACAAGCAATTGGGGATTCGGCCGCTCCGTCCAGCTTTTCACATGTGCCGACCAGGACGAATAGACTTCCGGCATGAGCTTGTCTGTGAGCGGAGAACTCGCCATCGGCCGCGCCATGAAGGAAATCATCTGATCGAGCGTGGCATTGAAATGATGGTGGGCGGAAATCGCGACGTCGAGCGGATTCCGGACGACATAGATACCACCCGCCGTGACTTCCATATTGTGCAGCGGTACGCCGTGCCACGCGCCGAGATAATTATGCGTCTTGACGAAGACGGAATCGTGAAACGTCTTGGTCATGTCGGCCTGACCAAGCGGACGCAACCGCGCCATTTCGGGTTCCGTCAACGTCGCAAGCGGCTTCTTCGCATACGGTTCGATCCAGGAAAGCCATGATTCCCCGAGACAGAAATCGGTGAGCTTCTCGAGTGGAACCGGCTCCTGCGCGTCCCGCAACAGGTTATGCAGAAAGGTTCTGAGCCAGGTGTTGCCCGACTTCGGATAGGAGGCAAGCCAGATCAGCGCGCCCATATCAGCCCCGCACAACGCCCGCGGCGTCCTGTCCTTCCATATCCGCCACCGGAACCGCGTCCCGGTAGTCCTCCGGAATATAGCCGAACCGTTCCATCTGTTCGTGATGGTCGGAGATGATGCGACGGACCTGTTCGGGCGTCAGCACCTCGCGCCACTGCTCGGCGCGGCCTTCGCGGAAAAAGCTTTCCGCTTTCTTCGAGCGCTCCTTGAATCCTTTCCTCTCCTCGATCGCCTTCAGCGCCTTGAATGAGGAATTGCGGATTGCACGGTCGAGACGTTCGGGTGAAGGCTTCAAACCCAGAAAATTCGCCACCTGCTTGAAGTGCTTCCGGGGCTTCAGCAGCAGGTCTTCGTAGCGCATCACGAGGAGCTGTGGGCTCGGATGCTCCGTCCAGCTCTTCACATGCGTCGACCAGGAGCGGTGAACTTCAAGGACGTGCGATTCATCGCCGCCTGCGACCATCTGGTCGTTCGCAAGATGGTCGATCGCCTCTTCGATCGTCTCGCCGAAATGATGGCTGACGGAGATCGCGACATCGAGCGGGTTGCGCAGCACATATATGCCGCCCGCTGTGACATCCATCGTATGGAGCGGGAAACCGAACCATTCCCCGAAATAATTATGCGTCTTGACGAATACCGAGTCGGGAAAGACCGTCGTGAAATCGCCATGCACCAGCGGACGCAACCGGGCAATTTCTTCTTCCGTCAGTTCGGAGACAGGTCGTCCTCCCGAGCGCCGCAGAAACCACTGCGCCCCTGAATCGCCGATGCAGAAATCGGTAATGTCGTTGATATCGATCGGCTTGGGCTCGTTCCTGAACAGATTGTGCAGGAAGCTTCGCATCCAGGTGTTGCCGGATTTCGGATAGGAGGCAAGCCAGATCAGCGCGCCCATTCTCTATAGCTCCTTGTCTTCCGGCATATCTCTAGCAAGCCTGCCGTGGAAAACAAAGAGAGCGGGTGTTGCCACCCGCTCTCCAAGTATCGAAGGTTCGTGTCTGACGCCGAAGCGATCAGAACGAAATCGAAAGGACGAGACCGCCCGAGAGGGACTCATAGTCGGAGCCGCCGAAACCGGTGCCGTCGACTTCGCTCATCTGCAGGTCAAGACCGATATCGACGCCCGAGCCGAGGTTGTAACCACCGCCCGCTTGCCAGGTCGTCATTGTGGTCGAAGCGCCCGGCACGGAAAGTTCGTCGTCGAGATAGGCGATACCCACCGTCCACGGACCCGTGGCATAGGAGAGACCGACGGTCCAGACTTCTTCTTCAAGACCAGCGGCCGACGCGATCGGGAACGAGGACAAGAGCAGGTCTTCCGACTGGTACCAGGCGCCGCCCAGCGTGAAGCCGGCCTCGGCCGCCACC
>PHEO01000061.1 GCA_002841195.1 Alphaproteobacteria bacterium HGW-Alphaproteobacteria-11
GGGCAACGGTTTATGCGCCGGCCCGCGACGGCGAGGGCACGCTTTTCTGGATGGCCCGGCCCACCGCCGAGCCCGCGCCGGAACCCGATGCCGACGCCTATATCGAGAAGCAGCGCAGCCGCGACCCCGACCTCTGGGTAGTCGAGATCGAGGACCGCGAGGGCCGGCACTTCCTGACCGAAGCGGTGCGCTGAACTCAAGGGCGCATGAACGTCCCGCGCCATCTAAGGGCGCATAAACATGAAGTCTTCGTCCGGGTCGAGATGATCGGCCGCTTCCAGAAGCTCCGCGCGGATGTCTTCCGGCTTGCGGATGCCGCGCCAGATGCGGACCGCCTGTTCGAACATGATGCGGGCAACAGCATCGGTCGAGAGCTTGGCGGCTTCGGCCTCTTTCAGCATGGCCTCGATATGAGGTTCGACAACGTCCCTGGCGCTGGTCATGACTGTCTCCTGAAATTCAATGGCATGATGCCGCCATGCTCGCACAGCCCGCAACCGGCTTGCATCGGCCAGTTTGTCGCGGGGTGGGGTGGCCGCTCTTTTTGAATGCCCGCCGGTGCGATAGGTTTGCCGAATGCTTGGCATATTGCGCAATCGCACATATCGGCATCTCTTCGCCGCCCAGATCCTGTCGGTCCTCGGCACCGGGCTGATGTCGGTTGCGCTGGCGCTGCTGGCCTACGATCTTGCGGGCGAGAATGCCGGCATCGTTCTCGGCACAGCCCTCGCGATCAAGATGGTGGCCTATGTCGGTGTCGGGTTTCTGGCCGGTGCGTTCGCCGGGCGATTGCCGCGGCGCGGGCTACTTGTCGCGCTTGATGTGGTCAGGGCATGCGTGGTGCTCGCGTTGCCCTTTGTCGATGCAATCTGGCAGGTCTATGTGCTGATTGCATTGCTTCAGAGCGCCTCGGCGATCTTTACGCCGGCATTTCAGGCAACGATACCGGATATTCTCTCCGACGAGCGGGATTACACGAGGGCGCTTTCGCTTTCGCGTCTCGCCATGGACCTTGAAAATCTGGCAAGCCCGGTCCTGGCGGCCGTTCTTGTTGCCTTGTTCGGCTATAGCTGGCTCTTCGCGGGAACGTCGCTGGGCTTCGTTGCCTCGGCGCTGCTGGTGCTGGCCGCCGTTCTGCTGAAGGCGGCGATGGGCGACAAACCTGGCTCCGTTGCGAAACGCATGACGCGCGGCGCGGCGATCTATCTCAAGACGCCACGGCTTCGCGGCTTGTTGGCGTTGAACCTTTCCGTCGCCGCGGCCGGCGCCATGGTGATCGTCAACACGGTTGTCGTCGTGCGCGCCGGATATGGGCTCGGCGAAGCGGATGTCGCCATCGCATTTGCTGTTTTCGGCGGCGGGTCCATGCTGGCGGCACTTGCCTTGCCGCGGTTGCTCGAACGGCGGGGAGACCGCGCCGTGATGGTTTCGGCCGCGGCATGTGCAAGTCTGTTGCTCT
The DNA here is from genome assembly GCA_002841195.1 of Alphaproteobacteria bacterium HGW-Alphaproteobacteria-11. Lineage (GTDB taxonomy): Bacteria > Pseudomonadota > Alphaproteobacteria > Parvibaculales > Parvibaculaceae > Parvibaculum. The sequence goes on from PHEO01000061.1 coordinate 1,460, forward strand.
GCACAGTAGCGGCGAGTTTCGGGCTGCGGGGAAGTGCTTTTTCGTGGACCTGGTTTCTTGCGGCCTTGGCGCTGCTCGGGTTCTTCTATTCGGCCGTGCAGGTGCCGACCGGCCGCCTGCTCCGGCGCTCGGCCCATGCCGAAGACCGGCCCGCGATCTTCTCGGCGCAGTTCGCCCTGTCGCATGCATGTTGGCTCGTCACCTATCCGCTGGCGGGCTGGCTTGGCGCGACCGCCGGCATGCCCGCGACCCTGGCCGTGCTCGGGATCGTTGCCGGATCGGGCGCGGCGGCGGCGGCGCTGCTCTGGCGGAAGGACGAAGAGGACGACATTCGGCACGCGCATCCCGACCTACCGCCGCATCATCCGCATCTGAAAGACCATGGCGCCGGCGCATCGCATGTTCATGTCTATGTGATCGACGATCTGCATCGCCATTGGCCCGCCGCGAAAAGACCATGGACTGGCTGACCGGCGCACAAGGCTGGATTCACCAGTCAGTGCGCGATCATTTCTCGACCATCGCCTCGACCGGCGACTGGACGGCGCTTGCGGCAATCCTGCCGCTCGGCATTGTTTTCGGCATGGTCCACGCGCTGACGCCCGGCCACAGCAAGACCCTGCTTGTTTCCTATCTCGTCGGCTCGCGCCTCACGGTCCTGCGGGGCATCGGCGTTTCTTCCATACTTTCCGTCACTCATGTCGTGTCGGCCGTCGTCATCGCGCTCGTTGCGACCGAACTGCTGTCGCGCGGGCTCGCCGGAGCGGGACGCGCGCCCGCCCTCGAATGGATCAGCCGCGGAAGTCTTGTCCTGCTCGGTGCCTGGTTTCTCTTTCAGGTCTTTATCGGTGCCGCGCGTCATCCGCGTCATGAGGGTGCGACATTCGGCGTCGTAGCCGGTCTCGTGCCTTGTCCCCTGACGCTCTTTGCGATGGTCATGGCGAGCGCGCGCGGCATACCGGCAGCCGGTGTGGGCTTCGCGGCGGCAATGATGCTCGGTATCGCGATCACGCTCGCCGCGGTCGCCGCGCTCGCCATCCTCGGCCGTGCGGGCATTGTCGACATGCTTGCTCGTTACGGCGCCCCGGCCGCCACCCTCTCCCGCTGGCTGGGCGGCGCAGGGGGGCTGATGCTCATGGCTCTTGGATTGTACGAACTCGCTGCATGAAAGGGTGCGCGGCCCGCGTGGCGGCGGCATCGCGGGGTGGCGGGCAGGGGCGCTTTGGGCTAGGTTCCGCCCAAATCCATCCCGGAGACGAAACGTTGAGTATTTCCGAGGCCGCAAGCCGTCAGGACAAGGCATTGGCGAGCGAAATCCGCAAGCGGCGGACCTTCGCCATCATCTCCCATCCCGACGCCGGCAAGACGACGCTGACCGAAAACCTGCTGCTGAAAGGCGGCGCGATCCGCCTTGCCGGCCAGGTGAAGGCGCGCGGCGACAACCGGCGCGCGCGCTCCGACTGGATGAAGATCGAGCAGGACCGCGGCATCTCGGTGACGTCGGCCGTGATGACCTTCGAATACAAGGACATCGTCTGCAACCTGCTCGACACGCCGGGCCACGAGGATTTCAGCGAGGACACCTACCGCACGCTGACCGCCGCCGACAGCGCCATCATGGTGATCGACGCGGCCAAGGGCATCGAGGCGCAGACGCTGAAGCTCTTCGAGGTCTGCCGCATGCGCGACGTGCCGATCATCACCTTCATCAACAAGATCGACCGCGAGGGCGTGCATCCCTTCGAACTGATGGACGAGATCGCCTCGAAGCTGGCGCTCGACACCGCGCCGATGATCTGGCCGGCCGGCATGGGCGGGCTGCTGCGCGGCATCTTCGATCCCGAAAACGACCGCTTCATCCCCTATGAAAAGCCGGGCACGGAAAAGGGCGGCCCCGACAGCGAGCCCGAGAGCCTGACCGGCGAACGCATCGCCGACTTTCTGGGCGCGGACGAATTGCAGAAGTTCCGCGACGAGATGGAACTGGCGCGGGAGGGTTCGCCGGCTTTCGACATCGAGCAATATCGCGCCGGTCACATGACGCCGGTCTATTTCGGCAGCGCGCTCCGCAAGCTCGGCGTGCGCGAATTGCTGGACGCGGTCGCCGCCTACGCGCCGCCGCCGCGCGCCCAGCCGGCCACAAGCCGCATCGTCGAGCCGGCGGAACCGAAGGTGACGGGATTCGTGTTCAAGGTGCAGGCCAACATGGACGCCAACCACCGCGACCGCATCGCCTTCATGCGCATCTGTTCGGGCAAGTTCAAGCGCGGCATGCGGCTGAAAATCTCGGGCAGCGGCAAGACAATCGGCGTCAACAACGCGATCATGTTTTTCGCGCAGGACCGCGAACTGCTGGACGACGCCTATGCGGGCGACATTATCGGCATTCCAAACCACGGCACGATCCGCGTCGGCGACACGTTGAGCGAGGCGGAAGACCTGATCTTTACCGGCATCCCGAACTTCGCACCGGAAATCCTGCGCCGCGTCCGCCTCGACGATCCGATGAAGGCCAAGCACATGCGCCGCGCGCTGGAAAGCCTGGCCGAAGAAGGCGTGACGCAGGTCTTCAAGCCCGAAATCGGCGCCAACTGGATCGTCGGCGTGGTCGGCCAGTTGCAGCTCGAAGTGCTGGCGTCGCGCATCGCCGCCGAATACGACATCAAGGTGCAGTTCGAACCGGCGCCCTTCGAGACGGCGCGCTGGGTGCAGGCGGCGGATGCGGCCGAGCTGAAGCGCTTCGTCGAGGCCCATCGCGGCAACATGGCGACCGATCGCGATGGCGCGCCGGTCTTCATGGCGAAGAGCAATTGGGAAATCGGCTACACGCTGGAAAAATGGCCGAATGTGACATTCTCGGCGACGCGTGAGCGGACCGCGGCCGCGTAACGACGCCAACACAGGACCCGACGACAGATGATGCAGGGCATACTGACGAATCTAGAGGACTACTGGTATCTCGTCAGAGACGTCTGGAGCACCGGCGTTCTCGGCCACAGCATCGGCGATCTTCTGGTTGCGGCCGCGATCTTCGGCGTTTTTTATCTGCTGCGCGGCCTTTTCACACGTTTTGTGCTGTCCATCGCCGACCGGTGGGTGGACAAGACGGAAACGAAAGTCGATGACTACATCAGGGACGCGATCCGTAACCCGCTGCGCTTTCTCTTTTTCGCGCTCGGATTTTTCTTCGCGACTGAGTTTCTCGCATTCGAGGACACGGCGCGCGACTTCGCCGAAAGCCTCAACCGCTCGCTGATCATCATTGCCATCTTCTGGGCTCTCTACAATTGCGTCGTCCCGGTGAGTCAGGGGATGAAAAAGCTCGAACGGGTTCTGACACCTGAAATCCTCGAATGGCTGATCGCCGGTGCGAAAACCGCGGTCGTTCTGATTGCCGGCGCGACGATCCTGCAGACCTGGGGCATCCAGGTGGCGCCGATCATCGCCGGGCTCGGACTTTTCGGTGTCGCGGTGGCGCTGGGCGCGCAGGACCTCTTCAAGAACCTGATCGGCGGCATGTCGATCCTGATCGAACGGCGCTTCGGCATTGGCGACTGGATCAAGGTCGACGGTGTCGTCGAGGGGACGGTCGAGAAGATCGGCTTCCGGTCGACGCATGTACGCCGCTTCGACCGGGCGCCGGTCTTCGTGCCGAACCAGCAGCTCTCGGACCACGCGGTGACGAACTTCACCGCCATGACCTATCGCCGCATTTCATGGCTGATCGGCGTCGAATACCGCACGACGCACGATCAGCTTCGGCAAATTTGCGGCGACATCGAAGCCTATCTGACCTCGACGGAGGACTTCGCGCAGCCGCCACTTGCGCCCCTGTTCGTGCGCATCGACAGCTTCGGACCTTCCTCCATCGACATCATGGTCTATTGCTTCACCCACACGACCGTCTGGGGCGAATGGCTGGCCGTGAAGGAAGCGCTGGCCTACCGGATCAAGCAGATCGTCGAAGGTTCCGGCACCGGCTTTGCGTTTCCGAGCCGCTCGATCTATGTGGAGACGCTGCCGCCATCGGCCGACGAAATCGTCGCGGCGCGCAAATAGGCGTCAGACGACGACTTCCGCGACGCCGCGCCGGGCGCTTGTCCGCACGGCCCTTGTCGGGTAGCCGGCGCGGAAGGCGAAAGTCGGCTGCCAGCTTTCATCGCCTGTGATCGCGGCAAGCCGCGCTTCCGATTTTGCTTCGCGACCGAGCTGCCGCTCGCGGTCGATGGTTTCAACCGGCTGGTTGAGCGGATGCATTGAAATCCCCTGTGCCGCGCCGGACAGATGCAGCCGCTGCCAGAACCGCCCGGCGGCCAGCGCCTGCGGCCGGTCGTAGCGGTTGCGCGTGGCGATCAGGCCGAGAAGCGGCGCCGTCGGCACATGATTGTCGCGCGTCTGGTCGGCCCAGGCGCCGTGGCTCCGCTCGGCGGGTAGCGCCGGCAGAAATTTCGCCGCCGCCAGCAGGGCGGGCGGGAGGCCCGCCGTATCAAGCGCGAGGCCGCTCTTCTCGCGCGCGATCTCGTGCGGCCCGTCGCGGAACCAGTGATGGCTGTCCTCGATCATTTCCTTGTCGGCGACGATTTCATTCGTCGCTTCGACGATTGCTGTGCCGAGACGTTCGCGCGCTTCGCCCTCGCCGAAGAGCCAGAGGCGGATGTCGTCCTCATGCGCGATGCCGGCAAAGGCATCGGCGGCGAGCGGCCGCGCGGTGTCGTAAGGGTTGCGGTCGGTGTGGCGTTGAGGGATGGCGGCGTGGAGCGGATCGGTTGCCGCCGTCGCGTGCGCGAGATGCAGCGTCGCAGCAAGCACCTGCCCGTCGCGACCGGCAATGTCGAGCAGCGAACCTGGCGCGAACTCGACATCGGCGGCAAAGCCGTTGGGCGCGGCCGCCAGCACCATGTTTTCGACGGCGCAACCGAGGCCGAGATGCATCTCGCGCAGGTAAGGATCGAACGTGCCGAGATGGCGGCGCGTGTCGGCGAGAATGTTGACCCGGCTGTCGGTGACGCGGAAGATCCAGGGCTGCGTGTTATGCGGGTTGGAGGCGAGAATGCCCGCGGCGACCAGCGCCAGCGGCGTGTTCGCATATTCAGGCGCGTTCCACATCGACCACGGCGCATAAGCTTCGCCCGTCGGCTCGGCGAAGACGCCGCGCTCGTTGGCGCGCCAGAGAAGGCCGGCGCCGGCGACAAGCGTGATACCGGAGCCGATTTCGAGAAAACGGCGGCGCGTGACGTTCGGTGTCTTGCTCATGATTTCCTGCTCCTGGTTTCAGGGGCGCTGGCCGCAAAGAGGCCGTCGATCATCGCGTCGACGGCGGCGAGCATGCGTTCCCAGTTCTTGTCGGTCTTGATTTCGACGCCGCCATAGACGCGGATTTTCAGCGCGCGGGCGGCGAGATAGTCGATGGCGGCGGCGAGCAGCGCGGTGACGGCGGCGATGTCGACATCGCCCCAGCCGCCGTGACGCGCGGCTTCCTGTTTCATCAATTCCACGGAACGCTTCTCGCGCACCTCTTCCAGCGCGATGACGAGCGGTGTCCGATTGGCGGGCTCGGCGGCAATGACGGCGAGCGTCACCGGGCGTTGGCGCATGGCGGCGGTGTGATGGCGAAGACCGCGCTTCAGCGCCTCGGCCGCGTTCGGCGCGTCTGCGGTGGCGGCGAGCATCTCCTCGACGCTCCACCAGAAGTCGCCATGTTCGGCATAGGCGCGGTAGAGCCCGTCGAGATCGCCGAAATAGCGATAGATCAGAACCTTGTCGACGCCCGCCTCGCGCGCCAGCGCATTGATGCCGACGCCGGACAGCCCGTCGCGCAGGATCAGCCGCGAAACGGCGTCGAGGATCGTCGTCTCGGTCTTCGCGCGGTCGCGCGGGCGGGGCTTCGGTTTGGCTGCGGCTTTTGTCACCATACGGTGACATATAGGACAAGGCGGTGCCGCCGTCAAGATGGACCTGGAAATGAGGGATCAGACGGCGGCGACGGCCTCGTCGATGGCGGCTTTCAGCGTTTCGGCCATGCGGTCGAGCTCGGCGTCGGAAACGATGAAGGCGGGGCCGAGACAAACGATGTCGCGGATGGCGCCCGTGCCGCCGCCATAGAAGAAGACGCCGCGTTTGAGGCCGGCGCCGATGACGCGCTGCGTGACGGCGGCGCTTTCGGGGAAGCGTTCGAGCGTCTCGCGGTCCCTGACGATTTCGATGCCGCGCAACAATCCCTCGCCGCGTATCTCGGCGACGTTCGGATGCTGGCCGAGAAGCGCTTCGAGGCGCTCGGCAAGCGCGCGGCCGCGCGCGGCGGCGCGGGCGACGAGATCTTCTTCTTCCATGATCTGAAGCACCTTGTCGGCCGCCGCGCAGGCGCCGGGATGACCGCCATAAGTGTAGAACATCAGCGACTGGCCGCCTTCGGCCAGCGGCGCGACAACTTCTTCGGAGGCGAAGACGCCGACGATCGGCGCATAGCCGCCCGCAAGCCCCTTGCCCGAGACCAGAATGTCGGGCGCGATGTCGAAATGCGCGCAGGCAAAGGCTTTGCCGGTGCGCCCGAAGCCGGTCATCACTTCGTCGATGATCAGCAGAATGCCGTGGCGCTTGCAGATTTCCTGTATGCGCGGCCAATAGCGCGGGCCGGGCATCAACGCGCCGCCCGACGAACCGCCGATCGGTTCGGCAATGAACGCGGCGATTGTCTCCGGTCCCTCGCGCAGCACCAGCGCCTCGAATGCGTCGGCGGCGGCGATGTCGAAATCGGGATGGTGGCGGCCGAGCGGCGAACGGAGCGCATAAGGCGTCGGCGCCAGCGGCATGTCGGGTATGAGCCGTTCGAAGCCGCGCTTGCGCGCTTCATGTCCGGCGATGCCGAGCGTGAAGAGCGTCGTGCCGTGATAGGAAATGTCGCGGCCGACGATCTTCCAGCGCGACGTGTTGCCTCGCGCGCGGAAATGCTGAACGGCGAGGCGGCAGGCGGCATCGACCGCTTCCGAGCCGCCGCTGGCAAGCCAGGTGCGCGTCAGATGCGGCGGCAGCCAGGCGCGGCGCAGACGCTCCATCAGCCGCGTCCGCTCCGGCGTCAGGAAGGGTGGCACCGCATAGGACATCGAGGTCATGGCCGCAGCCGTCGCCGCGCCGACTTCCGCCCGCCCATGGCCGATATTCGAAACGATGGCGCCGCCCGACGCATCGAGAATTTCGCCGCCGCCGCGCGTGTGAAGAATGCAGCCCTTCGCATGCGTGATGTCGACCATGCGGGGCGAGGGCACGAAGGGCCAGAGGGGTGTTTGGACGGTCATCGGCGGCGGGCTCCAGGCTTGTCGATCGCGGGGGATGGCGGCCGAGTATGCCGGGCAAAGGCTTTCGGCAGAAGCCCGCTCTTTGCCGTCGCCCCTTCTTTGCCGTCGCCAAAGCTGCGCCGCTTTGATACCGGTAGGGCCCCATTCGAACCGCGGCACGGGCAAGGCAGGTCCATCGTGAAGGTCGTCGTCATCGGTGCCGGCATTGTCGGCGTCGCCACCGCATATGAACTCGCGCTGCGCGGCGAGACGGTGACGCTGATCGAGACGCGCGAAGGCGCGGGCCTCGGCACGAGCTACGCCAATGGCGGCCAGATGTCGGCCTGCGAGGTCGCGCCGTGGGCGGGGCCCGAAATTCCGGGGCTGATCCTGCGCTGGCTCGGACGCGACGATGCGCCGTTCCGCCTGCGCCCGAAAATGGACCCCGACCAGTGGCGCTGGTTGCTGCACTTCCTGTTGCGCTGCCGGGCCTCGGCACGGATGGAGCGCATTCCGCCCAATCTCGAATTGGCGCTGCTGACGCGCGAACGCATGGCGAGCTACGCGGCCGATTTTCGCGACGCCGGACGGTCGCTCGATTTCGACCGGCGCGACAGAGGCATCCTGCGCATCTTCGCGAGCGAACATGCGGTTCGTGCCGCCATGACCGAGATGGAAACAATGGCGCGTCTGGGCGTCGAACAGCGCTTGTTGACGGCGGCCGAATGTGTCGAGGTCGAGCCGGCGCTGGCGCCGGCCCTGCAACGCGGCGAAATTTCCGGCGGCCTCCATTCGCCGTCCGACGCGAGCGGCGACGCGCATCTCTTCTCGACAAACATGGCCGAGGCCGCAAGGCAGCGCGGCGTGACATTCCAGACCGGTACGATCGTCGAGGAGATCATCGCGCGTGCCGGCCGCGCCTTTGGCGTCGCGACCTCGCAGGGCGTGCTCGACGCGGATGCGGTTGTCGTCGCGGCCGGTGCGGGCACGGCGGCATTGCTGAGGCCGCTCGGCATCCGCACCTGGATCTACCCGGTGAAGGGCTATTCGGTGACCCTGCCGGCGCCCGAAGGCAATGCTCCCGAAGTCAGCATCACCGACGAAGCGCGCAAGATCGTCATCAGCCGATTGGGCGATCGGCTGCGCGCCGCGGGCCAGGCCGAAGTCGGTGGCTACGACCTGACGCTGGAGCCCGGCCGCGCCGCCTCGGTGCTCAATGCACTGACGAGCCTGTTGCCGCAGGCCGGGGCCGGCGCCGACGCGGCCGAATTCTGGTGCGGCCTGCGGCCCATGACCCCGGACGGCAGCCCGGTGATCGGCCGGTTGGAGCCCTTTTCGAATCTTTTCATCAATAGCGGCCACGGCACGCTGGGCTGGACGCTGGGGGCCGGCAGCGGCGCGGCGCTTGCCGACCTCATCTGCGACAGCGCGCCGCAACTATCCCTAAGTCCTTTTACTGTAAGTCGATTTTAGGATAATTGACGCGCCGCAACGCTGATTTTTGTGCGATGCACAAAAATTACTTGACGCTAGGGCAGGGGCAAACTATCTCATATTGCAGCGCACAAATCCGGCGCGCCGGTATGTGCTTGGAAACGCTCGCGTGAGGCGAGCGACCACGCGGTACAGGAGATAGAAACAATGCCCGAAGCGACCCCCAAAGCCAAAAAGACCAAGACGACTGCGAAGCCGCGCGCCGCCAAGGCGGCGCCGAAAGCCGCCAAGGCCGCCCCCAAGGCCAACGCGAAGAACCCGATCGAAGTGGCGTCCGGCATCATCGTGACGCTGGCCCGCACCAACTTCGAGGAATCGGTCGAAACCGCCCGCGCCGCGCTCAAGTCCGGCAGCATCAAGACGGCGGTGGAACTCCAGAACGAACTCGTTCGCGCCACCATCAAGCGGAACATCGACGCCGCCCGCGAACTCAACGAACTGACCGTGAGCACCGTTCGCGAAGCCGTGAACCCCTACGCCACGAAGTTCACCGAAGCTTTCGAGAAGCTCCGCGCCGCGTAATTTCCGCGCGAAGCTCCAGACTTCCAGTCTGTTGCGTACTGTTGCGTAAAAAAGCCCGGCCCCTGAAAAGGGTGCCGGGCTTTTGCTTGTCCGCGCGGGAAGGGGAGACCGTCAGACCGCTTCGCGGGCCGAGGCGCGCGCCGCGAGGCGCTGGCGCAGCGACAACACGGGCTCGCGCCCGTCGGTCGCCGGCTGGTAGGACAGCGAAAACGCGCCGACGCTCTCGGCCCAGATTTCCGGTGTGATGTTATCGGCGACTTCCAGCGCGTCGAAGCCGCAGCGGACCATGAAATGGAACTGGTCGCGCAGCACATTGCCGACGGCGCGGATTTCGCCCTTGTAGCCGTGCCGCTCGCGCAAGAGCCGCGCATAGGAATAGGCGCGGCCGTTGCGATAGACCGGAAACTCGAGCGCCACCACCTTCAGCTTGTCGATATCCTCCGCGATGGCCGAGGGCTCCTGACCGCTCTTCAGGCGCACGCCGAGCGGTGTGTTGCGCGCCGTCAGCGCGTCGCGCTCCTTCTGCCAGCGCTCGAGGCTGACGATGACCGCGCCATCCGGCAGCGCGTCCTCGTCCCCGACGGTCGCAAAATCGTCCGCGACGAACTCCCCGTTCCTAATGAGTTGCATAGAGGCTCTCCTTGAACGGGTCGATGCCGGTGCGCCGATAGGTGTCGATGAAGCGCTCGCCGGGCTGGCGCAGGCTGAGATAGGTCGTGACGATGGTTTCGATGGCATCGACGATCTGCTCTTCGGTGAAGGCGGGGCCGACAATGTCGCCGATGGCGGTCTTTTCGTCGGCCGCGCCGCCCAGCGTCACCTGGTAATATTCGACGCCCTTCTTGTCGACACCGAGAATGCCGATATGGCCGACATGGTGATGGCCGCAGGCATTGATGCAGCCCGACGTGTTGATCTTCAACTCGCCGATATCGTGCTGCCGGTCGAGATCGCTGAAGCGCTCCGAAATCTGCTGCGCCAGCGGGATTGAGCGGGCATTGGCCAGCGCGCAATAGTCGAGACCGGGGCAGGCGATCTGGTCGGTGATGAGATTGATGTTGGCGGTCGCGAGCCCGGCCGCCTTCAGCGCCGCATGAACGGCCGGCAGGTCCTTCTTGCGCACATCGGCCAGCGTCAGGTTCTGCTCATGTGTGACGCGCAACTCGTCGAAGCTGTATTTCTCCGCGATGTCGGCAACCGCATCCATCTGGTCCGACGAGCAATCGCCCGGCGTGCCGCCGATGGGCTTGAGCGAGATGTTGACGATCGCATAGCCGGGCACCTTGTGCGCGGCGACATTGGACTTCACCCAATTGGCGAAATCCCGGTCGGCAAGCACCGCCTTGTTGAGCTCCGTGCTTTCATCCGGCAGCGTCTCGTAAGCGGGTGGCGCGAAATAGGCCTGGATACGCGCGACCTCCTCGGCCGGCAAATGCAGGGCGCCGGTCTTGCGGATTTCGGCGAATTCGGCGTCCACCTGCCGCTTCATTTCCTCGGCGCCGATCTCGTGCACCAGGATCTTGATGCGCGCCTTGTAGATGTTGTCGCGGCGTCCATACATGTTGTAGACGCGCATGATCGCCTCGAGATAGGCGAGCAAATCTTCCTTCGGCACGAAATCGGCGATCTTCTTGCCGATCATCGGTGTGCGGCCGAGACCGCCGCCGACATAGATTTCGTAGCCGATCGCACCCTTGCCGTCCCGCACGATCTGGATGCCGATGTCGTGCACGCGGATCGCGGCGCGGTCGTCCGGCGTGCCGGAAACGGCGATCTTGAACTTGCGCGGCAGGAACGAGAATTCCGGGTGGAAGGTCGACCATTGCCGGATGATTTCCGAAACGATGCGCGGATCCTCGATCTCGTCTTTCGCGGCCCCCGCATACTGATCCGACGTCACATTGCGGATGCAGTTGCCCGATGTCTGGATGGCGTGCATCTCGACGGTGGCGAGGTCGTGCAGCAGATCGGGCATGTCCTTCAGCGCCGGCCAGTTGTACTGAAGGTTCTGGCGGGTCGTGAAGTGGCCGTAGCCGCGGTCGTATTTGCGGCCAATATGCGCGAGCATGCGCAATTGCTTCGACGACAGCGTGCCGTAGGGAATGGCGACGCGGAGCATGTAGGCGTGAAGTTGCAGATAGACGCCGTTCATCAGCCTGAGCGGCTTGAACTCGTCTTCCGTCAACTCGCCCGAAAGGCGGCGCGCGACCTGCCCGCGAAACTGGGCGACGCGTTCATTGACGATCTGATAATCGAATTCGTCGTAGCGATACATAACCGAACCTTTGCCTCTCGCGGTTTCTTGCGTTCAGCGATGAACGCCCGGCAGCTCCGCCTGCTTGCCGAGATCAAGGCGCACGGTCGGGCCCGCCTGCCGGATCGTTTCGCGCACGCTTGCGGCGCGGATGCCGCCGTCCTCGCGCGCGATCTCGAAAAGATAGGGCTCGACGACGATATTGTCGTCGACCGTCGGTTGCGCGCGCGCCAGCAGCGCCTCGCCGGCTTCCTTGCCTTCGGCGACATCGGCGTCCTGCAGCGATTCCGACCAGCGATTATCCGAGGTCAGGTAGACGACGATGCCGTCGGCGAGACGGTTTGCGGTGAGCGCCTGAAACTGCGCTCCCTTGCGACTGTGCTGGGCCATGCCGGCGCTCCTTGGGGCTCCATCCGCGCCAATTCACCGCCCGCCACCGGGGCATCTGGCGACGGGGAGGCGAGGCGCGTGAAGCAGCTGCTAACTACCCGGTAACATGGGTTTTTTTCTAAAGATCGTCAATAGAGGTGTAGAATATTATTATTCACATTTAAAATTGTCTAATATGGAGTAAATGGCTGAATTCAGCCGATTTTTGGATATGCCTCAGAACTCCCGGCGAACCGCGCTCTCATGCCAGCGCCGGAGCAGGCGGTGTTCGACCCAGGTCAGGCTGAAAAAAATCGTGATGCCAAGCACCGATAGCAGGAACAGCGCGGCGAACATGCGCGGAATATCGAGGCGGTAGCCGGCCTCGACGATGCGCCAGGCAAGCCCCGCGCCGGTGCCCGAACCGGCGACGAATTCGGCGACGACCGCGCCGATCAGCGCCAGCCCGCCGGAAATCTTCATGCCCGCCAGAATGTAGGGAAGCGCCGAGGGCAGTTGCAGTTCGCTCAGCACTTGCCAGCGGCTGGCGCCGTAAAGCCGGAAGAGATCGCGCAGATTGTGGTCGGCGGAGCGCAAGCCCAGCGTCGTGTTGGAAAGGATCGGAAAGAAGGCGACCATCCAGGCGAGGATCAGCACGGCAAGTTCGACGCGGTCATAGCCGACCCAGATCAGGATCAGCGGCGCGATGGCGACGACCGGCGTCACCTGCAACACCACCGCATAGGGAAAGAGCGCCATCTCGATCCGCCGGCTTTGCGAGAAGAGAATGGCAAGGCCGATGCCGCCCACCGCCGCGAGCACGAAGGCCATCAACGTGACGCGCAGCGTCACCCAGAGCGATCCCATCAGCGATCCGAAATTGGCGACAAGGCTTGCCCCGATCGCGCTGGGTGGCGGCAGCACGAAAAGCGGCACGTCGCCAAGCCGCACCGATGCTTCCCAGATTCCCAGAAAGACGACGCCGGCGGCGGCCGGCACGGCAATTCGCGTGAAGCGCGACAGGACGCTGTCCTCGCCGTTCATGGCCGCACCCCTTCGCGAAGCGCGACGCTGACCGCCGCGCAATGATCGGCATAGTCGTGCGAGCGGCGGAAGGCGGCGCCGCGCGGATGCGGTGCGCCGATCGCGACCTCGCCGAGAACGCGCCCCGGCCGCGCACCCATCACCAGAACCCGTTCCGACAGGTAAACGGATTCGTAGATGCTGTGCGTGACGAAGATCACCGTCCAGCGCTGGCTGCGCCACAGGTCGAGCAGGTCATCGTCGAGTTTCTCGCGCGTGAATTCGTCGAGCGCCGCGAAGGGCTCGTCCATCAGCAGCACCGGCGGCTCGGTCACAAGTGCGCGGGCCAGCGACACGCGCATCTTCATGCCGCCGGAAAGCTCGCGCGGGAAAGCGCCCGCGAAATCGGCGAGGCCGACGCGCGCCAGCGCGTCCATCAATTGCGGCCTTGCCTTTTCGAGCGCGATGCCGCGAAGCTTCAACGGCAGATGCACATTGTCGAGAACCGATGCCCAGGGCATCAGCGTCGCATCCTGAAAGACGAAACCGACATCGGCAGGCCGCGCGCCGTCGGTGGTATGCCAGCGGACATTGCCGGCGCTCGGCGCGATCAGCCCGGCGACGATCCTGAGCAGCGTGCTCTTGCCGCAACCGGACGGTCCGACCAGCGAGACGAAGTCGCCGCGGCGAATTTCCGCGTCGACGCCCGAAAGCGCCACCGTGCCGCCCTCGTAGGTCTTGGCAACGCCGGTCAGCGTGAGCAGTGGAGGCCGTGGCGCGTCGGCTGAGGTCATGGGCTGCGCGGGCGCTCCCTTATTCGCCGGTCAGTTGTTTCTTGAAGTCGAGACCGGCTCCCTGGTTGATGAACTCCAGCGTATAGGCGCTATGGACGTCGAGGCCCGCCGAATAGACGCCGGCCGTCACCATCGTCAGGTGGAACTCCCGCCAACGCGCATCGGTCATCGCGCCGATGCCGAGCGTTGCCGTGTCGCCGGATTCGACGATGCCGTATTTTTTCATCATCGAAACCGCGTTGGCGATCACATCGTCGGTCATCTCCGGATTGTCGCGCTTGATAAGCGCGTTGGCCGGCGCCGGATCGCCATAGAGATAGCTCACCCAGCCGCGGATGCTTGCATCGACGAATGCCTGCACGGCTTCCGGCTGCTCGGCGATCGTCCGGTCGGCGGCGAGAACGACCGCGGCATAACCCGGATAGCCGTAGTCCGACAGCAGGAACACTTGCGGTTCGAGGCTGGTTTCCTTGCGGATCATGTAGGGCTCGGAGGAGAGATAGCCCTGC
>PHEO01000062.1 GCA_002841195.1 Alphaproteobacteria bacterium HGW-Alphaproteobacteria-11
CTGCGTGACCGCGAAAAGCAGCACCAGTATCGCGCCGCTGCACGGGCGCAGGCCGACCGAGAGGATGACCGCCACCATGCCTTTCAGGCCGCGCGCCTTGCGAATTTCGACCGGCGTCGGCAAATGGGCGTGGTCATGCGCATGGTCATGGTGATCGTGACCGTGATCGTGCGATGGGCGGAAGGCGCGCCAGAGCAGCCAGGCGCCGACGCCGGCGATCAGCGCGAAGCTGGCGCGCTCGACGATCGGCACGATGTCGGCGGTGGCGCGTTGCGTCATGCCGAGGGCGAGCGCGAGGATGCCGACGACGAGGATCGCGGTGATGGCCTGCGCGAAGGCGGAGAGGAAGGCGATCAGGATGCCGCGCTTCACTTCGCGTTCGTCGGCGAGCAGCCAGGAGGTGACGATGACCTTGCCGTGGCCGGGGCCGGCGGCGTGGAACACGCCATAGAGGAACGAGATCGAGACGAGGCCCCAGGCGGCGGCGAGCGAGCCTTGCAGGTTGACCGCGCGAAGGGCGCCCGCCATGGCGCGGTAATATTCCTGCTGCATGGCCATGATGTAGCGCATGAGACCGGCGAAGAGACCGGGTTCGGGCGGCGGCGTTTCGGCGCCCGGCACCGCGAACGGGCTCTGCGCGAGCGCCGCCGTCGCGGCGCAGGCGGCGGCAAAGACGAGCGCCGCCAGCAGGGGCTTTTGCCGCAGGCTTTTCATTCGGCCGTCTCGCAGGTCAACGTCGCCGTTGCCGCAAACATCGCCCCCATCTGCGACTGTCCGCTGGTGAAGGCGGATTCGGGCAGCGTCATCCAGACGTTTTCGACATTGGGCGTTTCGATGGCGGTCTTGCAGCGGCCGGCCGCCTCGCCGACGACGCGCAGCGGGTCTTTTTCGGTATAGTCGATCGAAATGTAGTAGGAGGGATCGTAGACGCGGAATGCCGCCGGCGCGGCGGCGGTGGCGGGGCGCGGTTCGGCGATCGGCAGCGTGAAGCTCAGCGACAGGCGGCCGCTTTCCTCGTTCCATGTCGAATGCGCGTCGCGTGGCTCGCCAAAGGCCGCCCGCTCGCCGCCTTGCGTCACCTCGGTGAAGTAGTCGAATTCGGCGAGGTTCGACATGTTGACGTCGGTGAGCGCCGCGAGGTCTTCGGGCTTGTAGTCGCCGCCCGGCTTTTCGAGGCCGTCAAGGGCGAAGGCCGAATAGAACTCGTCGAAAATCCAGACGATGGTGACGGCGGCCAGGCGGCCTTCGGCATCGACATGGGCTTGCGTCCGCAAGTCGATCCAGACATGGGGGTGGGCGCTGGCCGGCGCGGGCATCGCGACCAGCGCCAGCGCGAGGGCGAAAAGCGGCCAGACACCCGCCGCCATTCCGGACCGGACTTTCAACATTTTACGAACGCATGCCCCCGGCGTGTGAACTTGTGGGCGAACGCACCCCGAGGGGCCGCGTTCGCGGGATTGTCAGTAGCCTTCCAGCGAAGCATAACGGTCGCGATGGAAATTTCCGTCGCCGAAACTTGCCGTGGCGACGCGGGCGCGCTTCATGAAGAGGCCGACATCGAACTGGTCGGTCATGCCCATGCCGCCATGCATCTGCAGGCCCTCGTTGGTCATCACGGTTGCCGTGTCCGAGAGGCGGGCCTTGGCGAGGCTCGCGATCAGCGGCACGTCGTTGCGCCGGGCTTCCAGCGCCGAAAGCGCGTCGAGCACGACCGAGCGGCAAAGCTCGATTTCGGCAAACTGCGTCGCCATGCGGTGCTGTAGCGCCTGGAAGGAGCCGATGACCTTGCCGAACTGCTTGCGCTCCTTGAGGTAAGCAAGCGTCGTGTCGAAGACTTCCTGCACGAGACCCAGCATTTCAGCCGAGATGCCGATGCGGGCGATGTCGAGCACCTGTTCGAGCACGTCGATGCCGCCATCGACCGAGCCGAGCACGGCGGTGGCCGGCACCGACACGTTGTCGAACGAGATGTCGGCGGCATTGCGGCTGTCGACCATCAGGGTGCGCGTGATCTTGACGCCTTCCGATTTCGGATCGACGAGGAAGAGCGTGATGCCGGCGCGGTCGTTTTCGTTGCCGGAGGTGCGGGCGGCGACGATCAGCTGGTCGGCGACATGGCCGTCCAGCACGAAGGTCTTCTTGCCGGTGATCTTGAAGGCATTGCCGTCCGCTTCGGCGCGGGTGGCGATGTGCGTCGGGTTGTGGTGCGGGCCCTCTTCCAGCGCAAGCGCCATGATGCGGTCACCCGCCGCGATGGCCGAGAGGATGTCCTGGCGCTGCGTCGCGTTGCCGGCAAGCTGCACAGCCGAACCGCAGAGCAGCACGGTGGAGACCAGCGGGCTCGCGGCCAGCGTGCGGCCGGCCTGTTCGAGCACGAGGCCGAGGCCGACGGGGCCGAAATCGGTGCCGCCGTATTTTTCGGAAATCATGATGCCGGCGAAACCGAGGTCGGACATTTCCTTCCAGATCGCGCGGTCGAAACCGGTGGCGTCCTTTGTGTCGCGCAGCTTGCGCAGATTGGCGATGGGCAGCCGCTCCTGGAAAAACTGCGTTGCGGTGTCGCGCAGGAGCTGCTGCTCCTCGGTGAGTACAAGTGCCATGTCGTTTCTGTATCTTTGCTGTCTTGTGTCAATTGGCGATGCGCGGCCGCGCGGACGCGCGTGAATGCGGTATGGCGTTTCTCAGTCGGGCAGGCCGAGGACGCGCTTCGAGACGACGTTGAGCTGCACCTCGCTGGTGCCGCCCTCGATCGAATTTCCCTTGGAGCGCAGCCAGGAGCGGATGACCGTGATCTCGTCGCCGGTGAAGCCTTCGCCTTCCCAGCCGAGGCCCTTGGTGCCCATGATTTCGAGCAGCAGTTCGAAGCGGCGCTTGTTGAGCTCGGTGCCGTAGTATTTGAAGATCGACGAGGCGGCGCCGGGGCCCTGGCCCGCCTTCGCTTCCTCGGCCGAACGCTGCATGGTCAGAGCGAAGGCCTTGCCATCCATCTTCTGGCGGGTGATGTGGTCGCGCAGCGACGGGCTGGCGACGCGGCCGTTCTGCTCGCCGTAATAGTCCTTGGCCGCCTGTTCGAGACCGCCGAGGCCGGCGCCCGAACCCGCGCCGCCGAGACCCATGCCCGAAATCATCTCGCGTTCGTGCTGCAGCAGACGCTTGGCGATGGTCCAGCCCTTGTTGAGTTCGCCGACGAGATTTCCCTTCGGCACTTTCACATCGGTGAAGAAGGTTTCGCAGAAGGGCGAGGCGCCGGAGATCATGCTGATCGGGCGCGCCTCGACGCCGGGCGTCGCCATGTCGAAGAGCAGAAAGCTGATGCCGTCATGCTTTTTCGTGGGGTCGGTGCGGACGAGGCAGAATATCCAGTCGGCCTTGTCGGCGTAGGAGGTCCAGATCTTCTGGCCGTTGACGAGGTAATGATCGCCCTTGTCCTCGCATTTGGTCTGGAGGCCGGCGAGGTCGGAGCCGGCGCCGGGCTCGGAATAGCCCTGGCACCAGCGGATTTCGCCGCGAACGATTTTCGGCAGGTGTTC
The DNA here is from genome assembly GCA_002841195.1 of Alphaproteobacteria bacterium HGW-Alphaproteobacteria-11. GTDB lineage: Bacteria > Pseudomonadota > Alphaproteobacteria > Parvibaculales > Parvibaculaceae > Parvibaculum. Next base: position 3,531 of record PHEO01000062.1, read on the forward strand.
CTTCTTCTGCTCCTCGTTGGCGAATTCGAGCAGGGCCGGCCCGAGCATCCAGATGCCGAAGCTCGACAGCGGGGGCCGCGCCTTGATGCGGCGCATCTCCTGCTGGAGCACCTGGTTTTCCTCTTTCGTCAGGCCGCCGCCGCCATAGGCCGCCGGCCAGGTGGGCGCGGTCCAGCCGCGTTCGGCCATGCGGTCGAGCCAGAGCTTCGCCTCGGGATTCGCGTATTTGGCATTGCGGCCGCCCCAGACGGTCTCGTCCTCGGAGGTCATCGGCGTCCGCATCGAGGGCGGGCAGTTTTCCTCCAGCCAGGCCCTTGTTTCCTGACGGAATTTCTCCAGCGCTTCCATGAACGTCTCTTTCTTGAAGGTTCGAATTTGGGTGGCGACAGCATAGCAACCGGCCCCGGCGAGGCAACCGGCATCGGCGGGTAGGTAGGGCCGCTATTAAGGGTAAATGCGGGCGTTCAGGATTTCAGGTAGCGGGCGACTTCGGGGCGCTCGCGCAATTGCCGGGCCCATTTGCGCAACACGCCGGCAAGCCGCGGCTCCTCGACGCCGAGTTGCGCCATCGCGACGCCGCCATTGACGCTTTCGCGGTAGTCGGCGATCAGGCCGTCGCGGAGTTCGAAGCGGCTCATGCCGTCGATCACGACCTGGTTGCCTTCATATTGAGGGACGGTCGAGGTGAATTTCGACAGCGACCAGGCATAGCCGAGATCGCCGTTGCAAACGGGGTCGATCATCCGCCAGTCATAGTCGCGCGCGTCGCGGTGGAAGAGCTCTTCCAGCATGTGGGCGATTTCGTCGCGGCCCTTGTGGTCGCCATAGATGTAGTCGTGATAGACGCCATCCTCTGTGAAGCAGGCGGCAAAGGCCTTGCCGTCGCCGGCCGTGGCGGCGGCGGAGAAGCGCGCGAGCAGGTTTGCAAATTCATCCGGCGTCATCACGCTTCTCCGTTTTCGTATTCAGGCGGCGCCGAGTTCGCGCTTGGCAAACTCGGTGACGGTCTTGTAGTCGGCCTTGCCGTTCGGTGCGCGGAAGGGAACCGTGCCGATCAGGATGCGCTTGGGCGTCTTGTAGCCGGCAAGCATGTTGCGGACATGGGCTCTGAGGGCCTCCTCGTCGAAGGCCGCGCCGTTGTTGAGGGTGACCACGCCGGTGACGGACTGGCCCCATTTCTCGTCGGGCAGGCCGACGACCAGCGCGTCCTCGACCGAAGGATGCGTTTTCAATGCTTCCTCGACTTCTTCGGGGTAGACCTTTTCGCCGGCGGTGTTGATGCAGGCCGAGCCCCGGCCGAGCAGCGTCAGCGTGCCATCGGCTTCGACGGTGCACCAGTCGCCGGGGATCGCGTAGCGTTCGCCGCGCACGGTCTTGAAGGTGCGGGCGCTCTTTTCAGGGTCCTTGTAGTAGCCGACCGGGATCGGCGCGCCGAGCGCGATGAAGCCCGGTGTCTTCGAACCCGGTTCGATCAGCTCGTCATTCTCGTCGAAGACCTTGCAGCGTTCGCCGATCTGGAATTTCGCGGTGGCGATTTCGCCGTCCTTGGTCATCAGCGAGGAGCCGAGGCCAACGGCTTCCGAGGCGCCGAAGCTGTCGGTCATGATCGCGTTCGGCATGTATTTCAGCAGTCCGCGTTTCACCTCGGTCGACCACATGACGCCGGACGAGATGATCGTGACGATGGAGGACAGGTCGTATTTTCCCGGTTCTTCCTCGAGCGCGCGCAGCATGGGCTTGGCAAAGGCGTCGCCGACGATGGCGACCTGCTGGACCTTGTTGCGATCGACCGCCGCCCATAATTCGTGCGGGTCGAGCGACTGATTGTCGAGCGTGACGACGCAGCCGCCCGAGACCATGTTGCCAAGCGCGGTCAGGAGGCCGGTGCCGTGCATCAGCGGGCAGGCCGGGATCATGGGGCCGGCGGGGCCGACCTCCTTGATCGCCTCGATCAGGGCGGGAAGCGATTCCGGCACGGGGCCGAGACGGCGCAACGCCGAAAGCTGCACCTCGCGCAGATCGTCGTGACGCCACATCACGCCTTTCGGCATGCCGGTGGTGCCGCCGGTATAGATGAAGAGCATGTCGTCGGGTGAACGCTCAATGCCGAGCGGCGCGCCCGAACCTTCGTTCGCCAGCGTTTCGTAACGCTCGGCGAAGGGTGCGATGTCGCCGCCGTCATTGATCTCGATGAAGGTCCCGACCTTTGTGAGCCGCGGACGGATTTCCTCGATGACGCCGCGAAACTCGCTGCCATAGACGACGGTTTGCGCGTCCGAATTGTCGAAGATGTAAAAGACTTCGTCGGGCTTGTAGCGGTAGTTGACGTTGACATGGGTCAGGCGCGATTTGAACCCGGCGGCGAGCAGTTCGATATATTCCGGCCGGTTGCGCATGTAGAAGGCCAGCTTGTCGCCGGGCTTCGCGCCGCGTTCGATCATGGCGCGGCCGAGATTGTTGGTGCGTTTCGTCGTTTCGCCCCAGGTGATGCGGCGTGTCCCGTGAATGAAGGCCGGCGCGTCGGCCGGCAGCACGGGCGATATGGCGTCGAGAATGTCGCCGAAATTCCAAGGCATGTTTTCCCTCCCGGAAAGCGTGTTCTGGCGGCCCCCCGGCACGGCGGCCGGGCGGGGCCAATTCTTTTGCGGACAATATAGGGAAGAAATAGCGGCCGGTCATCCGGCGTCGCGGTGCCGCAGCGTCAGCGTCGCGGTCAGCAGGGAAGGGCCGGCAACTCGTCCTTGCTCGCGACGAGGCATTTGGCGGTGACGCCGGTCGTGCCGGCGCGCAGCAGGCGGTCGATGGCGCGCTTGAACTGGTCGTCGACGCGGATTGCGACATTCGGGTTGAGGCTGCCGCTATAGGCCCGGCCGGAGGTGTGGGTGATCGCGTTGGAGGCCTGCGAGTTGACCGCGATCATGTAGTTGATGCCGTCCTCTTGCAGAATCAGCGGGCCGCCCGACCAGCCGGGCATCATGTCGCAATCGTGATTGACGACGCGGGGATCGAAGCGGTTGAGATGGGAGCTCAGCTTGCGCGCAGGCCCGCAATTTTCGGACATCTGCAAGGGGCCGCGCTCGCCATTGTGGCCGGCAAGGATGAAGCGGGCGCCGGATTCGCGAAGCTCGACGGCGGTATCCTCGTCGATCGCGCGCGGTTCGATGCGGTCGAGTTCGCCGGGCAGGCGGCGGTCGAGGACGGCGACGGCCCAGTCGTTGTGCCAGTCGCGGTCGCGATAGGGGGTGTGGCTGCCGCTTTCGATGTAGAGGATGCGCGCGCCCGGCCCGGTCTTGGATTGCGGCCGGAACTCGCAATCGGTCAGGCGGCCGCGCGGACCGATGAAGACATGGGCGGCCGAGGCGATGACGTCATAGTCGCGATCCGCCGGCAGCAGCGGCGAGGCCAGGAGGACGCCGGTCGGACGGCGCGTCGTGCCTTCGCAGACGATGACGCCGACGCCGCTCAATCCGTCATCGGGGCGGATGTCCCGGCGATCGTCGATGCCGTATATGTTGGCCTGCGCCGCTCCTGCCAGCAGCAGCGCAAGAATGCCAAGGCCGATCGCGGGGGCCGTCAGCCGGCCCCTGGCATTCGTCGCATGCATTGAGCGTCTCCGGGGCGTCAGGCCCTAGCGGCGTCAGAATATCACAGGCGACGCTGCGTCAACGAACAACAGCTTGTGATCGGGCGCGGCGGCGGGCAACCCAGGCGGCGACGCGCAATGCCAGCGCCAGAAATCCGAGGCCGGCGGTAATGGCGAAGATTACCTCGGGTTCGGGCGGCGTCTTGCTCGTCAGGCGGCCGATATAGGAATTCATGAAGATCAGCCAGACATAGGCGATGCCGGTGAGATGCAGGCGGCGCTGTCGACGCTGTTTCTCGATCATGCGTTGCAGCATCTCGTGGATGAGGGCTTCATCGCGGCCGGCGAAAGCGTTCGATGAATGCCCTGCTGTCGGGCGCGTTGCAGCAGGCGGCGCTCGGCATCGCGGCGGCCGGCGACCCGGAGGCGGCGCGGGCGGAATATACGGCCGGGCTCGACCGGATCATCGAAGGGTTGATGCGGCAGAAGGAGTCTAAAAGCGGAATGGGTTCTTGATTTTAGGTGTGACCTAGGAGGGATGAGTTGAAAAATACTTCGTATATTTTCTAACTCAACAGAAAAATTGGTCATATATCATTGTGATTTTTCGTGCGTAAGATTCTTTAAATTTTCCACAAGTGACTCAGATGGTCGATCTCAAACACTCAGATATCCGTATCATTGATGAAGCGTTCCAATCCGAGCCGGGGTATTGCCTCAATTTTTCGGATAGGACGTTCACTGAATACTTTGAAGACGAATTCCACATCAATATCGACGAGCCGCGCTATCGTGCTGGTGGTACGTCAAAGATGAACAGGCTCCGAACCTTCTTCCGTATCTCAGATGCCGCTCTTTCTACAAGGGTGATGAGAAGCTTGTCGGAATATCGTGAAGGAATTTTGGGGCCTTACAATCCTGAGACTAAGAAACGACTTTTCGGATTGATAGCGCGCATAGAAGGCGGAGTTGGTGTCGCGCGGACTGATGCGCTTGAACGCTTTACTGCTGACCAGACGTTGGATGAGTTGATTGGCTCTATCGAGCGTGACATCAATGCTGACAAACCTGCCGCCGCCCTCGACCGCCTGCACACATACTGTTCGAAGAAGTTTGGCCATTTGCTGGACAAGCGGGGGGTGAATTGGAGTCGCGATGAGCCGCTGCACAGCCGCGTAGGGAAGTATGTTAAAGCTGTCAATCAAGAGCAGGCGCTTCAAGATATGACGCAACAGATTTTAAAGAACTCAATTGGTGTATTTGATAAGTTCAATCATGTTCGGAACAACCAGACTCTTGCCCACGACAACGATCTTTTGCATCAGGCCGAAGCGCGGTTCATTTTTGATTCTGTAAGTGCCGTCCTGCGTTTCATTAAGAACGTTGACACGGCGCGATTCGAAGATTGAATCACCCCGACACTTGTTGCCGGGATACAATCCACGCCACTCCAAGATGCGACGCTAGTCGTCCCCGGGAACAAATCCCGGGATGACATCCTCGTTTTTTTGGTTGATACCGAAGTTGAAGGCAGAGTACGGGCAAACAAATGGGGCGGCAACTCCGGTTGCCGCCCTTTCGTTCCCGTTCCGCGCCGGTGTTATTCGGCGGCCGACATGCGGTCCAGCGAATAGGCGCCGCCGCCCTGGCCGTTGAGCTGGCGCAGAAGCTTGATGCCTTCCTCGGCGATGTCGTCGCCGATCATGCGGTCGCTCTCGCCATAGAGTTCCTTCATGTCGATGAAGGCGGCGTAATTCATCGCCGTGCGGTCGGTGATGATGCCGGCCTTCAGCAGCGTCTTGATCAGTACACGGAAAATGTTGGAGCTTTCCTGCATGCTTTCGCGGATGTTCTTGTCGGTCAATGCTTCCATGTAGGCGCCCTGCACCCACTCCCAGTCGAGACCGACGGCGTCATAGATGTGCTTCTTCTGCTCGGGCGAACCGAGATTGTAGAGCAGTATCTGGAAGACTTCCCACGCCCAGTCCTCGATCGCATTGCGCTGTTCGGGATCGAGGTTCGGGATCGTGCGGTCGGCCCAGATCTTGCCGAATTTGTGGTGGAAGGCCTCGTCCGTCATCGTGAGCTGCATCAGCTTCACCATCAGCGGGTCGCGACCCCATTTGTAGAAGGAGGCGAAGGCGCCCATCGCAAGGCCCTCGACCAGCATCTGCATGCCGACGAGCTTCTTCCAGACCAGCGGTGTGTTGACGAGTTCGGTCAGCACATCGCCGAGCGCCGGGCCGACGGGCACGGGCTTGCCCCAGCGGGCCTTGATGTAGTTGGAGAAGCCGGCGACGTGGCGTGCTTCCTCGCGCGTCTGGTTGGCGGCGTATTCCTGCGCGCCCGGATCCTTCAGGATGTGGCAGAGGCTCGCCGACAGCGCCAGCGCGCCCGCTTCGCCGTGCAGGATCGAGGAAAGGCCCCACTGCACGTCCATGTTGACGAGCTTGATCTTCTGTTTCTCGTCGAGCTTGTCCTTCACCGCGGTCTTCAGGTCGGTGTTCTGCTCGGGATCGACGAGATACTCGTTCTCCATGTCGAAAGGGGCGGAGAAGTCGATGTACTTCTTGTCCATCGGGTCCCAGAAATGATCGTGGGTGGCCGAGATGATCTTGTCGAAGGCGGTGGAGCGATTGCCGTAGCGCTCGACTTCCATCATTGCCGGGAAGTCGTCCGGTGCGACCGCCTCATAGGCCGCGTCCACCGTGATATTCGTCGTGATCTTTGTCATCTCTGCTCCTACCCTGATGCGGAATGCCGGCCTCCGGCTCGTCGCTCCGACGGCTCCCGTTGAATATCAATATAGGGGCAGGGGTTAATGGATGCAAAAAATAATGACGCCTCTGTCATTTTTTGGGGAAATGAATCCAAGAGCGGCGCGGGCGCCAAGTTGTTGAAGCTAAAATAAAACTCACGGGGATCAGGGCGATGAAGAACGGAACGGTCGAGACGGCGCATGGCCGGCTCAGCTATCTGGACAGCGGTGGTGCGGGGCCCGCGGTGCTGTTCATCCACGGCAATTCCTCCTGCAAGGAGATTTTCGGCCGCCAGCTCGACAGCGCGATCGGCCGCGATTTCCGCTGCATCGCCTTCGACCTGCCTGGGCATGGGGCAAGCTCCGATGCGCCGGAGCCGGAGAAGACCTATTCGATCCACGGCTTTGCCGATGCGTCGATGGCGCTGCTCGACGGGCTCGGCATCGAACGCGCAACCGTCGTCGGCTGGTCGCTGGGCGGCCATGCGGCGCTTGAAATGATGGGGCGCTGGCCGGGGACGGTCGCGGCCTGGATCACCGGTACGCCGCCCGCCGGCGGCGCCGATATGGGCGAGGCGTTTCTGCCTTCCGAACACATGGCGCTGACCTTCGCCGAAAGTTTCACGGCCGAACAGGCGGCGATCTATGCGCAGGAAACGATCGGCGCGGGTGTCGCGCTCGAACCGTGGATGGTCGAGGGATGCGCCCGCGCCGACGGGCGCTTCCGGCCGTTGATGCTGCAGTCGGTGGCCGCCGGGCTCGACATGGACGGGCGCGAGATTGCGGCGACATCGCCGCTGCCGCTGGCTGTTGTGTCGTGCGCGCTGGAGCCCTTCGTCAACAACGCGTTCCTGACAAGCATCAGCTACCGCAACCTCTGGGACGGGAAGGTGCATGTTCTGGAGGGGCTGGCGCATATGCCGTTCTGGCAGGCGCCGGATGTCGTCAATCCGCTGCTGGCGCGGTTTCTCGCCGAGGTTAACTGAGGCTTCAGAAGCCTGCGTCGTCGATGCCGCGCGCGGCGAGGTGGCGCTTCGGCGAGGGGCCGCGATAGCCCGGCGTTTCGACGAAATGGATCGGCTTGGAGACGGCGGCGACGATGGCCTCATAGAGAACCGAGGCGGAGAGGGGCTTGGGAAGATAGTCGGTGACGCCCTGGTCGCGCGCATGGACGACATTTTCGCGCTCGACATGGCCCGAGATCATCAGGATCGGAACATCGGGATTGGCGCCTTCGACGGCGCCCGCGGCGCGTACGCGCTGCGTCATCTCGTAGCCGTCCATCGGCTGCATCGCGCCGTCGGTGATGATGATGTCAGGCTTGTGTTCGATGAAGGCGTCGAGGCCCTTCAAGCCGTCTCGCGCCTCGACGACCTGCTCCACGCCCATCGACTCGAGCAATGCCGCCAGCAGCCGGCGCATTTCGGCACTGTCCTCCACCACAAGCACCTTCAGCTTGCGGAAGAATTCCGGATCCGCGTTGGTCGGCCTGGGAATCATCCCATCCGCCTCCGCTCCGCCGCACTGGCCGCAATCAGCTTTTGCAGCGCATTGAGCGTTTCAAGCGTTATGGCCGGATCGGCGCCGGGGCTGTCCAGCGCCTCGCGGATTGCATCGATGTGAAAGCGGAAGACGGTGTCGTCGCGCCAGGCGTCCATGCCGGCGCTTTCGACGTAGCTGCACAGCGAATTGGCGAAGCGGCCGACCATCGGATGGCCGAAGGTGCCGGCGAGGCCGCGCATGTCGTGGACGATGGCATAGAGCCGGCCGCGCGCCTCGGTGTCGCCGCCGCAGGCCGGCTCGACCAGCGTCAGCAGCGTGCGGACCTGATCGCGCAATGTGTCGCCGTAACGCGCCTCAAGACCCTTGATGGTCGTCTGCATCTGTTCGAGAACGCGGGGATCGAGGCGCATCGGCGCGACATAGTCGGTGCCGAGCTTGCGCTCCGCGATCGAGGGTACACGGACGAAACGCACATCGGCCGGCTTCTCGCCGTTCGACGTGCCGCGATTCTTGTTGTTTCGGTCGGTCATCGGTCAATCTTTCACAGAAGTGCCACCGAGCCGCGACGGTCGACGCCGTCATAGGGCTGATTGCGGCGGCGACGGTCGGGGCCGCGATAGGTCGGCGTTTCGACGAACTGGCGCGGGCGGTCGATCACCTGGATCAGACGCTGATAGAGGCTGCGGGCGGAGATGGGTTTGGACAGGAACTCGGTGATGCCAACGTCGCGTGCACGTTCAATGGAGGCGAGGTCGGTGTGGCCCGACACCATGATGATCGGCACCATGCCGAGCCCGCCGCCGGTGATGTTGCGCAGCCGTTCGGCGAAGGAAAAGCCGTCGACCGGCAGCATTGCCGCGTCGGTGATGACGATGTCAGGCTCGTAGCGCCGGAACAGCTCCCAAGCCTCGTCGCCTTCGGCGGCCACATGAACGTCGCTGACGCCCAGCGCGTGCAGCAACGTCATCAGCAGATGCCGCATATAGGCACTGTCGTCGACGACCAGAACGGTCAACGATTTGAAGATCGATTGCGTCATGCCCCCACCCGGATACGAAACGGACAATGACGGCTGAACAGACGTGCCGCTCATCATTCCCCCCGTCTCAACCTTTACCGGAATCAACCTTAATCGCCGTTCCTTAAGAAAAAGGAACCGGCGGCCGGCGGATGGGAGACAAATTTGCCGGAAATTCGGCGGTTTCGGCGCTCAGGCGCGTGCCGTCACGAGCCAGACCGCGCCACCCATTACCACGCGGCCTTCCTCGACATGACGGGCAAGCGCCTCTTGCACGGCGGCGGTCGACAGACGGCGCTGCTCGTCGTTCAGTTCCCTGAAAATGCGGGCAAGCGGACCGATGTCGAGCGTCTGTTGCAGCGCGTCGGCGACGGGATCGGCGCCGGTGCCGACCGCGAGGGGCGCGTCGAAGGGTTCGATCTCGACGGCGCTGTAGCCCGCCTTTGTCAGAACGCCGTGCAGCCGGTCGCGGTCGTCGAAGGCGAAGGGCCCGGGCGCGCCGGGGATTGCCGGTTCCTGTTTGGGGATGTGGGGCAGGGCGGCGAAAAGCGGCGCCGCGATCCAGGGGTTTTCCTTCATCGGCCGCCAGCAGGCAAAGGCGACCCGGCCGCCGGGTGCGAGCGCCTTGCGCATATGTGCGAAGGCCGGCACCGGTTCGAGAAAGAACATGATGCCGAAGCGCGATGCCAGAAGATCGAAGGATGCCGGTGCGAAGAGATGTGCCGAGGCGTCGGCCAGCATGAATTCGGCCGGGCTTTTCATTGCCTCCGCGCGTTGCCGGGCGCGGGCGATCATCGGTGCGGAAATATCGACGCCGAAGGTCTTTCCGCCGGCACCGGCTTTTGCCGCAAGCTCGAGTGTCGTGGCGCCGCAGCCGCAACCGACATCGATGATCCGGTCGCCGGGCTTCACCGCGGCGATGCGCAGCATCGCGTCCGAGAAAGGCTGCAGCAGGCCGTCGAGCTTGTCCTGATAGCGCGCCCATCGGTCGCCGGCGTCGCCGTTCCAGTATTCGATCTGTTCGGCGTTGGGGCCTTCATGGGCCAGGTTTTCACCCGCATTGTGCAGCGTCATCTTGCGCGACCTCCTGTTTCGGAGGGCATGCTAGCACAAGGCGGGGGTTCGGCGATGCGGTCAGATGTCCGCGTCGCCGCTCGGCTTTTCGCCGTTCAGGCGGGCGGCGAGCGCGCGCAGCTTTTCCTCGACCGCACCCATGCCGAGTTCGTATTCGGTGTCGGGGTGGGCCGGTGCATCGGGGTTTTCGGCATCGGCGCCGGTCGGGAGCTGGGTTTCGACCGGATGGGAGCCCGCAATGGCGATGAGGCGGGCCAGCCGGTCGGCGACCAGCGCCGCGTGGTCGGAGAAACGTTCGGCGGCGGCTGCCGCCGTGGCGCGGGCGGCGGCGATTTCGTCCGAGACGGCCTCGATTTCGGCATCGCCGGCAAAGGCGTCGCGCGGCGGGGACAGCGACAAGCCGCCCTCGCCGGTCGTCAGGTTGACGACGGAAATGGAAATGCCGGCGCGGTCCTCGCCGTCGAGCGCGATTTCGAAACTTGTGTGCTGCCCGCCGATGCGCCGGCCGCCGATCAGATTGACGCGGTTGTGCGAGGCCGATCCGACGATGGCGTCGATCTCGGCGCGCAAATCGTCGTAGCGGCCGGCCAGCAGGGCGCGGCGTCCGATGTCGGCATTGCGGCCGGCGTCGGCCACCAGATCGGCCGCCTCGCGCAGCCGCTCGGTCACGGCGTCGATGGCGAGCACGGCGGTTTCGACGGTGCTGAGGGCGGTGGCAATGCGCTGGCCGAGTTCGGCGGCAAATTGCGAGCCGGAGGCGCTGGCGGTGCTGCGCAAGGCGCGTTTCAGCGCCGCCTGCGTCACGCGCGGCGTTTCAACCGGCGCCGGCGGTTCGAGTTTCCGCCGGGCGATCAGATTCGAAAAAAGGCCCATATCGTTCTGCCTGTCCCGACGCAAAGGCGCGCCGCCCGCACCGAGACTACGCGGCGAGGGTTGACGACATCTAAAGGCGCCCGCGGCCGGACCCCGTGCTAGATTGCGGCAATGGCCGATTTTCGCGTCCTTGTGTGGAAGATTGCCCGTCCGCTGGCGCGGCTTTACTGGCGTGTCCGGCGGCCGCTGACGGCGGGCGTGCGCGCCGTCGTGTTCGACGCGCAAGGCCGGGTGCTGCTGGTGCGGCATACCTATATTGCCGGCTGGTACCTGCCGGGCGGTGGCGTCGAGCGTGGAGAGACGATGCTGGCCTCGCTCCGGCGCGAGCTTGACGAGGAGGCCGGTGTGCGCCTGCACGGCGCGGCGCGGCTTGCCGGGCTCTATGCCAATTTCCGCGAATTCAAATCCGATCATGTGGCACTCTACGTGCTCGACCACGGCACCGAGAAGGACGACCGGACCGGCACCGGAACCCAGTCGGTGTTCGGCTGGCAGATGCGCTTCGATCTCGCCCAGGGTTTTCCGCTGTTGACCACCAAGAAGCTGCACCTGCGCTCGATCGTCCATGAGCTGCTGTGGTTTCTGCGCGGCGACACCAACATCGCCTACCTGAAGGAAAACAAGGTCGGCATCTGGGACGAGTGGGCCGACGCCGACGGCGAGTTGGGTCCGGTTTACGGCCGGCAGTGGCGCTCGTGGCCCAGCGCCGATGGCCGCAGCATCGATCAGATGCGCTGGCTGGTCGATGAAATCCGCCGCAACCCGGATTCGCGCCGTCTGGTGGTCAGCGCCTGGAACGTCGGCGAGCTGGACCGGATGGCGCTGATGCCCTGCCACACGCTGTTTCAGTTCTATGTTGCCCAGGGCCGGCTGAGCTGCCAGCTGTATCAGCGCTCGGGCGATATTTTCCTGGGCGTGCCGTTCAATATCGCCAGCTATGCCTTGCTCACCCACATGGTGGCCCAGGCCACCGGCCTGGCGCCGGGCGAGTTCATCCATACGCTCGGCGATGCCCACCTGTACCGCAATCATTTCGAGCAGGCGCGCGAGCAACTGCAGCGCCAGCCTGGCCCGCTGCCCCGGCTACAGCTCAATCCGGCGGTCGATGACCTGTTCGCGTTCCGGTTCGAGGACATTGCGTTTGTCGACTACCACCCACAGCCGGCCATCAAGGCGCCGGTAGCGGTGTGAACCGGCCAAGCCTGTCAGTCATCGCCGCG
>PHEO01000283.1 GCA_002841195.1 Alphaproteobacteria bacterium HGW-Alphaproteobacteria-11
GAGGCGCTGATTACAGGCGATTTCATTCACCATCCATGTCAGATGGCGAGGCCGGACTGGGCGGCGACCGTCGATTACGATCCCGTGCAATCGACGAAGACGCGACGTGAGATGTTTTCGAATCTCGCCGGGTCAGGCGTGCTCGTTGTCGGTACGCATTTCGCGACGCCGACTGCCGGACATATTGAGCGCGATGGCGATGCATTTCGTCTCGATGTATGACATTGCTTGCGTATTAATGCGCCGATATCGGCGGAATTTCGTGTATTTCACGCTGGCAGGTTGATCCATGCGACGTGCTTTGTTAGTTTGCAGTCGCTGAGTGGGCTTATTTGTGTTGCGCAACTTCATGCGCAGCACACGCCGCCAGTCGCTTCCCTGCGGCATCTGTCGCTTTCGTCGCACGATCTTTCGTCGGCTTCTATGGGACGCGGCCCGTTTTCGTGCGTCTTGCGCGACTGAATTTTGCGGGCAAAAGAAACAGTTTTCATAGGCGCCGGCCACAAGTTGACCCGGAGCCGTTTGTGCGTCTGGCGGCAGCGGAAACGCGCGTGCGCGGTGCATTCACTATTTCCGAAGGATAGCCCGATGAAGCCAATTGCCAACAAGAAGCAGGAATTCGGCGAGGACCCGCTCACCGTAAGAGCGACCGACCACTATGTGGAGGAATACGTCGAGTCATTTGTCGAGAAATGGGACGACCTGATCGACTGGGACAGCCGTGCGGAGAGCGAAGGGCAGTTTTTCATCGACATTCTGAGGGAGCGCGGCAAACACAAGATTCTCGATGTGGCGACCGGCACCGGCTTCAATTCGGTGCAGTTGATGAAGGCGGGGTTCGATGTGACGAGCGTCGACGGCAGCGCGGAGATGCTTTCAAAGGCCTTCACGAATGCGCGCGATCATGGCTTCGTTATGCAAACCGTGCATGCGGACTGGCGCTGGTTGAACAAGGATGTACATGGGAAGTTCGACGCCATTATCTGTCTCGGAAATTCATTTACGCATCTTTTCGATGAGCGGGACAGAAGGCGCGCCCTGGCGGAGTTTTACGCCGCGCTGAAGCATGACGGCTTGCTAATTCTCGATCAACGCAACTATGACGCCATTCTCGACAAGGGATTCAGCAGCAAGCACAAATATTACTATTGCGGCGATCGGGTGACGGCTGCGCCCGAGCATGTCGACGATAGTCTGGCGCGCTTCCGCTACGAATTTCCCGACAAAAGTGTCTATCACCTCAACATGTTTCCGCTGCGCAAGAACTATACGCGACGCCTGATGCACGAGATCGGTTTTCAGAAAGTCGCGACCTATGGCGACTTCCAGGAGACCTACAAGGACGAAGACGCCGACTTTTTCATTCACGTTGCGGAGAAGACCTATCATGACGAAAGCTAGATCGACCGCGGTGGAGCAGGCGGAGGCCTATTACGACAGCCCGGACGCGGACGCATTTTACTTTCATGTATGGGGCGGCGAAGACATCCATATCGGCATGTACGAAAACGAGGACGAGCCGATCGTCAAGGCAAGCCATCGCAACGACGAAACGCTGGCGTCGATGCTGAAGGGATTGGGACCGGAGCATCGTGTGCTCGACATCGGCGCGGGCTATGGCGGCGCGGCGCGGCATCTGGCGAAGACGCGGGGATGCCATGTGACATGCGTCAATATCAGCGAGACGCAGAACCGGCTTAACCGTGAGTTGACGCAGAAGGCAGGGCTCAGTGAGCTGATCGACGTACAGTATGGAGATTTCGAGAACATTCCGGCGGAAGACAAGAGCTTCGATTTTGTGTGGTCGCAGGATGCGATCCTGCACAGCGGCAACCGGCGGCGCGTGCTCGACGAGGTGAAGCGCGTGCTGAAGCCCGGCGGGGAGTTCATCTTCACTGATCCGATGCAGGCGGATGATTGTCCCGACGGCGTGTTGCAGCCGATCCTCGACCGCATCCATCTCGAAACGCTCGGCAGCTTCAGCTTTTACGAGAAGGAGCTCGGGACGCGCGGGTTTGAGAAAGTCGAGGTCAGGGAGATGACACATCAGCTTCGCCGGCATTATTCACGGGTCGCTCGCGAACTGACCTCGGACTATGACCGGCTCACGGGCATTGCGTCCCGCGACTATCTCGACAACATGATCAAAGGACTTGGCCACTGGGTTAACGGCGCCGACAAGGGCTATCTCGCCTGGGGCGTCATGCATTACCGCTTGGCAAAGTGAGATGGCAGACATAGATTTGCCGCCGCCGGACAATCCCGGCGCGAGGACAGAACGATGATTGAAGCGATCCGCATCAACGGCGCGTGGTGGACCACCTAGAGGGTGGCCCCGATTCGTCGTCTGTCGTTTGACCCGGACAAGGCCGCCCCGCTGGAGGCGGCCTTTTCGTTTGTGGGTTTTCCATCGAAGGCGCCTCCCGGATCGGTTTCGGATTTCGAGGAGCTGGAGATGATCAAGGAAGTCGTGCGTATTTCATCGCCGAAGTTCGATCTCGGCGGCGTGGTGCCGTGGGGACGGCGTCTCTGCGAGTACCGGGCGTTTTTTGCGCTTGGCGATTTGGACGGCGTTGGACCGGTGCTTGATGCCGCTGGGGGGCCGTCGTCATTTACGGCAGAGGCGGCGTCGGCCGGGCTGCGGGTTGTCGCCGCCGATCCGGTGTACCGCCTACCGGGTGAAGCAATTTCCGCGCGCTTCGAGGAGACGGCGGTCGCGATGCGCGAGGGCATGGCGCGGGCGGCCTATCGTTTCAACTGGCGCTATTACGGCTCGGAGGCGGCGGTCGACCGGCTGCGGCGGGAGGCGCTGGCGCTGTTTCTCGCCGACTTCGAGGCGGGCAAGGCGGCGGGGCGCTATGTGCCGG
>PHEO01000063.1 GCA_002841195.1 Alphaproteobacteria bacterium HGW-Alphaproteobacteria-11
GCGAAGTGCGCGTCGCGGCAGGCGTCGAAGACGGGGCGCTCGTCATCCGCGTCTCCGATACCGGCATCGGTATCGCACCCGACGACATACCGGTCGCGCTAGAGAGATTCGGTCAGATCGACTCCGATCTCGCACGAAAATACGAAGGCACCGGGCTCGGTCTGCCCCTGTCGAAATGCCTGATGGAACATCACGGCGGTACACTGCAAATCGAGAGCGAGCCCGGACACGGTACAACGGTCAGCGTTGGGTTCCCGAAAGAAAGAATCCTGAAGAAAGCGCCGGCACAACGCCAGGGCGTACACGCCGCGCAGTAGGCAGCGGCGCGGCTAGGCGCCGTCCCCGACGCGCCACGCGGCAGGATTCCCGGCCGCTATTCTGGGCCACCAATCCAAAACGTCCGGCGGAAACAGCGCAACGATGCAGCCGCCAAAGCCGGCGCCGGTGAGGCGCGCGCCGGCCGCACCGGCCTCCAGAGCGCCCTCGACCAGCCTGTCGAGCGCCGGGGTCGACACTTCGAAATCCCGCGCCAGCGAAGCATGGCTCTCATTCATCAGTGCGCCGAAGCGCCAGAGGTCATCGGCCTCCAGCGCTGAAGCCGCGGCAAGAACGCGCTTGTTTTCGGTCACGACATGGCGCGCGCGCTTCAGCATTTCGCCGTCGGAGAGAACCGAAAGTGCTCCAGCATCCGCATCGCGCAACGCCGGCAGGCCGAGATGGCGCGCGGCCTCCGCCGTCGCCTGCCGTCTTGCATTGTAGGCAGCGTCCGCCAGACGCCGCGGTTCGCCGCAATGCACGATCGCAAAGTGGAAATCCGGCGGCACGGTAATGAGGCGGCCGGTATTCGTACGGCAATCGAGCAGCAAGGCTTGCGCCGGTCGGCCGACTGCGCTCGCCATCTGGTCGAGAATGCCGCACTGGACGCCGCAATAGTTGTTCTCACCCGCCTGCGCGAGACGCGCCACCTCGGCATCGGGAAGCGTCTGTCCGGTAAGTGCCAGCATGGCGCGCAACGTGGCAACCTCGAGCGCCGCCGACGACGAAAGCCCGGCGCCCGACGGAACCGACGAGCACACCGACACCTCGACCGGAGGCACTTCGTAACCGGCCTTTGCAAGTTCGGCCAACGGTCCGGCGATGTAGTCGGTCCAGTCGCCGCGCGGTGGGCCGAATGGATCGAAGGCAAGCAACGCGCCCATCCCCTCGCTGCAGGCCCGAAACGCGTGGGCTGGCGCCAACGCAACCGACGTTTCGAGATCGAGCGGCATCGGCAGGCAAAAGCCCTCCGCATAATCGGTGTGGTCGCCGATCAGGTTGACCCGGCCTGGCGCCGACGCCTCGACGGCCGGCGCGCGGCCGAACGCACGCAGGAAAGTGTCGGTCACGCGCCGCCCTCCGGATCGACGGCTTTCAGGCGCGACGCCGCCTGCTCCGGCGGGATGTCGACAAGGAAGATACCGGCGCCCTGCTCGACGCCCGCAAGATACTTCAGCTTGTCCGCGTCACGCCGGAACGGACGAATTTCGATCGTCATGTGAAAACTGTCTTCGAAGCCGCGCGGCGCCGCCTGCACCGTCAATATGTAGGGCATCGGCTTGCCGAAAAGTCCGTCGAGGCGGCGCACCGCGCGGCCAAGCAGACGCGCCAGCGTTTCCGTTTCCGCGGACGACAACGCATCGGGACCCGGAACGCGACGGCGCGGCGCAAGCCAGGTCTCGAACGGGTACATCGCGAATGGCGGCACGAACGACACCGCGGCGTCGTTCTCGTCGAGCCGCAGCGCAGGCGCGCCATCCTCAACGAGGCGCGTGACGACCGGCGTATCCGCTTGCGCCTGCGCGGCCCGCAGTGCCCGTTGCGGAACGAAAGAGAAGGCATAGATCTGGCCATGCGGGTGATGCAGCGTCACGCCGATCTCCTCGCCCCGGTTCTCG
The DNA here is from genome assembly GCA_002841195.1 of Alphaproteobacteria bacterium HGW-Alphaproteobacteria-11. Classification (GTDB taxonomy): domain Bacteria; phylum Pseudomonadota; class Alphaproteobacteria; order Parvibaculales; family Parvibaculaceae; genus Parvibaculum. Next base: position 1,935 of record PHEO01000063.1, read on the forward strand.
AACGGAAGCACGAACGCAAAGCCCGCCTCGTCGCGGAGCGCCTTCAACCGTGCGCCCCAGACCTCGATCAGGAGCGCCAACCTGTCGACCGGCAACGTACCGAGCCCGCCCGCATGATCGGCTGAAAACACCACCACTTCGCAGCGCCCCTCGGCCGGCGATGTGGCGATGCCTTCGATCGCGGGCAGGTCGTTCGGCCCGGAAACCAGCGCCGGGAACCGGTTTTCGAAGACAGCGATCTCGAAATCGGCAAAGGGAATTTCGCCGAGCCGGCCTTCTGCCGCCGGACAAAGCGGACAGGCCGCCGCATCCGGCAGGAATGTCCGCCCCTGTCGCGCGCCCGCATAGGAAACCCATTCGCCAATCAACGGATGCCAGCGCAAATGCGGCGCTGCGGCCGGGGGCTCGGCCGGCAACGCCGCGAGCGGCGGCGCCTCATGGCGCCCGCGCCCATAAAGCAGCAGCTCGCGGCCACCCGGCATCGAATGTCGTCTGAAGGTAAACAACGGAGGCCCCACCTTTGCATTAACCCCGAATTAACCGCGTTCAACAGCTCAATTCGGCACACGGCATTCTGGCGCACAACTTGCGCTCTCACGAAGCAATTGTCGCATTCGGACACATTGTAGGCGTGAGTACCGTGACCGCACTGAACAACCGGATTTCAGCTTTCGAGGCCGCCACCCCCGTTGCCTCGCCCCTGGCACCCTCGGCCGAGGCCGCGCCGCGCGAGCAGCAGGTTGCGGGCTCGCGCCTGACGCCGCTCGCCGACCGCTTCATGCTGCTGGTGGGCGATATGGGCGCGCTGCTGATCGCCCAGTTGATCGCCGGCACAATCGCCTTCGGCGTCAGTATCCAGCTTTTCAACACCGATTTTGGGGCCCTGAACGCCGAAGAACTGACCGGCCGCCTTGTCCGCATCGGCTTCCTGCTGATGTTGCCGGTCCTCTGGTGGGCCGCCAAGGGTCACTATTCGAAGCGCACCCCCTTCTGGTCGGAGGCCAAGGAAATCGTCAAGGCGATTGCCCTGGTCGCGCTGGTCGACGGCTTCCTGCTCTACCTGACCAAGGACTATTTCTCCCGCCTCTGGATGCTCCAGGCCTGGGTCTGGGCGCTGGTACTTGTCCCGGTGGCGCGTATCGGTATGAGACATGTCCTGAAGCGGTACGGCGGCTGGACGGCGCCGGTGCTGCTGATCGGTTCGAAGGAGAACACCGACGAGGCCGCTCAGGTGCTCGAATCCGAGCCCTATCTGGGTTATGAGATCGCCGGCACGGTGGACCTCGCCGATCTGACCTCGGAAAGCAACGCATCAAGGCCCGGCAGCCTGCTCTACCGCGCCGGTGGTCAGCTTTCGGCGGCCCTCCGCCTCGCCTGCAACGGCCACGGCGCCCGGTTCGTGGTGCTGGCGCCCTCGCCCGAGGAAATGGCCAAGCTCGACCACATCCTCCGCGCCCTGCACCGCGCCCGCATCGCCTTCTCCATCATCCCGCCGGTCAAGGGCATCGGCGTGATGGCGCTCGAGACCGGCAACTTTTTCAGCCACGACCTCGTGATGCTGACGCTGGCCGACAACCTGAACCGGCCGATGGCCCGCATCGTCAAGCGCAGCTTCGACCTCGTCGTCGCTTCCGCCGCGCTGCTGGTCCTCTCGCCCTTCTTCTGGGCGGCATCGGCGCTGATCCGCCTCGACGGCGGTCCGGCCTTCTACGGCCACCGCCGCGTCGGCGAGAAGGGCCGCGAGTTCATGTGCCGGAAGTTCCGCACCATGCATGTCGACGGCGATGCAATCCTGAAGACCGTTCTGGACAGCGATCCGCTGCGCGCCGCCGAATGGGCCCGCGACCAGAAGCTGCGCGAGGATCCCCGCATCACGCGCGTCGGCGCCTTCCTGCGCAAGACCAGCCTCGACGAGCTGCCGCAGCTCCTGAACGTGATTCGCGGCGAGATGAGCCTTGTCGGCCCGCGCCCGGTCACCTATCCGGAAGTCCTGCGCTACGGCGAGGACGCCGAATACTACCTCTCCGCCAAGCCCGGCATCACCGGCCTCTGGCAGGTCAGCGGCCGCAACGACACGACCTATATGCGCCGCGTCCAGCTCGACGCCTGGTACGTCAAGAACTGGTCGCTCTGGCAGGACATCGCGATCATGTTCAAGACGCTGCCGGCCGTGCTGCTGCGCAAGGGCGCCTGCTGATACGGCCTTAACCTGCAAAAGGCTGAGAAATTGACAGACCCGGCAACCGAAAGCTTGCCGGGCCTTTCGTGCGCGAAGAGACAAAACCAAGCAAAATCAATGACATGGCGAAAGCGTGAGCCCGGAAGACCGCCTGCGAGGCACCGGCGATCCGAGCTCTTGGTAACCATCCGTAAAGGTTAACTCTGGCAAGAATGAAGGGCGGCCGGCGGGGGCGCGGGCCCGAATCATTCGGAAAGGCAGAGCCAGAGCCATGTTTGAGGACAAGTCGATCCTGATCACAGGCGGCACGGGATCATTCGGAAAGAAATTCACCCGCACCCTGATCGAACGCCACCGCCCGCGACGCCTCGTGATCTATTCGCGCGACGAGTTGAAGCAGTTCGAGATGGCGCAGCAGTTCGGCGGGTCTGAAATGCGCTACTTCATCGGCGACGTGCGCGATGGCGAGCGCCTGCGCCAGGCCATGCAGGGTGTCGACATCGTGATCCACGCCGCCGCCCTGAAGCAGGTGCCGGCAGCCGAATACAACCCGATGGAATGCATCAAGACCAACATTCACGGCGCCGAGAATGTGATCAAGGCCGCGATCGAGAACAAGGTCCGCCATGTGATGGCGCTGTCGACGGACAAGGCGGCCAACCCGATCAACCTCTATGGTGCAACGAAACTGGCCTCCGACAAGCTCTTCGTCGCCGCCAACAACATGGTCGGCAGCGCGCCGACGCGTTTTGCCGTCGTGCGCTACGGCAATGTCGTCGGCTCACGCGGCTCGGTGGTTCCCTTCTTTTCGAAGCTCATTCAGGACGGCGCGAAGGAACTGCCGATCACCGACGAAAGGATGACACGTTTCTGGATCACGCTCCAGGAAGGCGTCGACTTCGTGCTCGACAATCTTCGGCGCATGCATGGCGGCGAGATCTTTGTACCCAAGATCCCGTCAATCCGGATCACCGATCTGGCGGCCGCCATGGCGCCGGGAATGCCGACCAGGATCATCGGCATCCGCCCCGGCGAGAAGCTGCATGAGATCATGTGTCCGGCCGACGATTCGCATCTCACCGTCGAATTCGACGATCATTATGTGATCCGTCCGACCATCAGGTTCTTCAACGGCGACGCCGACTACCTGACGAACCGGCGCGGCGAAAAAGGCAAGATCGTCGAACAAGGCTTTGAGTACAATTCGGGCACGAACCATCGTTTTCTCACCGCCGGGGAGATCGCGACCTACAACGCACGGGCTGCGGAATGACAAGAGCGGTGATCGTTCAGGCGCGCATGACATCGACGCGCCTGCCCGGAAAAGTACTGATGGAGCTCGGGGGAACGACGGTCCTCGATCATGTCCTGACAAGATGCGCCGCCATTCCGGGCATCGACAAGGTCTGCTGCGCCATCCCCGAAGGCAGGTTACATGACGCCGTGGCGGTTGAGGCGGAGCGCTGCGGCGCAATTGCAATCCGCGGCTCGGAATTCGATGTACTCGACCGCTATTACCATGCGGCAAAAGCACTAAACGCGGACATCGTTATGCGGGTGACCAGCGATTGCCCGCTTGTCGATCCCGGACTTTGCGGCGAAGTTCTCGCAATGTTGCGCGCCGACGACAGCGCCGGCTATGCCGCCAACAATTTTTCGCATTGCTATCCGCACGGCCTCGATTGCGAAGCCTTCAGGTTCGACGCGCTGGCGCGCGCATGGAAGGAAGCAACCGGGGAATATGACCGCGAACATGTGACGCCATGGCTGCGCCGCGCGCCGAGCATTCACCGCCTGTCGCTCGACGGTCCGGACCCCGAGCTCGGCAAACTTCGCTGGACACTGGATTTCCCCGAGGATCTCGAATTCTGCCGCGCCTTGTTCGCCCATCTGGGTCCGGGCATTCCGCCATGGAGCGAGACATTGAAGATATGTCGTGCCCATCCCGAACTCGAATCCCTCAATGCCATGCGTCGGCAACGCTGACCTGCAGGAGCAAAACCGTCCGTACCCGTATTCGCATCCGATAGCCGTCCAGACTTCCCATTCTCCAGTTATTGTTGAGGATCAACGCATGATTCGGCGATACGGCAAACCGAGCGGGCCATTGCTGTCCCTCAAATCAAATTTCTTCAGCGACAATGACAAGTTGCTCGATGAACAGCGACAACTGGCTGCCCTCTATGCACGGCAACCGCGCCGGACACGCTGCAAAACCTGTGATGGCACGATCGACAAGGTCGCCTTTTCGAAGCTCGGCATTGAATACATGATATGCCCGCGCTGCGGCCACCTCAATGGCGCACATGAAGACAGCGACGCCTTCTGTTCCGCTGTTTACACAGACGCCGCCGGCGCAGCATATGCCCGCGCCTATGGCGCTGCTGATCGCGAAGCGTATCGCATCCGTACCCGTGACATCTACGTTCCCAAGGCTCGGTTTCTCGTCGAATCTCTCGCTGCGCTCGGCAAGGATCCCGCGGAACTGTCCTATGCGGACCTCGGCGCCGGATCCGGATATTTCGTCGCGGCCTTGCGTTCGACGGGCCTTGCGCAAGTGCGTGGCCACGAAGTATCCGCGACCCAGGTCGCACTTGCTAATGAGATGGTGGGCGAAGAACTGGTCGAAACGCATGCGCTTGACGAAACGGTCGCGCTCGCCGGACGGATTCAGGCAAATGTCGTCTCGTTAATCGGCGTTCTGGAGCACCTGCAGCAACCTCGGCAGCTGCTGGCAGCGCTCAAGTCCAATCCCTCGGTCTCGTATATCTATATTTCTGTTCCGCTGTTCAGTCCGAGTGTCTTCTTCGAGATCGCATTTCCCGATGTCATGCAGCGGCATCTGTCGGGTGCCCACACTCATCTTTACACCGAGTCCTCGCTCAACTGGACATGTCACGAATTCGGCCTGCGGCGGTTGGCCGAATGGTGGTTCGGCAGTGACATCGTCGACCTCTACCGCAGCGTTCTGACACATCTGGCGCAAACCGACGCAACGGCAGGGGCAGCAACCGTCTGGCAGGATATGCTGAAGCCTGTTATCGACGGGATGCAGGAAAGTCTCGACAACAAGCATCTTTCCTCCGAAGTGCATATGCTTCTCCAGTTCGAGAGCGAACTTGAATGAAAGTACTTCTGCTCGGCAGCACGGGGCTTCTCGGTCAGGCCGTTGCGCCCGCATGGCGCCGGCGCGGCCACACAGTCCTTGAAGCAGCCCGCCACAATGCGCCGATCGCGCTCGATATCGCCGACAATGACGCGCTTGTCGCGGCGCTTGAAGCCGAAACCCCCGATATCGTCGTCAACACCGCCGCCCTCACGGACATCGATGCCTGCGAGCGCGACCCGGCGGCGGCATGGCGCATCAATGCCCGCCCGCTGGCTTTTCTGGCGGACTGGTCGTCGCGAACCGGGGGCAGGCTGGTCCATATCTCGACCGACCACTACTATCTGGACGGCCGCGCCGCGGCACATGACGAGCATGCCCCCGTCATGCTCGTAAACGAATATGCGCGCACCAAATATGCCGGTGAGGCCCTCGCCCTCACATCACCGCACGCATTGGTCCTGCGCACCAGCATCGTCGGCATTCGCCGATGGGAGCGGCCGACATTCGCCGAATGGGCGATCGACGTGGCGGCGCATGACCGCCCGGCCACGCTCTTCAACGACGCATGGTCGTCATCCATCGATGTCGGGACATTTGCAACGGCCGCGCTCGATATGGCCGAGGCCGGAGCGACGGGACTCTTCAATCTCGCCGCCAGCGAAATTTACACGAAGGAAGCGTTTCTTCGCGAGATCGCGCGCCAGCTCGATGTTACGCTGTCATCGGCCGTGACGGGTTCCATCGGCGCACTTGCAACGCGGCGCGCCAGCCAGCTCGGACTTGACGTCGGGCGCGCGGAACGGGTTCTCGGCTATCGTTTGCCGGCGCTTGAAGAAGTCGTTGCCGCAGTCCTGAAACAGCACGGGGAACGCCGCTCATGAATTATCGGACCTCGCTTCGCATCGGCACACGCGAGATTTCCCTCGACGCGCCGGCCTATTTCATCGCCGATGTCGCCGCCAACCATGACGGCGATCTGGGGCGAGCGAAAGACCTGATCTGGCGCGCGAAGGAGGCCGGCGCCGATTGCGCCAAGTTCCAGCATTTCCTGGCCGACAGGATCGTCAGCAAGGTCGGGTTCGAAGGACCGGCCGGCCAGGTTTCGCACCAGGCGAAATGGCGCAAATCCGTAACCGAAGTCTACGACCAGTATCACACGCGTCGCGAGTGGACGCAGGAGCTTGTCGACGCGTGCCGGCAGGCGGACATCGATTTCATGACGACCCCCTATGACGCCGAGGCGATCGAGATGTTTCGCGACATCGTGCCCGCCTTCAAGATTGGATCGGGCGATATTACCCATCACGGCGCCATCGAGCAGATGGCGCGGACCGGACGGCCGGTGCTCCTTGCCTGCGGAGCGGCAAACATGCGGGAAGTCGAGGAAGCCGTCGAACGGGTGTTGAAGCACAACGACGCGCTTTGTCTCATGCAATGCAACACGAACTACACCGGAAGCGCCGAGAATTTCAACTATGTCAATTTGCGCGTTCTGCAGACTTTTGCCGCGCGCTGGCCGGGGATGGTTCTGGGCTTCTCCGATCACACATCCGGCCATTCGGCGGTGCTGGGCGCCGTGGCGCTCGGCGCGCGCGTCGTCGAAAAACATTTCACCGACGACACCTCGCGTGAAGGACCGGATCATGCCTTTGCACTCGATCCCGTCACATGGCGCGCCATGGTCGACGCGACGCGTGAGCTGGAGGCCGCGCTCGGCGACGGCGTCAAACGGGTCGAGGCCAATGAGATGGAAACCGTCATCATCCAGCGTCGCGCCCTGCGCTTGCGGAACGCCTTGCCGGCCGGAACCGTCCTTTCGGAAGATCACATCGAGGCCTTGCGGCCTTGCCCCGACGGCGCCATTCCCCCGGCTGCCATCTCCGCTGTCCTTGGACAGCGCCTGACGACAAGCAAGGAAGCGGGAAAGGAACTGCGGTGGAGCGACATCGAACCGCGGTCCTGATCCCGGCTCACCGGGAAGCCGGAACGATCGGGAACGTCGTCGCAGCAGCCGCCAGACAGGCGCGGGTGATCGTGGTCGACGATTGTTCGTCTGACGATACAGCCGCACAAGCAGAGGCCGCCGGAGCCGTTGTGGTGCGCAACGCCACAAATCTCGGATATGAAGGATCGTTAAACCGGGCATTCGAAAAAGCAGTGGAGATGGGCTTCGAATTTGCGATCACCATGGACGCAGATGGCGAGCACGATCCGGCCCTGATCGCAAGGTTTCGGGACATTCTGGAAGCTCGGCAAGTACCGCTGGTTCTCGGCGTCAGGCCACGCAAACAGCGCCTGGCCGAAACGGTCATGGGTCTCTATGTCAAGGCGCGTTTCGGCGTTGATGACATCCTCTGCGGCATGAAAGGGTACGATCTGCACCTCCTTGCCGAAAATGGCGGGTTCGATTGCACCGGATCGATCGGCACTGAACTTGCCATCAATTCCATCCGGAACGGCGCGGAATTCCGCCAGATCGATGTCAGCGGCACCCCCCGGGCGGACACACCGCGATTCGGCCGCCGCTGGCGCGCCAATTTGCGAATCCTCGCTGCGCTCTGGCGCCTGGTTCGCGACGATTTGCGCGGCGGACCGAAACACGGGCGGTAAAGCCGCGACATCCACAATCGTGGCTTTGGGGCGCGGACCATCGATCCGAACCTTCAAGCCCGGCGACAGAGCCGCTTCAAAGCACGAAAGAGGCGAGGCTGAGCGAGCCGAGCGCGATGAAGGCTCCCCAGGCAACCGGCATCGCCTTGCGGATTCGCCGGCGCAACCCGCGCCGCAGCGGCGCCCGCGCCGTCTGGAAGCCGGCCAGCATCGCCGCGACGCCGTCGCCGCTCGCCTCCCCTTCCTCGACGATGCGGACCTGCGCCGCGATGATCGCCCCGCGATGCGTAGCGAGGCGCGCGCATTTGACGTCGCCGTCGATTCGCGCCGAGGCCCGAAGGATGATCTCGCCCGACGAAACCAGTGTGCCGTCGAAGGCACCGGAAATTTCGGCGCGCTCGACACGCGCCTGACCTTCGACCCGGCCGGTCGTGCCGATGGAAAGAAATCCGGCACTGAGATCGGCATTGATCGCCGCGCCATCGACAAACATCGCGCCGCGCGTGTCGAACGATCCTTCGAGAACGCTGTTCTCGCCGATCGTGATGTCTTCATTGCCGGGCCGCACCAGCCGCACCGGCGGCTCGGGCGGACGCCGCCGCGCCGCGCCGCCGCCGGCGCCCGCCATGGCCGAATTCTGTTCATTGAGCGTCATCTCGATCTCCTCTTCGCCTGAAGCCGTCTGCGCTGCATCGAAAACTCCGTCAGCGGACAAACCGGTCTTCACCATTTGTCGCAAGGCAAATCCTGCCCGGCGGCAATGTAGAAAGAGTTGCGATGAAGCATGGACGCAACCGATACGGAGCGAACGGCGCGAAAACACATCCGGAATGGAGAATTTCCGGGAACGGAAGCAGCAGGGGTCTAGCGCGCCTCGCCCGGCGCGAACAACCCGTCGCCCGCATCGAAGGCAAGTCCCGCCGCAACAGGACGGGACCGGCGCGCCAGCAGCATCGCGACAAGAAGACCGGCCGCGGTTCCGGCCGCGATGCCGAGCCCGTTCGCGGCGAGATCGCCGAACGAGGCCGAACGCGGCGGCAGGAAGGCCTGGGCAAGTTCGAGCGCGCCGCTGAGCAGGAAGAGACCCGAGGCGGCCGCCGCCCGCGATGCGAACCGCACAAGCAGCGGCGGCGCGAAAGCCGCCAGCAGCGCCCAAGCCAGAAAATGTACAAGCTTGTCGGCATGCGGAAGTGGAATCTTCAGCGAGGACGGCCCGAGATCCGGCAGCAGCGAGCCGGCCAGAACGGCAAGCCCGAGCATGAGCCAGACCAGCGCCAGCAGCAGCCGGAGACGGCGAAGGCTAAGGGGATCGCTCAATGGCATAGGGCTCTCTCGTAGCGGGGCATATCGGCAGGCGGTCGCCCTATTCCGCGGCGGGCTTCTTCACATCGCGGCCATAGACATCGTCGAAGCGCACGATGTCGTCCTCGCCGAGATAGGCCCCCGATTGCACCTCGATGATCGACAATGGTTCGCTGCCGGGATTTTCAAGCCGGTGTTTCGTTCCGACCGGAATATGGACCGACTGGTTTTCCTCCAGCATCGACACCTTGTCGCCGACCGTCACCTGCGCCCGGCCCTTGACCACGACCCAGTGCTCGGCGCGCTGGCGATGCATCTGCAACGACAGCGCCGCGCCGGGATGCACCATCAGATGCTTGACCTGGTGGCGCTCCCCGGCATCGAGGCTCTCGTAATAGCCCCAGGGCCGGTGCACGCGGCGATGCGCGCTGTGTTCGCTGCGCCCGGCGCCGGAAATCCGCGCAACGATTTTCTTGACGTCCTGCACGCGGTCGCGCGACGCGACCAGCAGCACATCGCCGGTCTCGACGATGACGAGATTGTCGACGCCGAGCGTCGCGACAAGCCCATGCTCGGCGCGGATATAGCTGCCCCGCGTATCCTCGGCGATCACATCGCCAACGGTGACATTGCCGCTATCGTCCTTTGCGCCGATCTCCCAGAGCGCGCTCCATGAGCCGATATCGCTCCAGCCCATATCGGCCGGGATGACCGCCGCCGCTTCCGTCCGTTCCATCACCGCATAATCGATCGAATCCGACGGACAGGCGGCAAATGCCGCGGCATCGAGGCGCAGGAAATCGAGATCATGCGCCGCCTTTGCCACCGCCTCGCCGGCCCGCGCCGCGATCTCGGGACAATGAACCCGCATTTCTTCGAGAATGCGATCAGCGCGGAACATGAAGATGCCCGCATTCCAGTCATACCCGCCCTCGTCGAGATAATTTTCAGCCGTCGCGCGGTCCGGTTTCTCGACAAAACGCGCCACCGCAAAGCCGGGTCCGTCGGCCAGCGCCGCGCCGCGTTTGATATAGCCGTAGCCGGTTTCGGGCGCCGACGGCACGATGCCGAAAGTGACGAGCTTGCCGGCCGCGGCCAGAAGCGCGCCGTCATCGACCGCGCGGTGGAAGGCTTCGACATCGCCGATATGATGATCGGCCGGCAGGATCAGCAGAATACCCTGCGGATCGCGCGCCTGAACGAAGGCTGCGGCCGCCGCAGCCGCGGGCGCGGTGTTGCGGCCTTCGGGCTCCAGAATATGCGCAAGAGGCGTGAACCCCGCCGCCTGCATCTGCTGCGCGATGATGAAGCGTTGATCGTCGTTCGAGACGACAATCGGCGCCGCGCAACGCGGCAGCCCGGCAACGCGGGCAGCCGTCTCCACCAGCATGGCGCGGTCTGAAACCAGCGGCAGCAATTGCTTCGGGTAGAGCGCCCGCGAGGTCGGCCAGAGCCGCGAGCCGACGCCGCCGGAAAGGATCACGGGATAGATCATTCATCGCTCCGTTGGCTGACACCGAATGCCCGTCGGCGCAGATATCCTTGCGGGCGGCGGCCCGGCAAAGATAGCCAGTTTCGTCCGGAGTTTCACCCCGTTCCGGCCGGGTTGGTTAAGCACCGCCGCAGTCGTTTCAGGGCCGGCAGGCTCGGCCCCCCGGGGGCCATCACAGTCAGGCAACGGCCCGGGAAGCCCGGCGCTTGCGGCAAATCGGGATTAATGCGAAACCAGACGAGCCTTGTCCCCACCTTGCCGGCACGCTTCCATAAAGGGCAAACCGCTTCCGATGACCACCACCCCCCGCAAAATTCGCAAGGCCGTCTTCCCCGTTGCCGGCCTCGGCACCCGCTTTCTGCCGGCGACCAAGGCCGTGCCGAAGGAAATGCTGACGGTGGTCGACAAGCCGGTGATCCAGTATGCAGTCGAGGAAGCAGCCGAGGCGGGCATCGAACATTTTGTCTTCGTGACCGGCCGCGGCAAGGGCGCGATCGAGGATCATTTCGATATCGCCTGGGAGCTTGAAGCGACGCTGAAGGCCCGCGGCAAGACCGCCGAGATTGCGCAGCTTGAAGCGACCCGTCCGGCCGCCGGCGCGGCGAGCTTCGTGCGCCAGCAGGAGCCGCTGGGGCTCGGTCACGCGGTCTGGTGCGCGCGCGACATTGTCGGCGACGAGCCCTTCGCGCTGGCCCTGCCGGACATGCTGATCCACGGCCCCCGCGGCTGCTTCGCCCAGATGATGGATGTCTATGCGCGTCATGGCGGCAATGTGATCGCGGTCGAGGAAGTGCCGCATGAGCATGTCAACCGCTATGGCGTCGTCGCGCTGGCCGGCGACCTCGGCAACGCAACGCATCGCATCTCCGGCATGGTCGAGAAGCCGAAACGGGAGGACGCACCCTCGAACCTGATCGTTTCGGGCCGCTACATCCTGCAACCGGAAATATTCGCGAGGCTCGAAACGCAGAAGCCGGGCGCCGGCGGCGAAATCCAGCTCACCGACGCGATGATCGCCTTGATGGCCGGACAGGATTTCTTTTCATACCGCTTCGAGGGCACGACCTATGATTGCGGCGACAAGATCGGATATTTGGCCGCCAATGTGGCGCTTGCGCTGGCGCGCGCCGACATCGCGCCGGAATTTCGCCCGGTCCTGGAAGAGCTGACGAAAAAATAAGCGCCGGGAAGAACAAGCGCCGGGAAGCTTCGCCCGCCGCCGCGATACGTCAGTCGGAACCGCCGGCGGCAACGGCAACGCTTGCCTGCGCAAGACGTGCAATATCGGCCGCCACCATCTCGCCCACCAGTTCGGCAAAGCTTGTCCGGCGCCGCCATCCGAGTTTGCGCTGCGCGCGCGACGCATCGCCGATCGTGACGCTGATATCGGTCGGACGGAAAAAGGCGGGATCGATCGCGACCAGGCGCTCGCCCGTATCGGCGTCGAAACCGGTCTCGTCGAGCCCCTCGCCTTCCCAGACGACCGACCGGCCGATTTCGGAAAAAGCGAGTTCCACGAACTCGCGCACCGAATGATGCTCGCCGGTCGCCAGCACATAATCGCCGGGTTCGTCCTGTTGCAGCATCAGCCACATCCCCTCGACATAGTCGCGCGCATGGCCCCAGTCGCGGCGCGCATCGAGATTGCCGAGCTTCAACGGCGCCCGATTCCCCGCATGCCACTCGGCAACCGCATGCGAGATTTTCCGGGTCACGAAATTGCGCCCGCGCCACGGGCTCTCGTGATTGAAGAGAATGCCGTTGGAGGCGTGAACGCCGAAGGCCTCGCGGAAATTGACCGTCGCCTCGAAGGCGGCATGTTTCGAGACGGCGTAGGGGCTCAATGGATGGAGTGCCGTATCCTCGTTCTGGGTCTTCCCCTTCGCATCGCCGAACATTTCCGAGCTTGACGCCTGGTAAAAGCGCGTGCGGCGCGCGGGGTCGAGTTTCACAAGCGCGTTCAACAGGCGCACCGCGCCCGTCGCATTGACATCGGTCGTATAGGCCGGATCGTCGAAACTGGTTTGTATGTGGGTTTGCGCGGCCAGATTGTAGATATCGTCGGGACGCACGACGTCGAGCAGCCGCGACAGGCCGGCGGCGTCGATCATGTCGCAACTATGCAGATGAAGCCGCCGGTTGAGATCGGCGATATGGGCAAACCGGCCGCGATCGAGCCGCGACACATCGCGCGACACCCCGTGAACCGCATACCCCTTCTCGAGCAGGAAGGCCGCGAGATATCCGCCATCCTGACCCGTAATACCGGTAATCAGGGCAATCGGCGCATGGCCGGCAAGATTGGTGCTTTGGAGCGGCGTTGCTTGCGTCAAGGCGGGACTGTCCGGGGGGTGGAAAGGGAGCCTTCAGGGGCGGGTGTACAGGGCTTTTACCATGAGCCCCGGCGGAGCAACAGATGCGACGGCCGGTGCCTTTGGACAATTTACCGGCCGGAGGCGACCGGCAGGTGGTCGCAATACCAGCGATAGACCTCCCGCACCCCCTCATCGAGCGATATCCGGGCCTTCCAGCCCCGGGCGGTGAGGCGG
>PHEO01000284.1 GCA_002841195.1 Alphaproteobacteria bacterium HGW-Alphaproteobacteria-11
CGTGGCCTGCAGCACGAAACGGTCGCTGGCATAGATCGGCTGCGTCACGGTAAACGAGGTCGATTGCGCCCTGCCCGTCAAATCAAGCCCGACCGACGGCCCCGCGACCACATTGTAATTCGACGCCGTGGCGCTGAAGCTTAACCTTGTGCCGATCGGCGTGAGCGAAAAATCATAGCGTGCGGTCGCCGACCGGCTACCCTCGGTCGCCTCAAGGAACAAAAGGAAGGTGTCATCAACGCCCAGCAACCCGTACCGGCGGAAGATATGTGATGCGCGGATATCGCCGGTTGAGGCGACGCCGTTGTTGTCGAGGAAGAACTGCACCTGCTGCGGCGCGGGTTCGGTGATGCCGAAGACCAGATCGGTCAGGCCAAACGCCGCGCCCGGCTGCAACAACAGGCGCAACTGCGCACGATTGGTCTGGTTGAAAAAGCTGATGTCCTTTGCCGCCGTGGGCACGTCGACTGTGGTGCCCCGCGCAAAACGGACCCGGTTGGTGATGAAGCTGGTGCGGGTCTGGTGTTCGCCCACCACGGCAACCACGCCAAGCTGCCCCTCGATCAGGCTGATCACCAGATCGCCGCCTTCAACGTTCTGCGGGCCAAGAATTGCGGTCGCGGTCACCACGCCCTTTTCGGCGTAAAGATCATTCACGTCACGGACAAGCTCCGACAGACCGGAAAAATCGACCCGTCGCCCGATGTATTTCGCCCGGATCGCGGCAAGCTCGGAGTCTGACAAAAACGCCGACGCCGGGGTGAAGGTGACGGATTTCAACAGCACCGTGGGGCCACCGGGCGGCGGCAGATCGCGCCGGTTTAGCGGGTCCGACACCACGCCTGGCCCTTGCTGGCGCACATTTGCGGCATCGTCGGTGGCTTGCAGCATGCGCGCGCTTTCCGCCGCGATGCGCGCCGAAAGGTCGCCTTCGGGCGGTGACAACGCCAGCGCGGCGGTGCCTGCCAAAAGCCACAGTGCCCCAAGCGCCAGAGCGGCTATCTGGGTCGCTTGCCGCGCCCTCGGCTTCTTGTCTTTGCCTGCCATCGTCACTGCCCCATCGTTTTGGTTGACTCGCGGTATTCCGCTGAAGTCGTCATTGCCGCAAAAGCACCGCCGGTCCGTTGCCGCGCACGAAAACGTTATAGGCGACCCCGTCGATTTCCACCACTGTTCCGTTCAGGTCCGCAAGTTCAAGATCGTCGTCTTCCTCCTCCAGCGGCGTTGAGCCGAACGCGCCGGGCAGAATGATCGGGTCGCCCGCCTCGCGCATGTTCCGGATCGTGTCGCGCACCAGGCTGATGCCGGGGAACGGCAGGCCCAGAAGGTCAGTCACCTGCACCGTAGCGTCATAGACAACAACGAACGAATTGGTCGCCGTTGCGGTGCCATCAAGCCGGAGCGTGAAGGGGTTCCCGTTGAGGAACATCTGCACATTGCTTGGTGGGTTGGATTTGGGCGTTTGCGAGCGGTCATCGACAAAGACCGTTTGCAGAGGCGTTCTGAGCAGCAGGGTGCCCGCCCTTGGCGAACCGCCCTGGATCGGCACGATCCCGTTGAGAATATTGACAAACTCTGCAGTGGTCGTCAGCAGCGTTTCCGAAACGTGGAGCAAGGGCATCACGATGCCCGCAGGCGCGTCGATATTCACCTCGGCGAATGTCGCCGCCGTGCCGTTTGGTCCGGAAAGCGTGACATTAAGCGGGTCGGGGCCGCTTGGCACCTGCGTGACGTCGAGCGCACGAATGATATCGGCGCGCAAGGTCAGGTTCTGGCCCACCTCTATCACCCCGACATCGAGCGTGCCGGTGGCCTGCAACTCGATATTCTTGGCTCGCATCACCTTGACATCGAGGATGCCCGAGTTGCCATCGCCAAAGCCCGCGATGTTGATCAGCGTCTCGCCCGCTTCCTCAAGCTCGCCGATGATGTCGCCGGTCGAATAGATCGTGCTGTTGCGCCCGGCAATGATGGTGTCGAAGAAAACGCCGTTGCCGGTGATATAGGCATCGCGCCCGGCATTGAGGCTGGTCAGAATGTTCACCGCCCCCGGCCCCGAGGTGAGGGTTGCGTCAAGCCCGGTCGTGCCGGTGTCGAAGGTTACCACATCGCCGCTGAGCCAGGCCGACCCATGGGCATTGAACGCCCCGCCGAGCACGTTGCCGTGCACCGAAGTCAGGGTAATGTCGCCCACGTCTTCCGGCCCCGGAACCGCCGGAATACCGGTGGTTTGCAGGTCAACGAAGGCCAGATCGCCATCAGCGATGAACCGCTGGCTGCCACCGCTTTGCGCAAGCGTTATGTCAAGCGTTCCATCGCCTTCCACGCTGATCGGGCCGTTGGGCGCTTGCAGGTTGCTCAGCACCATGTCGGTCAGCGCGGCAAGGGTGATGCCGCCGTCGTTTGCGGTCGCCGCAAGCGTGTTGGTGCGGATGCGCAGCGGGTTGGCCAGGTCGGTGACCGCATTATCCAGCGCGGTCGCATTCGCCTGCGTCTTGTCGCCGATCCCGAGGCCAGCGGTCAGCACAACCCCGGCCCCCGCCGCCATAGCGGTAATATCGGTGCGCGGGTCAAGCGTGCCGGCAAAGATCCGGCCGCCCGCATTGACCTTCACCGCATCGGCAGCATTGCTGCCCGAGGTGATGCCAGTCACCAGCGCGTCGCCATCGGTCGCGATCAGCACCTGCCCGGCATCGGCCCGCAGCGTGGCGCCGTTGAGCATCTTGAGCGAGGCCGAGTTGATATCGACCAGCCCGGCGACCGAATGCACATCGGCCAGCGCGGTAAACAGTTGCCGCCCAC
>PHEO01000285.1 GCA_002841195.1 Alphaproteobacteria bacterium HGW-Alphaproteobacteria-11
AGCCAGCGCTGGAGATGCGGCAGGTCGTCGATCTCGACGCCCGACCATTTATGCGTGCGCACCCAGCACCAGTTGGCGATGTCGGCGATCGAATAGTCGCCGGCGAGATATTCATGCGCCGCGAGATGGCCGTCGAGAACGGTGAAGAGGCGTTTCGATTCGTTCTGGTAACGGTCGATGGCGGGTTGAATTTTTTCGGGGAAGTAGCGGAAGAAGACATTGGCCTGGCCCATCATCGGACCGACGCCGCCCATCTGGAACATCAGCCATTGCACGACGCGCGAGCGGCCCTTTGCATCCGCCGGCATCAGCCTGCCCGTTTTCTCGGCAAGGTAGAGCATGATCGCGCCGGATTCGAAGACCGCGAAATCGCCTTCGTCACGATCGACAATCGCCGGAATACGCCCGTTGGGATTGAGTTTCAGGAAGGCCGGTTCCTTCTGCTGGTTCTTCTGAAGTTCGATGGCATGGACATTGTAAGGGAGGCCGAGCTCCTCGAGCGTGACGGAGGCTTTCCAGCCATTGGGCGTCGAGGCGGTGTAAAGGTCGATCATGGATTTTCTGCCTTCATGGATGAGGGGCCCGGGATACCGGCATATCGAAATTATGGCATCTCATATGTCATTTGACGCCGCCACCGCTATCTTGGGCGGCACCCGGCCCGGCGCAAGGGCGGCGGCGCGAACATGACCGATTTTTCATCTTGCACCGCGGAAAGCCGCCACGATCCGGCCACGATCCACTGTTTAGGATTCTCGACACCGGCACTTGCACCGGCGCGAAATGTCCCGGCTTTGCTTGCACTGGCCGGAAAACCGATGAACACTGATTAACCCAACGGACGCCATCCGCGCCCCGCGGGGAGGGGTCCAGACACACGAGAGCTGCGCGAGAGCAGCAAGACGCCAGATGCGGGCAATCGCCAGCAATGGAAAACCGGAGGACGACAAGCATGAATCGCAGAAAAGGCATGGCCGGACTGATCAAGGCGCTTTCGCGCCGGCAGTTCATGACGGGAACAGCCGCGGTCGGCATCAGCCTGACCGCGATGCCCAAATTCGCGCGCGCCCAGGGCGCGGGCAATGTGGTGTTCGCCAACTGGGACACCTATATCGGCGAAACGACGCTGGACGACTTCACCGGCGAGACCGGCATCAGCGTGACGGTCGACACCTTTGCCGACGTTTCGGAACTTTTCGCCAAGATGCGCGGCGGCAATGTCGCCTATGACGTGATCGTGCCGTCGAACGACTGGGTGCCGCGCATGAACGCGGCCGGCATGTTGCAGGAACTCGACCATTCGAAGATTCCGAACATGGCGAACATCTTCCCGCGCTTCCTGGACACGCCTTTCGATCCGGGCCGCAAATACTCGCTGCCCTATATGTGGGGCACGGTCGGCATCGGCTACCGCAAGTCGGCGGTCAGCGGCGTACCGGACAGCTGGAAGTATCTGTACGACAGCGACGAGTATTCCAACAAGATCGCACTCCTGTCGGATTGCGGCACAATGCTGGGCTGCGCGCTGAAATATCTCGGCTATTCGCTGAACTCGACCGACAAGGCCGAGAACGAGGAAGCCGCCGACCTGATCATCAAGCAGAAGAAGAACATCAAGGCCTTTGCCGAAGATAACGGCCAGGACCTTCTGGCTGCTGGCGAAGTCGACGTGACGATGGAGTACAACGGCGACATCGTGCAGCTGATGACCGAAGACGACGACGTCGACTATGTGATCCCGAAGGAGGGTGGCATCCTGTGGGAAGACGTGCTGGCGATCCCCGCCAATGCGCCGAATGTCGACAACGCCCATGCGCTGATCAACTACATCCACGACGCCGAGGCCAATCAGCTGATCACCGACTACATCCAGTACGCCACGCCCAACAAGGCCGGCTACGAGCTGATGGACGAGGACTACAAATCGAACGAGGACATCTTCCCGCCGGACGACGTGGTGGAAGTTTCCGAGTTCGCCGAATATCTGGGCGAGGACGTTTCGCAGATGCGCGAAGACCTCTGCACCAAGATCAACGCCGCCTGAGGGTGGCGCCGGGGCGGGCAGGAAACTGCCCGCCCTTTTTTTCGGCAGATGTCATGACGCTGCATTTTCCATTGGCGTCATGACCCGCCCATCTAGTTTCCAAAGGAGGGCGGGTCATCCACGTCTTTTTCCTGCACGACAGAGAGAAAGACGTGGATGGCCCGGACAAGCCGGGCCATGACGTGTGGGGGGTTGTTTGAGCGGTTCGACAGGTATGCGAACCTGCTATACTCAACCGCCGCAACAGTACCGCGTGCCCTGTGGGGGGTTCGATAGATGGAAAACTGGAAGAACTCGGTCCGGACTTTCTGGACCGCCATCGTGCCGCCGACCTTCTGGCTGGTCACGTTCTTCATCATTCCGCTTTCGTTGATCTGGCTCTACAGCTTCAGCACCAAGACCGGCGTCGTCGACATCACGCTGGACTGGAACCTGCAGCAATATGCGCGCGCGCTGGAGCCGATCTATCTCGGCATCTTCTGGAAGTCGATCTGGATGGCGGCGGCGACGACCTTCATCTGTCTGGTCGTTTCCTTCCCGGTCGCCATTGCCATCGTCTTTTCGAAGCCGACCATGCGGATGTGGCTGCTGCTGCTCGTCATCCTGCCCTTCTGGACCAACCTGCTGATCCGCACCTATGCGCTGATCGCGGTCTTGCGCACCAACGGCTTCGTCAATGGCGGGCTCGACTGGATCGTCACCCATGCCGACTGGGCGCTTTCCTTCATCGGCCTTGGCGACAACATGCTGATCGGCC